>NZ_JADIZS010000028.1:0-59044 GCF_016704685.1 Candidatus Amarolinea dominans
CCGTTGAGATAGACGTTGGCCCAAAACTGGCTGGTGAGGTTGCCGACGGGCAACCCGCGCGGACGCAACGGGGCAAACAGGTCATCGCCGAAGAAGTATTCCATATCGTAGGCGTCAGCCAGCACGCCGGCGCCGCCGGCGAGGATACGGTCCATCAGCCAGCGCACCTGCGGGTCGGCGACCTTCGACGCCAGCATGTCACGCAGCAGGGTGTGGTCAATACTGGGGAAAAATTGGCGCACATCGCACTGCCAGACATACGGATAGCGCCGTGCCAGGGCTTGCACGCGGTCGAGGGCGCGGTGCGTGCCTTTGCCAACCCGGTTGGCGTAGGAATTGACCACGAAGCTGCGTTCGTAGATCGGCTCGATGAGGTTGCAGAGGGCGTGGTGGACGACCCGGTCGCGGAAGGGCGCGGCCGAAATCAGGCGCTGCTTGGGTTCATGAATGGTGAAGTTGACGTACGCGCCGGGCAGGTACGTCATGGCGCGCAGCTCGGCCTGCAACTGATAGAGATTGCCTTCCAGGTCATGCTCGAAGGCGGCGACGTTGGGATGACCGCGCTTGCCTTTGGCGGCGCGGCGGTAGGCCAGGAGAAGATTGTCCCACGCGTACATCTCAGCGAACATTGCGTGCCTCAGCCCATGCGCTCACGAGGACGGGTGGCCCCGCGCCAGGGACGAACCGAGGGCGCGGGGCCGTTGGTATGTGCCCGGCCTGGTGCAAACCAGGCGCGGCCAGGAGCAGACTCGGCCATTTTTCGCCTCGGCCCCGAAGTGACGTGGTCCCCCGAAGGCTGCACGTCCCCGCCGGGCATTTCCGGCCGTGGAAAAATGTGGACACCACCACACGAAACCCGTTGTTCCTGTCGAGGTTGTTCGGGTTGTTCCTGTTGCGATAAGCACACCGAACGCTGTCTGTGGCCTGCCCTACAACCACAGCCCCAGGGCTGCGAATTGCCAGTGTTTGGCCCCTGGTCGCTTGGCGCGAGGGCACAACCGTGGATGAAAATGTGGCGCAAGCCGCCGGCTTGCCTCCGTGGCGCGGGGCGCTGCAATCCGGCGGATTGCGCTACAGAGCTATTTTCGGGTTAGTTATCCATGCGCGGAGCGCACAACCGTGGATGAAAATGTAGCGCAAGTCGCTGGCTTGCCTCCGTGGCGCGGGGCGCTGCAATCCGGCGGATTGCGCCACAGAGCTATTTTCGGGTTAGTCGGACGGGGTGATCTTCAGCCATCCCCCCAACAGTCTGCCGATCTCAGCTACCATGGCCGCCACATGCGCGTACTGTCCGCCGCTGAGCCAGCCCCACTGCACGGCCAGGCGCAGGTAGACGCGCACCTTGGCGAGGGCTTCATCGGCGCGGGCCAGCCGTTCCAAACGGGCGCTGCGCAGGCGCACGTTCGCCTCTTCCAGGCGCTCGCGCAGATCGAACGCGGCATCGAGCAGGCGCTGGGTGAAGCTGTGACGGTAGGCACGGGGGAAATGGTTGGTGGCCGGCAGCAACCAGGTCAGAAAATCATAGGTGCGGGTAAAGATCGGTGTTGGCTGGAAGCTCATGCGCATCCTCTTTTATTATAGGTCAGAATCGTGAGGGCGTCTAGCTGGCGCCCTGGCGGCCGGGAATGGGGTGCAAAAAAATTTCGCCGCCTACCGGCGGTTTTGGATTGGTTGGCCGGTCGCCTCGTTGGCTGGGCTGGCGGCAAGAAAACAAACCGATGCTGACCTGCCCACCATGTTTTTCAGATTTTCAGAGTTACAGAGGTCAGAGGGGTCAGCGTTCAGAGTCATAATGGGGACACCACCACACGAAACCCGTAGTACCTGACGAGGTAGTCCGGGTCGAGCCTGTAGCGATAAGCACACCGAACGCCTGTTCTATTACCATAATACGCAGAACCCCGATGACACGCATCTCATCTGGCCCCGCCGCCAAGTTCTCGCACCGCGCCCTAGCCTGCGCATCGCTCGGGTAAGGATAACCCTCGCCCACAAGCTGCGCGTCCACTCCCACACGTTGCCGCTCAACTCTTCCACACCGTACGGACTCGCACCCAACGGAAAACAGCCTACCGCGCTGGTCGCGCCAATTCCGGTGTCGTCGTAGTTGGCCTTCTCTGGCGTGATCTCTTCCCCCCACGGGTACGTACGCTGTGACTCCCGGTTCGCCTGCCGCACCTCCCGGCGCCGCGGCCAGGCCTGCACCTAACGGTCGTATCACCGCTGACACCGGTATCTCCTCGCCGCCCCGCGCCGCCTTCTCCCACTCCGCCTCGCTCGGCAGCCGCACCGCCCATCCCGCCGGCAGCCATTGCCGCGCGTGTCCACTCAGCCAGCGCACGAAGGCCAGCGCTTCATACCAACTGACCCCCACGACCGGATGGTTCGACAGATTGTGCGGCTCGCCGACAGCAAATGGCCCTCGCCGCCAGGTGCTGTCAATGCGCCCCTTGAATTCGCCCTGGCGCCAATAGCCGGCCGCGGCCGCTTCCGGCCAGTAACCGGCCTCTTTGTACCCACCCGCGGCCACGAACGCCGCGTACTGCGCATTCGTCACCGGGTAGCGCCCCATCCAATAGCCGTAATCCAGGTCGCAGAGGTGCAACTCCTTGCCCTCCCCCATCGTAAACGGCCCCGCGGGCACGTAGCAGAACGCCATGCCGTCCACCGTCAGCACGTCAGGCCGGGGGTCCCCCAGTTTGGCCAAAGAACGTCCGGCGCCTGCACGTTCGAGGGCTGGCAGCGAACTGCTGCGCAGCGCGTGCACCAGGCCATTCTGCACGCGCGCCAGCTTGGGCTGATTGCGCTCGCTGACCGACGCCAGGTTGGCCGTCTCCAGCAGCGCCTGGCCCGCCAGGTGTGCGCCCCACGCATCCGCCGCGGCATAAGCCGGGTCGTCCGGAGCACGATAGCAAAGCGCATCCACCAAGGACCAGATCGCAACGGCGGTCCCGCGCGCGGCCTTGGCCGCGGCCAAGAGGGCCACCTCGCGCCAGCGGTTGGCGTCGCCGCGCGCCAGGTCGGCCACCAGTTCGGGGTAGTCGTGATCGGTGAGATAACAGGCTGCCAGGTACCCCTGGAACGTGCCGGTGTGGAAAGGTGTAGACCCCCCCCCCGCGCGGCAGGAGGAGGCCGGCGCGCTGGCTGAGATGCGTCAGGAGAAGCTTGGGTTTGACCTCGTTGTCGGCGAGCGTGAGGAGGCCGGCTACCAGGTCCTTTTCGGCGATGTCTGCCGTACCCACCAGGGCCGCCTGGGTCGCATGCGCCTGGAACGCGAGTTCGTTCAGGAAAGCCCGCATCTTCTGGCGATCAATGCGCAGCCACTCGACCAGGCTGGGCTGGATCACGACCACCTGGCCCTGGGGATTGCGCACCACTCGCTGGCTCTCCCACCAGTCGAGCAGCAGGTCAACGGCGTCGGCATAGAGTTCTTCGCGCTTTTCCGGCAGACTTCCGCCGCGCCAGGCGTGCAGGCTGGCCATCAACGTCAGCAGAAGGGGTCGTTCAGCCAGCGCACGCAGCCGGTCGCTGCCAGCGATGGCACGCTTCAGTACTTCCGCGCGACCCTGGGCATCACCGGCGTTCCAGTGGCGCAACTCACCGATATGCGCATACCACCGCTCGACGAAGCGCCCAACCTGGCCGGGCGAGAAAGGCGCCAAGACCGTCGCCTGAAACCCATTCAACTGCCAATCCTGCTGCTGGTAGGCATAGGTGCGGCTGGTCACGAGGATGCGACAACGGGGAAACGTGCTCGCAAAGTCTTCAACTGCCGCTTTGATCAAGGTACGGCGTTGATTGGCTTCTGGCACTTCATCCAGGCCATCGAGCAAGAGCAAGCCGCCCTTGTCCATCCATTCCTGCCGCAAGCGCGGCGCAAAGTCCGGCAGGGCGCAGTCGTTCAACTCGGCGACGATGAATTCCCAGAGATGGGTGGCTGTGGCCTGGCGCCCCGGCTTAGGCAAGCCACGCGCGGCAAAGTCACGCAGCACCACACGCACGGGCAGGAGTGCACCGTGCTTCCAGGGCTGGGGCGATGGCTTCTTCTCTTCCGATTCCGGGCGCCTGGCTTCTTCTTCATCGTCCGGTAACGGCGCAATCAGCAGAGCCAGGTTGGCTTGGGTCTTGTGCAAGGCTTCACCGGCCAGGCACAGAGCCACGAAACTGACGAACGTGCTCTTACCGCTGCCAGGATCGCCTAGCAGGACCAGGCGGTCGTAACGATTGAGCTGGGCCAGGGCAGACAGCGGTTTGGGGCGCTCGTCGGGCTTGCGCGCCTGGCTGCGCAGGGCGTCGTCCTCCTGAGTCCGCGTCAGGAGGGCGGTATAGACCGACGCGAGGTTGAGGCGAGCTTCGGCATCGCTGGCCGCCTTGGGGTCAATGCCGGCCAGGGAGAGGATGTTCGCTTGTTCGTAGAGATGGTTGAGGTAGGCCAGGCGCAGGTTGGCCGGGTCAGGGGCAACCTGCGCGGGTCCGGTCTGATTGATAATCGTGATGGGGGCATGGATTTCGCGTGCAGCCACGCCTCCGGCGCCCGCGCCGATATTGTTCTCGCCCTGGACGATGGCGCCTGAGGAGGCGACCAGCGTTGCCTGGAAACGATCTAGGTTCCCCAGGCTGGTCAGCTCCTGCCGAATCGTCTCACCAAACCAGGTGCGGTCGGCCGGGCCGAGCGCTGCCTGCACGGTCTGGATCGCATCCAGCTTCTCCAGGACCGTATCCAACTCCTGGCGCCAGGCCGGGTCAGCGGCGGCGGCCTGCTGCAGTTCTGCGGCCAGCTCGGCCTCGCTGCGGTCCTTCCAGGCCTGGATCTGATTCGCGACCAGATCCCCTCCAATGCCACCGATCACGCTTCCCAGCGCAACCAGGGCCGCAAAATCACCCTGGTTGGCTGCGGTCACCACCGGCAACAGCGTGGTGGCCGCGAGGAATCCATAGAGCGTACCGGGCGCCAGCCGGCGCAGACGCCCGGACAACGTTCCCAGATTCTGCCGCGTGGCGGCTTGCCATGCCTGAAGGTTCATGATGGGGCTCCCCGATTTCTGGTTGTGCGCAAACGTCGTAACTGCCAGGCTGCCAGGGATAGAGACGGGATGACAGGAAATTGGGGTGGGGGGGGCGGGGGGCCCGCCCCCCGCGGGGGAGAAGACCGCCGCCTGTCAACCTGCCAGTTGGGGCCAAGGTAAGCAGTTACCAAACGTAATTGTATACGGGATTCTAGCCGGTTTCGGCCTCTCCGTCAATTGCGCCGGGAATATCACATCTCAAGGCTCTTTGCACCACAAAGCGGTTCCTAATCGGCGGTTGAACTGTTTGCTGTCTGCATGCTTTGCGCTCTTTGCGTTCTTCGAGGTTCAAAAAATCGGTCAAATTTTGGAATTGCTGTTCGTTTGGCGCCAAGTTATCAATGGTGGTATACTGTGTGTAATCACATAGGCATGGCCGCTAGTCGAGCCGTGCCACACGTTTCTTGGCCGCAGGGTGCGGCCCTTATCTTTCCAAATTTGCAGAACTTGCAGGGAGGCGAATTTTCCTCATGAAAGACCGAGTACGTGAAATCCTCAGTTGGTATTCCAGTGACAATCCCGGCGTCAAGACGAACCTGGCGCGCATTCTCAACCATGGCCGTCTTGGCGGCACCGGCAAGATGGTCATCCTGCCGGTTGACCAGGGTTTCGAGCATGGGCCGGCGCGCAGCTTTGCGCCCAACCCGCCCGGCTACAACCCGTTCTATCACTTCCAGTTAGCCGTGGACGCGGGCCTCAACGCGTACGCCGCCCCGTTGGGCTTCCTGGAAGCCGGCGCGGCCGAGTATGCCGGCGACATCCCAATGATCCTCAAGGTCAACAACCATGATGTGCTGCACGGCGATAGCGAACCGATTTCGGCCGTCACCGCTGGTGTGGATGACGCGCTGCGCCTGGGCTGCGTGGCCATCGGATTCACTATTTACCCCGGCTCCGTCTACCGCAACACAGCGTACGAGCAGTTGCGTGAGCTGGCGGCCGAGGCCAAGAGTGTGGGTCTGGCGGTCGTTGTCTGGTCATACCCGCGCGGCGGCGACCTCAGCAAGCAGGGTGAGACCGCACTCGACGTAGATGCCTACGCCGCGCAGATTGCCTGCCAGTTGGGCGCACACATCGTCAAGGTCAAGCTGCCCAGCGACTATCTGGAGCAGGCCGAGGCCAAAAAGGTCTATGAGAAGTACGGGATTGCGCGTGCCACCCTGACCGAGCGCGTGCGCCACATCGTGCAGAGTTCGTTCGATGGCCGGCGCATCGTCATCTTCTCCGGCGGCGCCAAGTCTGGCGACGAGCAGGTCTTCGATGAAGTGCGCGCCATTCGCGACGGCGGCGGCTTCGGCTCGATCATGGGCCGTAATGCGTTCCAGCGCGCACCCGAAGATGCACTGAAGTTCCTGGGCACGATTGTGAAAATGTACGCGGGCGAGATCGCCTGAACACGGAGAGTTTCTGATACTCTGTGTTCTCCGGTAACTGCTCACCCTGCAGGCCGATTTGGACAGGATGAACAGGATGTACAGGATTCTTGCTCTGTGGTGTGCAAAACTATCGGCACGAGAGTTCGAATATCCTGTGAATCCTGTCTGAATTCCAGGCAGACCCAGCAGTTACGTTCTCCGTGTCCCCGTGGTTCAAGTCTGATAGATTTCACCACGGAGGCACGGAGGGCATGGAGATATTCTTGTTCTCTGCGTGCTCCGTGTCTTGTGTGAGAATCCCTTGCTCGCTGTCTCTGAGGGCGCACCGGTACTACCATGTCCATTGGCATCGTTCCTTCGATCCTTTCCGCCGACTTCACTCGCCTGGGCGAGCAGGTGCGTGAAGCCGAGGCCGCGGGCTGCGCGCGCATCCAGGTGGATGTGATGGACGGCCATTTCGTCCCCAACATCACGATGGGGCCGCTCATCGTCGAAGCGGTGCGCCGTTCCTGCACCATCCCCATCGAAGCCCATCTGATGATTACGCAGCCGGAGCGCTACGTGGCCGATTTTGCCCAGGCCGGCGCGGATGTCATCATCGTGCATCTGGAAGCCGCTCCGCATCTGCACCGGCTCTTGCAGCAGATCAAGGGCCTGGGCAAACAGGCCGGCGTGGCGCTCAACCCCGCGACGCCCGCGCTCCTGCTCGACGGCGTGTGGGAGCTGCTCGACCTGGTGCTGGTGATGACCGTCAACCCCGGCTTTGGCGGGCAAGCCTTCATCCCCGCCACCCTGCCCAAGCTGGCCGGCCTGCGGCGCCTGATCAACGAGCGCGGTTTGCCCTGCGACCTCGAGGTGGACGGCGGCATCGGCCCGCAGACCATCGCCCTGGCCGCGCAGGCCGGCGCCAACCTGGCCGTGGCCGGCTCGGCCGTCTTCAATCAGACACGCGCCATCAGAGAAAACATAAAGCAATTGAAGGATCTGTCGTAATTAGCCCTGATCGGAAGATGGTCATCTGGGATCCAGACACATGCGCCATCAATGATGAACTGCGGATTGATGATTATCTGATCGCACGTCCGCGTTCGAGCAACGGTCACTCATGACTAGCCACCAGACTAACCGTGTCAGAAACGCCCTGATCAAAGAATGAAGGAATTGTCGCATGGATAGACAAGCTGACTACCGGCGCATGATCAAGCAACTATTGTATCAACACACACAGATTGGATACAGCCATGGCGAAATTGAACGGCTAGCTATTTGCGATGCAGCAAACAACAGTTATCTTCTGCTGGCGATTGGTTGGGATGGTAATCGGCGAGTCCATTCCGTCGTGTTTCATCTGCGTATCCGTGATGGGAAAATTTGGATCGAAGAAGATTGGACCGAGAATGGCGTTGCTGGCGAGTTAATGGAATTGGGCATTCCAAAAGATCAGATCGTCCTCGGCTTTCACTCCCCCTTCAAGCGTCAGTACACCGAGTTTGCTGTCGCGTGAACCGAGATTTCCTCCTGATTCTGGAGGACTTAGCTGCTGACCTGTAAAAGTGAGATCAACGCGGTGCTCATTATCAAGAATGGTCTGATGATTACGAGAGAGGCGAAACGTTACTTATGTCGAAATTTGCTATGACACAACCGCCAGTCACCTATCAGGAAGTGGTGAATCTGCTCGCCACACTACCATTGGAACGTTTGAACAGCGTATACGATTTCGACCTGTTTTTGGAATATCAACCACTCGTACCGATACCTGAGACCGACATCTTTGGCGCGACACACGCCGATATCCGTGCGGACGAAGAGCGATGGAATCAGCAGTTTGCCGATTCGCGCGACAAATTGAGTGCGCTGGCTCACGAAGCTGCAGAGGAATTTCGTCACGGACGGACGAAACCGATGCGGTTTACGTCTGACGGGGTAACTGCTCACCCTGCAGGCCGATTTGGACAGGATGAACAGGATGTACAGGATTCTTGCTCTGTGGTGTGCAAAACTATCGGCACGAGAGTGTAACTGCTCACCCTGCAAGTTGATTTGACCAGGATGAACAGGAGTCTTGCTCTGTGGCGTGCAAAACTGTCGGCACGAGAGTTCGAATATCCTGTCAATCCTGTGAATCCTGTCTGAATTCCAGGCAGACCCAGCAGTTACGCATTGCCAGACGCCAATACGCAACGGAGGTAATACGATGACTGCTGCAACTCGCCTCACGCCCCTCCTGTCCCTCGTGACCCTCGTCCTGCTGACCGCCGCGGCCGCGCCGGCCAGTCAGCCCGCCTCAGCGCAAGCAGCCCCACATACCATCATCACCGCCGCCTTCCAGCAGGGTCTGGCCGGCTACAGCGGCGTGCGCGACACCTGGGTCAGTTCGCTGGACTGGGACACGCCGCCGCAGCACACGGTCAACTACGGCCAAAACGATGGCTTGACCCTGTCACGTAACGATGGCGATAACCCGCTCCTGGCCTTCGATCTGACCAGCATCACGCCCAACAGCGCCATTCTGAGCGCCACGCTGGCCCTGGTCAACACCACCCCGGCCGGCTGCAATGTCACCGCGCCGTGGGTGCGCCGCGCGGAGCTTTTCCAGGTGCTGCGCGCTTGGGACGAAGGCAACCAGGTGGAATCGCCCATCAATGCGGCTGGCAAACACGGCGCCACCGGCGACAACGCCTTCGACTATTTCCCCGGACAGGGCGCCGATGTGCCGTGGAACGCCCGCGGCATGGCGGCCGGCAGCGATTACCTGGCCGCGCCATCCGCCGCCGCGGACATCATCAACCAGGGCTGGTACACCTGGCCGGTCACCAGCCTGGTGCGCGCCTGGGTGCGCAATGAACAGCCGAACGATGGCCTGGTGCTGCGCGACGCCAGCGGCTATCAGGATGGCAATTGCGACTGGCGCACCTTCGTCAGCAGCCAGGCCGCGGACGCCGCTCACCGCCCGATCCTGACCGTCACCTACAATCCCGACACGCCCTGGACTGTGGCCGGGCCGGACCAGGTCAACCTCAGTTGGAACGGCGGCGCCGTCACCCTCGACGGCTCGGCCAGCCGTGACCGCCCCGGGGGCAACAACGCCACGCTGACTTTTCAATGGCGCGTGGCCCAGGCCGCGTATGGCTCGGCCTTGAACGGCGCGCTGATCGGCACGGCCGCCATCCAGTCCTTTACGCCGGATGTCCCCGGCGAGTGGGACATCGAGCTGACCGTGACCAACGATGTCGGCGCCAGCGCCGCGGACGCGGTTCATCTGCGCCTGCTGGCGATTCCGGCCGGGCATCCCCGCATCTACCTCGATCCGGCCAAACTGGCGATCCTGCAAGCACGCGCCATCCCCTCCAACCCGCGCTGGACGCAGCTGCAGGCCGAGGCCAGTGATCCCTCCGGCGAAATGCACGCGCGTTGGTGGGGCTGTTGACCGACTCGGCCAGTCTCTGCAATCAGGCCATTGGTCAGGCGCAGGCGCTCATCGCCAGCCCGTCTACCTACTCCACCGAGGCCGGCGATGTGGCCCTGGTCTACGATTGGTGCTACGGACGCCTCAGCGCCAGTCAGCGCAGCGCGTTCATCGCCTATTTCAACGCCTGGGGCGACGCGCTGCACAGCAACGACTCGCCGGGCTGGGGCAATTACTGGCCGCGCTTCGCCTATTCCTTTGCCCTGATGGGCCTGGCAACCTACGGCGATAACCCACGCGCCCAGGAATGGCTCGACGAGTTCCGCTACCATCGTTACCGCGACAGCGATCTGCCCCTGCTCGACCGCATCGCGGAGGGCGGCGCCTGGCCGGAGGGCATGATCTACGACTGGATTGCCAACTGGCCGCGCGCCAAGGCTCTGGCGGCCTGGCGCAGCGTCAGCGGGGAAGATCTGTTCTTGAGCAGCGCCTGGTATCGAGAACGCCTGGGCTACCTGCTGCTGCACCGCTGGCCGGGCCTGGCGGATCAATGGGGGCAATACTACCACCCCTATCTCTCCACCGGAGACACGGAGCGCAACCGCGGCAGCATTGCCAATTACGAGCGCATCATGAGCCTGATCCTGATCGAACGCTTTCCGCAGGATGCCCTGGCGCAGCAGCTACAGGCCTATGTGAGCGCGGCGCCCACGGACAACTCACAGAGCTTTCTCTACCATGAGGAATTCTTGTGGTACAACCCAGGGCAGGCGGCGACGACCCCGACACCGCTGACTCACCTGGCGCCCGGCACAGGCACGATCTTCATGCGCAGCGGCTGGCCGGATGGCGCGGCCGATACCAACACCGCCGCCACCTACCTGACATTTCAGATCGGCGATCATTTTACCTACCATCAGCACTATGATCAAAACAGCTTCACCCTCTTCAAGCGCAGCGACCTGGCGCTCGACAGCGGCGTCTACAGCGGCGATGGCCTGAGCAACCACGACATCAACTACTACGTGCGCACGGTGGCGCATAACACTCTCGTGGTTTACAACCCCACGGAAGATTTTTCGTCGGCGCGGCCCGATGCCACGTCCAACGATGGCGGTCAACGCACCATGTCGCCGGCCAGCCGTTCGCCCACCGACATCACCTATTTCGATCAACATGCGGTGCATTACGACACCGGCGATCTCGTGCGCTTCAGCGCGGCGCCCGCCTTCACCTATGCCCTGGGCGACGCCACCAAAGCGTATAACAACCCGACCTACAACCAGACGATGGACGCCGGCCTGAGCGGCAACGTGGCGAAAGTCAGCCGCTTCCAGCGCGAACTGGCCTATCTGCGGCCGCTGGCGACGGCCGGGCCAACGGCCAACGATTACGTGGTCATCCTGGATCGCGTGGGCGTGACGCAGGCAGCCTTCAGCGGCGCCAGGACGCAGTTGCTCTTCCACACCCTGGGCAATCCAACCGTCAACGGCAGCGCGGCCACGATTTCGCCCGGCGAGACGCTCTACAGCGGCGCAGACCTGGCGACCGCGGTCAACGGCGACGGCAAGCTGTTCATGAAATTCCTGCTGCCGCCGGCGCGCAATGTGCGCAAGATCGGCGAGCGCGGCGTCAAGGCGTTTTGGGTCAACGATGCCAACTACGACTGGCACTGGGACAGCAGCGAGCCGCAGCCGCGCCCCATCAATGACTTCGAGGATGTGCCCTACGGCGAGTGGCGGCTGGCCCTGGAACCGGCCGATAGTGCGCTGAATCACGTTTTCCTGACGGTGCTGCATCCGGCGGCCGCGGCCACCGCGGTCATGCCGACCACCAGCCTGGTCAGCGGCAGCGGCTTGAGCGGCGCGCATGTGGCCGACGCCGCGCTGAACCGGCTGCTGCTCTTCTCGTCGGCCAACGATGGCGCACCGCCGGCCGGCCCATTGGCGTACAGCTTCACGCCGACCGCGCGCACCCTGAACGTGTTGCTGGATCTGACGCCGGGCGCGGCCTTCAACCTGGGGACAACCTTCGCTGCCGGTGTGGTGACGGTGCAGCTCACGCCAGCGGTCAACGGCGCGTACCGGGCCGATGACCAGGGCGTGCTCCAGTTTACCATCAACGCCAACGGCGCGGTGTGTCAACTGACGGGCGATTTCGATGGAGACGGTCAGGTCACGATCTACGATGTGCAGTGGGCGGGTCAGGCCTGGGGCCAGCCGGCCACGCCGCGCTACGATCTGAATCAGGATGGAGAGCAGGATGTGGTGGATGTGATGCTGGCGGCCGCTTACTGGGGCGACAACTGCTCCTGACGCCGTCGTAACTGCCCAGGCAGCCGGGACCAGCGGCAGCCGCTGCGACGACGCCCCGCTTCAGACCCCGGGCAAGAGGCGTAATACGTTGTCCGGGTACAGCGTGGCGCGACCGGAAGTGAAATCGTCCCAGGGGCGCCAGAGGGCTGTGTAGTTCGTCAGATTCTCCTCCGTCACCTCGAACGCGTCTCCACGCGCCCGCAGGGCGGCAATCTGCTCGATCTCCACCGTGTAGATTTGGCACAGCTCATGGCCTGGGCGCCCCTGGTGTGTGAAGATGTTCTCCACCGTGCCCAGGTAGTGCGCCTGCGTTACCGTCACCCCAAGTTCCTCGGCCAGCTCACGGCACAAGGCTGTCTCGCTCGGCTCGCCGAACTCAATGCCGCCGCCAATCAAGCGGCAGCAAAGCCCGGCATCTGCCGGCATATCCGGCACTTGCATGACCAACACCTCGTCGTGAAGGCGAATATAGGCCAGCGCCAGGGCGCGAATCCGGCCGATCATAGGTCTTTTCCTCGCTGAGCGGGTTTCGACCAGGGCCGCAACTGCTCAGGCGCCTGGCGCCTATAGCCGCCGAATGAATTCGGGCCGCAAGGGCGTTCAGCCGCCAGGTCGGCCTGCGGCGACCGGCATCGCGCCCACGCAGGCCGACGCCCGGCCGCCAGGCCCATCAGGCGCGATTTCAATCGCTGTTTCAATCGCTGTTTCATTCGCTCCACACCAGGTCCTTGCGCGCGAAGAGCCAATCCGCGACGATGAAGCAGAGGAAAGCGTAGCCCAGCACTAAAAGAGCGCCTTGCAGCAGGTTTGCGCTGCTGAACGGGGTCAGGGTGATCGAGAACGGGTCGAGGATGCGCCGCCAGACCGCAAGTAGAAAATTCTGCCCGGCCTGCGTCAGCTCGAACTGATAGTCATAGACCGCGGCCAACGCGGCAATGAGCGCGTAGACCATGATGTGCGAGCTGCCGCGGCTGGTCAGGTTGGTCAGCAGCAGCCCGAAGAAGCCGGCGCAGAGGAAAAGACAGGGCCAGATCAAGGCCAGCAGCACCCACTCGCGGCCCGTCAGCGGCGTGGTGAACTTGTCCTGCCAGAGGGCCATGCCCGTAACCAGGATGGTGAGGACAAGGGTCAGCGCCAGGGCCGTCAGCACCACGGCCAGCAGCATTTCAGCGCGCGCGCGCAGGCGGGCAATGAACGGATAGGACGCCGCCCGGTTGCAGCGGCCAGCCAGCAGCAGCACCGTCACGATCGTGATGACGATCATGGCGACCGGCGTCACCGCGGCAAAATAGGCGGGCGTCGCGCCATACTGAAAGGCAAGCCCGTAAAAGGTGAGCGCCAGAGTTAGGGGGACGAAGCTCTGCCAGGAGCGGAAAAAGTCTTTGGCGATGAACCAGGCCAGGGTGAAGATGCGTCTCACGAACGGATCGCCTCCAGATAGATTTCTTCCAGGTTGGCCTGCTGCTGCACCAACCCCTGCACATCCAGACCGGCATCGAGGAGCTGGCGCAAGATAGCGGCTTTCTGCTCGATGGCTGCGCCCACCAGGGTGATGCGGTTGTCTTCTACGGCAATGCCGGGCGCCAGGTCGCGCAGGCCAACCGCAAGCTCCGGTGTCAGCGTATCCACCTTGATCTGCACGTGCGGCTCGGCCAGCAGCACGCTGTTGAGGGTGCCGATGCGCGTCACGCGGCCGGCGCTGAGGATGGCGACGTGACTGCAAATCTGCGTCACTTCATTCAACTGGTGCGTGCTGAGCACCACGGTGCGGCCGGCCTGCTGCAACGCCAGGATCAGGTTGCGCATCTGTATCTGGCCGGTCGGATCCAGCCCGGCCGCCGGCTCGTCGAGCAGGAGCAAGGCGGGATCGCCGATGAGCGCCTGCGCGACCGCCAGGCGTTGACGCATCCCTTTGGAACAGGTGCGGATACGCCGGCCAGCCATGTCGCTGAGGCCCACGGTATGCAAGACGCCGGCCACCGTGTCCTTCTGCCGGCGACCGTGTATCCCGGCCAGGCTGGCGGCGGTGCGCAGATAGTCATCCACGCGGGCCGTTTCTGGAAAAGCAGGACGCTCTGGCAGGTAGCCGATGTGCTGGGGCGGCGCCTGGCACTGAATCTGCCCGCTGTTGGCTGCGATAAAGCCCATGACCAGCTTGAGCAGGGTGGACTTGCCCGCGCCGTTGGGGCCGAGCAGCCCAAACACGGCGCCGGTTGGCACCTCCAGGCTGACGCCACGCAGGGCCGGCGTATTGTTATACGATTTGATCAGATTATTGACAAGCAGCAAGAGAACTCCTCCATTCACACCACCAGGTAATACAGCCCCACGCTGAGGCCGATTGTCACTACCAGCCGGCGCAGGAGAGCCGGCGCGATCTGTCCAGCCACGCGGCCGCCGATGACCCCGCCGGCGATGGCGCCGGCGGCCATGACCAGCGCAACCGGCCAGACCACGCGGCCGGAGAAGACGAAAAAGAGGGCCGCGGCCACATTGACGGCAAAGGCAATGGCCTGCTTGAGCGCGTTGAGCCGCGTCAGATCATCGTCCAGGGTGACGCCCAGCACGGCCAGGATGATCACGCTCAGCCCGGCGCCGAAATAGCCGCCATAGATGGCCGCGGCGAAGATCGGCGCGGCCACCCAGGCGGGATGGCGCGGCGCCGCGGCATCTCGCCGGCGGCCGGCCACCCAGGCGCGCACACGGGGTTGCGCGGCCAGCAGCCCCGAAGCCAGCAGGATCAGATAGGGCGCCAGGTTGCGAAAGAGCCGTTCGCTGGTCCACAGCAGCAGGAGGCCGCCGAGCAGCCCGCCCAGCGCGCCAACCGGCACGAGCAGCCAGACGCGCCGCGCTTGCCCGGCCAGATCACGCGCCTGCGCCAGCGTTGCGCCCAGGTAGCCGGGCGTCAGGGCCACGGTGTTGGTGACATTGGCCGTTACGGCCGGCAGGCCGAGCGCGGTCAATGTGGGGAACGAAATCAGCGTCCCCCCGCCGGCAATGGCATTGACCGCGCCGGCCCCGGCCGCGGCCAGGAACAGGATGATCCAATGGCTCAGGCTGAAAGCATCCATGCGGGCTGCCCGTTTCCTTTGCTGCGCGGATCGCGGCCAGGCATCAGCCTGCCCTGCCTTCGACCTGCCGCGCGGCGTGCGCAGCATGGCCCAGCAGTTCCTGAATCCCCGCGACCAACGCCGCCGGGTTCGGATGGATGCCCTCTTGCAGCAGGGCGCTCTCGTACAACTGCTCGATCTCCAGGCGCACCAGGTCAGCCTGGCGGTCGGCCGTCACCAGGAAGGCCAGGTCTTGCACCAGGGCATGGCTGCGGTTCAGCTCCAGCACCTTCTTGGGCGCGGTAAACGGCTGATCGAGCAGCTTGTAGACGCGCTGCATCTCCTGGTTCATGGCGCCTTCGGGCGACACCAGGCGGCAGGGGCTGCTGCTCAGCGCCTTCGACGCCCGCACGCCCTGCACGCGATCGCCCAGAATCTCCGTAAAGCGGGCCAGCAGCCGGTCGAAGTCGGCATCGGGCATGGCATCGTCGGCCGGCTCATCTGTCTGCTCCGGCAGCGGCGGCAGATCGAGATCGGCGTTATCCACGTTCTTGAGCGGCTTGCCGTCGAACTCGCGCAGGGCCACCATCATGAAGCTGTCAACCGTCTCCACCAGCGTCAGCACTTCGATATGGCGCTGTTTGAGCGGATCGAGGTGCGGGCTGCGCTGCACCGAGGTCAGGTCCTCGCCCAGGATGTAGTAAATTTCCTTCTGCTCGGGTTGCATGCGCTGGACGTAGCCGGCCAGCGACACCCATTCGTCCCCGGCCGGCGCTTGCGTGGAACGAAAGCGCAGCAGGGGCAGCAGGCTCTCCATGCCGGCCATGTCGGTGGCGACACCCTCTTTGATGAAACCGCCGAATTCCTGCCAGAAGGCGCGGTAATCGTCCGGTTTCTCGCTCGCCAGGGCGCCCAGTTCTTTGACCAGGCGGCCGGTCAGCGCCTTCTGAATCTGCACCAGCAGGCGGTTAGCCTGCACCGTCTCGCGTGACACGTTGAGCGGGATGTCTTCGGAATCGAGCACCCCTTCGATGAAGCGGAAATGGTTGGGCAGCAGGTCCTTGTTGTACTCCTGGATCAGGACATGGCTGGAATAGAGCTTCAGGCCAAAGTCCTTGCGCAGGCTCATCATCCCCTTCTCACGCGTACGCGGGACGAAAAGCACCGCGTGAATATCCACCGGCGCATCGGCCACATAGTGCAGGTGCCGCAGCGGCTTCTCGAAGTCGAGGGTCAACTGCTCGTAGAAGGTGTCGTACTCCTCGTCGGTCACCTCACGCGGGGCGCGGCGCCAGAGAGCCGTGCGCTGATTGGCCACCTTGTCCTGCACATAGATGGGAAACGCCACGAAATCAGAGTGCTTCTTGATGATCTGTTCCAGGCGCCAGGCGGTCACGAATTCGGCGGCGTCTTCCTTGAGGTGCAGGATGACATCGGTGCCGCGCGCCGGCCGCTCGGCGGAGCCAACGCTGTACTGATTGTCGCCGGTGCTGCTCCATTGGGCGGCCTCGGCGTCAGGCCGGTAGGAGCGCGAGACAACCTGGATGCGATCGGCCACCATGAACGCCGCGTAGAAGCCAACGCCAAAACGGCCAATCATGTCGGTCAGCGGCCGCTTTTCTTGCGCCACTTGCTTGAGAAACGCGGCCGCGCCCGAATGGGCAATGGTGCCCAGGTTCTCGATCATCTCGGCCTGCGTCATGCCGATGCCGCTGTCGCTGACCGTCAGGGTCTTGGCATCAGCATCGAAGGTGATATGTACGGCCAACGCCGCGTCTAAGTCAAGCACGCTCTGATTGGTGAGCATCTCGAACTGCACGCGGCTCAGGGCATCCGACGCGTTGGAGATCAACTCACGCAGGAAAATCTCCCGCTCGGTGTAGAGCGAATGAACCAGGATATGCAGCAGTTGCTGAATCTCCGCACGAAACTCATAGGATTGCTGGGTCTGATCGGGCATGGTTATCTTCTCCGCGTCATGAAAAATCAGGGCGCCGATCGAGCGGCGTCCGGCGTGCTATTTTAGTCAAATCTGGGCGAAAGACAAACAGCGACCACATGCAGCCAGGAATTCCAAATGCAGGCGTTTATCGGACCTGGATTGGAGGCTTCAGCCGGTTTCTTGGCCAGCAAAGCCGCAAACTGCACCGGCTAAAGCCTCGATTCCGGGGCCATTTGGATTTGCTGATTTGGAATGACCGGCCTTGCGTGCCATGCGCCCCTGGTGGTATCATACGATCCTGGTCTGGCTGTGCGACCCGCGCAGAAAAGTCAGGAGCCAGGCATTTCATTCATCGTGACCGAAAGGGAGGAATCACATGGCAAGTAAACGCGACGACAAGGCGCCCAAAGTCATCATGTTGACGATCACTGGGCCAAACGGCGAAAAATGGGGCGAGCTGGTGGGGGCTGCCAAGGAGTTCAAGACGGGCAGCGTGGGCTTTTACGCCAGTGGCAAGATCGTGAATCCAGACAATCCGGAGGCGAGCTACCAGATTGGCTGCAACATCACCCTCATTGGCAGTAAGAGCGACGATTGAGGTGCGTTGAAGTTCTCAACGCAAGGACGCAGAGACGCCAGGACGCAACGGGGTTCTTTGCGCCCCTGCGCCCTGGCGTCGAATTTCTCAACGCAAGGACGCAGAGACGCCAGGACGCAGCGGGGTTCTTTGCGCCCCTGCGCCCTGGCGTCCCTGCGTTGAGATACGACCCCGCACACCTAATCGCCGTTCGTTGGCTCGATGCCAAGCGCCCGCAGTTGAGCCAGCAGCCGCTCGCTGCGGTCGCGCGCCAACGCGGCCTGCTGCTCAGCCGTCTCAGCTCGCTGGCGTTCAGCCTCGGCCCGCTGGCGTTCAGCCTCGGCCCGCTGGCGTTCAGCCTCGGCCCGCTGACGTGCGGTCTCGGCCCGCTGGCGTTCGGTCTCAGCCCGCTGGCGTTCGGCTTCGGCTCGCTGATGTTCGGCTCTGGCGCGTTCGGCGCCGGTGGGAATCAAGTTGCCTTGTGCGTCACGCCACCGCAGCCAGGTGGCGGTGACCCCTTCGTAGTCGCCCTGCCACAGCGTCAGGCCGATCTGCGCCTCGGCAAACCAGCGTGAAGGAAGTTCCACGTACGTGCGGCCCTGTAGTTGAAAAACGTGCAAAATACCCTCGCCCAATTGATCGAGCGGGTCGAAAATGACGTAGTAGGAAACGCCCAACTCCGCGTAGCGGACGCGCTTGCGCGTGTTTTCAGCGCCTTCTCGATTCGAAACCACCTCGATCACAATCTCAGGCGCTTTTCCATGGTGCCACATGAAAAAGGAGCGGTGCTCCTTGGCCCACAGATCGAAAGCATGGGTGCGTACATCCACGGCCAGCATGACATCGGGCACCAGCGGAGAGAACTCTACGGTAATAAAAAGGCCCACATTGGCCGCCGCCAGGAAAGGACGACCCTCCCCCGGCCCGGCCCACGAGGTGTAGAGCGATTCGGTCAACAGTCGCTGCTGCTTTTCGGAGAAGATGTTGTCCACGGGTTCGTCGTCCTCGGTGATGATATGGTCAATCTTGGGCCATAACAGGCGCGGGAGTACCCCAATGCCACCCTCGCGTTCCCAGGCCGCAAGTTCGGCCAGGTCCTCTGGCGTGGGCGGCCCGTGCTTCGGGTAGGCGCTGGGGAGCGGGTGGACGATGAAGCGGCTGTCGTCAGGCGCAGCGGGCGCTGCCGTCGGCGCCCTGCGCGGAGCAGGGCGTGGGGGAGGATCGCGCGGCTTGGTCATCGTGGTCATATGAACTCCATCACGATATGATAACGGATAAGACGTAATTCTAGCGAGGGCATCTGCAAGCGAGAAAAGTTTACCACGGCCATCGCCCGGTGTCAATAGCCGAGATCGCGAATCTCCCGCTCGTCGAAGCCGAAGTGATGGGCGATTTCATGCAGGACGGTCTTGCGCACCTGTTCGCGGATCGCTTCGGGCGTGCGAAAAAACTGCTCGATCGGCCCCTGAAAGATGGTGATGCGGTCAGGCGGCACCAGGTTGTAACCGGAGTCGCGGCGGATCAGCGGAATGCCCTCGTACAGACCAAACAGCGTGTAGCCTGGCCCCACGCGGCTGCGAGCCAGGTGCGCCGGCGTCGGCCATACCTCGACCGTGATTGCGACATTGCGCAGATAGCCCAGAATCTGATCTGGCATGCCCGCGACCGCTTCCACCACCAGGGCCTCGAATTCTTCAGGATTCAGCATGGGCCTACTCGTTACCGTTTTGCTCGTGCTTCTTGACCCCGCGCTTGCCCAGGCCCAGCACGCGGAACCGTTCCGGCAGCTCGATCTCCGACACGCGGATATCTTCCGCCAGGCTGTCATACTTGCGCAGCAGACGGCGCACCGTGGAACGCGCGCGCGCCGCTCCGTACGCGCCCTGCCGCTGCGCCTCCTTCCACCACTTGGGCTGGGAAACAGGCACCGGTGCGCCCCACTTGATCGCCGTCGCGGCCCAGGTCAACCCGGCGCCAAAGCTGACGAAAACGAGGTGGTCACCTTTCTTGATGCGACCCAACTCGATGGCCTCGCACAGCGCCAGCGGAATTGAGGCGGTGGAGGTGTTACCGTAGCGTTCCAGGTTGACGAAGATCTTCTCGCGCGGAATCTTGAGTTGGCGATGCACCGACGATTCGATGATGCGCGCGTTGGCTTGGTGCGGAATGATCAGGTCAATATCATCCAGGGTCAGGCCGGCCTTCTGCACCACCTCGCGCGTGGCCGTGGCCATGATGCGGGTGGCAAAGCGGAAGACCGCGGCGCCGTCCATTTTGACATAATGCTGACGGCCGGTGACGGTCTCCAGCGTGGTGGGCATGCGGCTGCCGCCCGCCGGCAGTGAGAGCAGCTCCCCGCCGGAGCCGTCCGAACCGAGCACGCTGGCCAGGATGCCGCCAGGCTCCTCGCTGGCGCTTAGGAGCACCGCACCGGCGCCATCGCCGAACAGCACGCATGTGGTGCGATCGCTCCAATCCACGATGCGTGAGAGGGTTTCGGAGCCGATCACCAACACGTTTTGCGCAGCCCCGGTGGCGATCATGCTGCGCGCCAGCGTCAGGGCGTAGACAAAACCGGAGCAGGCCGCGCTCAGATCGAATGCGCCCGCGTGCTCCGCGCCCAGGGCATCCTGCACCAGGCAGGCCGTGGCCGGAAATTGATGCTCGGGCGAGGAGGTGGAGCAGATAATCAAATCCACCTCGTTGGCTGACACACCGGCCACGCGCAGGGCCGCGGCCGCGGCCTTGGTAGCCATCGTGGCCGTCGTCTCCCGCGGGTTGGTGGCAATGCGGCGCTCGCGGATGCCAGTTCGGCTGAATATCCAATCATCGGAGGTGTCAATGATGCCTTCCAGGTCACGATTGGTGAGCACACGCTCAGGTACATAGCAACCCCAACCGACGATTTGTGCATAGCGGGCCATGGCGATCCATTCTCCTTGTGGTCTTGCCTCTCAGGCAACCGTCGTCCCTGTCACAGCGGCATTTTCTGGCTGCGACCAGCGACGCACGACGATACTTGCATTGTGTCCGCCAAAGCCAAATGAGTTTGACAGCGCCACATGGATGGGCAAGCGCCGCGCGACGTTCGGGGTGTAGTCCAAATCACAGGCAGGGTCAGGCGTTTCGTAGTTGATGGTTGGCGGGATGATGCCTTCCGTCAACGCCTTGAGGCAGACCATGACCTCGAAGGCTCCCGCCCCGCCCAGCAAGTGCGCGGTCATGGACTTGGTCGAGCTGATGGCTACCCGGTAGGCATGATCGCCCAGGACGGCTTTGATGGCCGTGGTTTCACCCTTGTCGTTCAATCGGGTGCCCGTGCCATGCGCGTTGATGTAGTCAATCTCCTCAACCTTGATGCCGGCCTTGCGGATCGCCAACTTCATGGCAACGACCGCGCCTTCGCCATTTTCAGCCGGCGCGGCCATGTGATAGGCGTCAGCGCTGCCGCCATAGCCCAGGATTTCGCCGTAGATGCGGGCGCCGCGGGCCAGGGCATGGTCGAGCGCCTCCACGATCAGGATGGCGGAGCCTTCACCCATCAGGAAACCATCGCGGTTGGCGTCGAACGGACGGCACGCGCCTTCGGGGTTGTCGTTGCGCGTGGACATGGCGCCCATCACATCGAAGCCGCCCAGGGTGAGCGGCACAACGGCCGCCTCGGCCCCGCCGGCAATCATGATCTCGGCATCGCCGCGCCCTACCACTTCGGCCGCCTCGCCCACGGCGCTGGTGCCGGTGGCGCACGCGCTGACTACGGCCATGTTCGGCCCGCGGATGCCCAGTTGAATGGCAATCTGACCGCCGGCGCTGTCCACCAGCATGGCGGGAATGAAAAAGGGGCTGATGCGGCGCGGCCCCCGCTGCTGCAGGATATCGTACTGGCTGAGCAGTGTCCCGATGCCGCCCACGGCCGACCCCACGATGACGCCGACACGTTCGCGATCCTCGTGCGCCAGGTCAAGCCCGGAATCGGCCAGGGCCTCGACGGTCGCCGCCCAGGCATAATGAATGTAGGTATCGAGGCGCCGCGCTTCTTTGGTATCCATGAACTTGGTAGGGTCAAAACCTTTGACCTCGGCCGCAATTTGCGTCTTGAACGGGGATGGGTCGAACGCGGTAATCCGTCCCACGCCGCTCTTGCCCGCCTTGAGGGCTTCCCAGGCCGTGGGAACATTCAAGCCAACCGGTGAAATCGTTCCCATCCCGGTGACTACGACACGTCTGTTCACTGGCAACCTCCCGCTGTGCATAAGAAACGCCGCGGCGTGGGAAATGACCGCGTGCTGCAGTCAGGCCCAACGCTGGGCGGCGCTCACTGATATTTTACGCTTCGTCTCATTATAACACTATCAAGCCGCAAACGACGCGCCGGTGAGTCGCGCAAAATTGACGGAACTTTCGTGGCGAGAGTCGCGTTGAGCACGCTGGTGGAATTTTGCTGCAAATGTCACGAATTTTGTAACTGCTCACCCTGCAGGCCGATTTGGACAGGATGAACAGGATGTACAGGATTCTTGCTCTGTGGTGTGCAAAACTATCGGCACGAGAGTTACGATTCCGCCGATCGACCGCTGTGGATGAAATACCCCGGCGGCAGTGCGAGTCAGATTGGCGAGCAGGTACACTATGCGTACACGACGCAGGGGTTACTCGACACGGTACAGAGCAACGGCGGCGTCTATTACGTTGGCAAGACACAGTACAACGAACTTTGTGTGATATGCATGGTAACACATTCGAATGGTGTTACGATGTACCATCGAGTTACCCAACGTTTCCAACGACCGATTGGGTTGGAGAAGGAAATGCTGGCGTGCGCTCTATAAGAAGTAGTTCATGGGCGACCAGTCTGGAGGCCACTGATCACCGTTGCGCATGTCGCGGTGCGGAGATACCAGATGCCAAGTGTCCATGGTTTGGTTTCCGAGTTTGCTTGAGACAATTTCTGGAGTGAAACTCAAAGATGGCAGAAGTGGTACAACACGGCGCCTCGATGGCAGTCAAGATGTCACGCTGACCTACGATGCAGAGAACCGGCTGATCGGCATCAGCGGCGGGGGCGTCACGGCCAGCTATGTGTACGACGCGGACGGCAACCGGGTCAAGGAGACCATCGGCCCGATTTTCGGCCACGAATTGCACGAATCGAAACGAAGACAGAAGCTTGATTCGTGCAAATTAGTGAAATTCGTGGCAGAGAAAGCCGGGCGGATTCTTGCCACGAATGCCACGAATGACACGAATTGACACGAAAAGCCCCTGGAATTCGTGCAAATTAGTGAAATTCGTGGCAGAGAAAGCTGGGCGCACGGTGGGCGGCACGACCTTGTATTTCTATCAGTCTCGCTTCTACGCTCCTTCTTTGCCCTGCAGCTTGCGTTGCAAGCGCTCACGCCGATGCTGCAAGCCGGCCAGTGCTTCCCGCCGCGCGGGTGAGCGCGGCCAGGCTTCGACTTCATGCTCACCCCAACGCGTCCACATCAGCGCCGTGCAATCGTTGGCGTGCCACTCGTGGTACTTCGCCAGCTCCACGTAGGGCTCCAGATCCTTGACGTTTGCGCTGCGCGTGACGTGCGTGATCCAGTCCTGCCAGGTTTCCGCAGCTTCGGACAGACGCTGCAACCGCTTGAGCAGTTGCCCCAACCGGCTGGAGGTGTGCAGTCGCACGTCGTCCGGCCGCGGACGCGAGAGCGCGGCGCGGTAGGCGCGCTCGGCCTCCGCAGGCCGCCCTGGCCTGGTCGTAGGTGTCCCCCGGGGCCGCCATGTCGAGCGCGTGGATCGTCCTCGCCGGCCCACGGATCGGCCAGCAGGCGGGTCAGCGTGGAGGCCAGCGTGACCATGGAGAGGATGTCTTCCAGGTTGTGGTAGAAGACGCCCACCAGGTCCTGGGCATCGCCCGTCTGCAGATACTGGAAGTAGAGGGAGGGGATCAACCAGCCCGGCACGTCGGCCTGATCGCGGCGCAGCCCCAGGATCTGCGTTTCCAGGCTGCTGAGCGCGCAGGAGGGCAGGCGCTGGCGCCAGACGCGTCGCGCCGGGTGCAGCAGATCGAGATGCGGCGCGGTGGTCAGGCGCGGGGTCTGACGGTGCATGATGAAGCGATTGGTCAGCAGCGGCAAGTCAAAGGCGCGACCGTTGAAGGAAACGAGGCTCGTGGCTGCATCCAGCACGCCGGCCAGCGCGTGTAAGACGGCGCGTTCTTCGCGCTCGCTGCGCATGAAGAACTGGCGCACCTTGAACGCGGGGGGCGCCGGGGCGCTCGCTTCCTCCTGGCTAACCGGCGGGCCGGAGGACGGTTCGAAGACGCCGACGCCGATCATGAACGCGTAGGTGCCGGCGCCGCCGCCCAGCCCGCTCGTCTCCGTGTCCAGGAACGCGGCGCGGGCGAAGTCGAAGTTATCCAGGTTGGCTTCGGGATAGAGGGCGGCCAGCGTGTCCAGCGGCTGACCGAGGCAGGCAGCCAGCGCGTAGCGGCTGCGCAGCGTTGAGCCAGGATAGACCACCTCGCGCACGAAGCATGGCCCGTGCGGCGTCTCGATCTCCTGACCGGGGATCAGTATCTCGATGCTGCGGCCGGTCGAGGCCGCCATTGGCCGGACAGGGGGGCGCGGCGCTGTTGCGCCTGGGGTCATCCCCCGGCTGATTCCCAGCCGGTCAGCGATCCGATCGAGTTGTGCCTGCAGGTCTGCGTTCATGAGCCGTCAACTGCTGGGGATGACCAAGGCCAACACCACGAGGGGGTGGCGTTGTAGAGCGTATGCAGGCGATGGACATGGTCAGGTTGCCGCGTTGACGGATGATGCCCAGGACCAGGCCCAGCACGAAAACCTGCACGACGGCGGGGCTAAGGCCGTACTGCACATGGATGACCGCGAACAGGAACGAGGTGAGGATCAGGCCAAAGCGCGGCTGCAGCGCGCCGCGGAAGATCAACTCTTCACCCAGGCCGGCCGACAGCCCGATGGTGAGCGCACCCAGCGGCGTGATCAGGCCGCCAAAGAGCGTTCCGACACCTTGCCGATGCGCTCGAAACTGACCAGGGATCGAAGTTTGCCCCAGGCCCAGGCCACCCTTGATCGAGCAAGACGAAGAGGACGGCCAGACCGACGACCAGGCCCCACTGGCGCGCGCTGGGCATGTGCAGTCCGAGGCGATTCGGTGACTTCATCGGTGCTGCGGCGCAGCCAGAGGCCCACGCCGAACAGCCCCATGATGATGAAAGCCGCGCCCTGCTGCCACAGCGCGGAGATGTCGAGCAGGCTGCCCATATCCGAGAGCGAATCCAAGCTGCCGCCCAGCATGGCTAACTGAATGGGCACGGAGCCGAGCAGATAAAGCGAAAACCAGGCGGTGGCATGAACCACTGGACGCGGGTCGAGCGGCAACAGCGCGGCCAGGCCGCGGCGCAGCGCAGGAATGACAGGGCAGGAAGGCGAGCAGGCCGGTTGCCAACAGCCAAAGCCCCAGCGCAGTCCAGTGAGGCTGGAAGGGCAGATCGTTCGAGGGGATTGTCCGCCTGCGTTGCCAGCATGGGCCGGCATGAGTAAGCAGATAAAGCTGAAGAGAATCATGACGATATTGAGCAGCGTCACCAACAGGTAGGTGAGGATGCGCCAGCCGGCGCTGCGCTCGGCCAGGTTGGCCGCGATCAGCAGCGCGATGAAAGGAACGAACTGCAAGAAGACCATCGGATCGAACCGTCCTTTACTTGTAATCCAGCCGGTTCGAAAAATGGTTCGGCGGGGCCCGAATTCTTCGGCTGTAGTCGGCGCAAGGTACCTGAATAGTTACCTTTATTTTAGCTTTCGAGTTTCTCCAGTGCCCGCGCCACGTTGCTTGGAAGTTGCCCTTGTGTGACATAACGCAGAAAAGCCAGCACGCGGTTGGCCGTTACGCCGGCCGCGGCCGCGCGGCGCAGCGCGGTCTGCGTGATGCGATAGCGGAAATCGGGCTGGCTGGCCTCCCACTGCGTGCAGCGCGCCACCCGAAAGCGATCGAACGCGGCCGCGCTGTGGGGCACATATACGTTGAAATCGGCCTCCACGCGAATGGGAGCGGGCGGCGGTGCATTGACCCGGTGCGGTTGACCGGCCAGCCAGGCCGCGCCCTGACTCGTCACGCGCAGGGTGTCCAGTGGGCCGTGCTCGCCGGCCGTTTCGCCGTGTCCTGATGCGCCGATGTCGGCGCGCCGAGCCAGTGCAGCGGACCGGCGATCAGGAAGCGCAGCAGCGCGCCTTCGACCTCGTTCCAGTGCTCGAAGCCCAGCAGGTAGGTGGATTCGTGACTGCGCCGGATGTACCAGGTGGTGTAGATGCCATCGCTGCGCTGAAAGTCGGGATCATGCCGCCGTATGGCGGCTACCAGATCCTCGCGGCGGTGCCAGACCCCAGGGCGGATGGTAGCCAGGTGGACCAGCAGGCGGCGTCGCGTCGCCACTGCATCATTGCGCCAGCCGCTGCCCTCACAGCGCAGGTCGGGCACGCGGCGCAGGTCGTCCCACTCGGTGGAGGCAAGCCAGGCCTGCCAGAGGGCATGGGCTTGATCCGGCGCCGGCGCTTGCAGCCAACTGCGCGCCGGCGTCGCCAGCAGGCGCAGCCGGCCGCCGTGCGTTCGCCACCAGCCCAGGGCTTGTCCCAGGGTGAGCAGTAAGCTCAGGCGATCGCCGCCATCCGCCGCCCCGGCTGCCCCCGTCGCCCCTTTCAGTGAAGCTTCGGGCAGCGGCGCCAGCAGTTGTTGATTGAGCGCCGCCAGATCACTGGCGCGCCAGCGCCCGGTCGGGTCCTGCATCACCTCATTGTTTTGCACGAAGGCCAGCAGCGTACCGGCATCCAGGGCAAGGCGGTAGCTGCTGAGATGCACCGTGCCAGGCGCCGGCGCCAGCGGCAATTGCAGCGACGCGCCGGTCGTCACGCTGGCGCTGGGGAGCCAGGCCAGGACATCAACCGGCACAAAGATGAAGTCGCCGGTTTCGCCGCCGACCGTGGCAAACGCACGGCCGATCAGCCCCTGATACCAGAGCACTTCAGCCGCGTTGATGGGCGCCAGCCAGGGCTGTTCACGCGCCAGCCAGGCCGGTCCGCCCTGACGCACCTCGCCGGCCAGGCGGGCAAACGACGGCGCAGTCATCGCGCCGCCGGCCTGCACGAGCGCCGCCAGCAGCGTCTGCGCCGTCTCCGGCAGCCGCTCCACCGCATCCACAATCGAGCCAGGATCGGCCAACGCCGCGCTCAACTCCACGGCCAACGCGGCCGGTGTGGCGGCGTGTACTAACGATTGAAGCCCGCGTGCATCGGCGATGGCACGCAGGAGCGACACCGGGTAATCGGTTAAGGTTTGGGTCAGAGTAAGCATCATTCGGACGCCATGCGCATCGGTCAACCCCGCAGAAAATCGCCCGCCCGGCGTTTTTGCTGAAGATCGCCGCGTTTTGTATGCCAGGCCGCTTGGCATTTGCCGCACTTGGCATTACAATAGGGCGACGCAGAGGGGTATTATAACAGATAGATCATGTTGTGAGGAATCACATGAATCAGACCAACGATCGCAGAGGCCTGCTGGCCGACCTGCTCAGACAACTCAACCTGGTGTGGAAGCTGCTCCTGGATCGGCGCGTGCCTGCTTCCACGAAATTACTCTTGCCGCTGATGGCCCTGGCCTATACCATCTTCCCCATTGACCTGATCCCTGATCTGGTGCCGGTCCTCGGGCAGTTGGATGACCTGGCCATTGTGTTGATCGCCATGCGCCTGTTTGTCATGCTGGCGCCGCCGGAGGTGGTGGCATTCCATCGGGGCCAGACACCACCAGCCAGCAGCGCCGGCCCTGGCGACGCCGCCAGTACGCCGGGCAGCGGCGCGGAGACGAAGGGCCGCGTGGTGGATGGCACCTACCGGGTGATGGACAAGTAGCATGAGTGAATCGCTTGCAGACGCCGACCTGTCAACCGAATTGCTGACCGCGACTGAGGCTGATGCCGAGGATGTCGCCGTCATGACCGCGGGGCCAGAAGCAGCGGTCATGGTTGTGGCTGCCAGCCTGCGCAGCCTTGCCGACGCCCAGCGCGCGATCTTGAACGGCCAACAGGCCAATCGCGACCTGATCGGCGTGGTGGTGCAGGACAACTTCAACCTGAAGGCGGAGAATCAGCGTCTGCGCGACCGCATGTTGTCACTGGAGCGTGACTTGACAGAACTGCGACGGCGTGACGAAGCGCGGCGTGAGGGCGTCGAGGCGCGTATGCAGGCGGCCGAGGCGGCGGTCAACACGCTGCTGGAGCAGGTGCAGCGTCTGCAGGCCCAGTTGCGCACGCTGACCGCGCCGCGATCCGCGGCCGATAGCCGATCGAAGGGGTTCCTGGCCAGGCTGTTGGGCGATTGAGCGGTTTCGTCACTACCGGAGCACTAACTCACCGAGCGCCTCGCCCACCAAATCATACTCCAGGGCGCTGTTGATTCGCACCGGCAGCATTTCTCCAACCGGGTGCGGCCGGGCGCCTGGTACAAGCACCAGTCCATCCACCTCAGGTGCGTCGCGATAGCTGCGACCCACGCTATACCCATTGTCGAAGCCTTCGATGAGTACGTCGAGCACCCGTCCCACCTGGGCTTGGTTGCGGGCCAGGGAGATGGGCTGCTGCGCGGCCATCAGGCGTTGGCGGCGTTCCTCTTTGAGTGCGGCCGGCACCTGGTTGGGCATATCGAAGGCCGGGGTGCCCGGTTCGGGGCTGAAAGTAAAGACCCCCAGCTTGTCGAACTGCACCTCGTGAACGAAGTCGAGCAGGCCCTGGAACTCGGCCTCGGTTTCGCCAGGAAAACCGACGATGAAGGTCGAACGCAGGGCCAGGTCAGGCAGGGCGCTGCGCAGCTTGCCCACTGTCTTCGTCACCCACTGACTGCTGCTGGGCCGCTTCATGCGCGCCAGGGTGTCCGGGTGCCCATGCTGTAACGGCATGTCCAGGTAGGGCACGATGGTGCGTTGGCTCGCCATCATCTCGATTAACTCATCGCTGACATGCCCCGGATAGGCGTACATCAGGCGCAGCCAGCGCAGGCCCGCGGCCCGATTGCAGATGGCGTTGAGCAGGGCGGGCAGGGAATTGGCTTCCCCGCGGTCGCGGCCGTAGTCGGTGGAATCCTGAGCAATCACGATCAGCTCACGCGCGCCGGCCGCGGCCAGCGCCTCTGCTTCCGCGACGATGCCGGCAAAGGGGCGACTGCGCAGACCGCCCTTGAAGGAAGGGATGGAACAGAAGGCGCACGGGGCGTTGCAGCCATCGGAGATCTTCAGGTAGGCGCTGCCCGCCACCACGCCGGGCCGTGGGGTGGCGTCAGGCTGCGGGATTTCAGGATCACCTACCAACTCGTAGCGCCCCTGGCCGCGGCGATTGCGTCCGCCGCGCAGCGTTTCCACCATCTGCACAATTTCCAGCCAGCGCCGGGTGCCCAGCAGGCCATCCACGCGCGGCACGCGGCGCACGATCTCGGCGCCATTGCGCTGCGCCAGGCAGCCGGCCGCGATCAACACCTGATTGTGGCGTTTGTGCTTGCCCAGGTCGCGCAAGACGGCAATGGATTCTTCTTTGGCCGCCTCCAGAAAACCGCACGTGTTGACGATGAGCACATCAGCCTGGTCCGGATTCGCCGTGGATCCATAGCCGCGCTGGAGCATCAGCATGGCCATGCCTTCGCTGTCAACCTGGTTTTTGGGGCAGCCGAGGGTCAGTAAATAATAGGTCAGCACAGCGTACTCATTATCTCGTTGGGCAGGGGTGCGCAGGGGTGGGCAGGGTTCCCCTGCGGCATCAGCCTGGAGGATTGCCCAGGCGTGGGCGTGCGACCGGGCGTTGCGGTGGCAGCCGGCGTTGAGGCGCCGGTGACGCTGGTCGGCGAAGGCGTCATGGATGTAGCGGTTACTGTCACGCTGGAGGTCACGGTACTGTCGCCATCATTGCCACACCGCCGCGACACTAATCCATCCGCCAGGGTCCAGGTACATTCTTCGATCCCGCCGAGGCTGCCCAGGGCGCCCTGCGCCTCACCGTTGATGGTGACCTCGACACCGCCTGCGTTGCCTGTGCGCAGGACGAAGCTGTATTGTATCTGCCAGCGCTGCTCGCTGCCGGCCTCCAGCACCTTCTCCAGGACTACCTGTTCATCGGCCAGCACGCGCACCCAGGCGCGCTGCACGGCTCGCACCACCACCTCCATTTCCGTCGTGGGGGGGGTCATGGTGGGCGTTGGGGCCGCCGTGGAGATGGGCGTTGCCGTGGGGGTGGGAGTGGGCAGCAGGAAGATGCCTGCCGTTGGCGTGGCTGTGATGCGGTAGATGTCGGGCGTGGCCGTTGGGGCGGTCGTATTGGCCGGTGCGGTGGCGGTACTCGTGGGTGTCGCCGTGCTGAGCGGCGCCAGAAGGCCGGAGAGCAGTTGGGGATTGGTACGCCACGCCCAGACGCCCAGCACCAGGGCCACCAGCGCAATGCCGATCAGGAGGCCAATGGCCAACCAGCGCGCGGTGAACGGCGATTCATGGTGTAGTTCAACTTCTATGGGCCGATAGTCAACCGCACGTGGCCCCATGGCCTGTTCGGCCACTTTGGCGATCTGCATGACTTCGGCTCGGGGTTTGCCCAGGCGGCGTACCGCCTCATCGGCATCCAGGCCGAGGAAGGTGGCGTAGTTACGGAGGAACCCGCGCGTGGGCACATCGCCGGGCAGTTCTTCTGGCTCCCCTGATTCCAGGGCAGCCAGGTATTTTTGGCGGATACGTGTGGCGCCCTCGACCTGGGCCAGACTCAGCCCCTTGGTCTCACGGGTTTCACGCAACCATTGGCCCAGTTCAACCATGCCTGTTTGATCCTCCGCTATCTCGCGTCTCGTTCATCGCTTGCAGTATAGCTGCACGCGCTGACTATACCCGGCCCCTTTGGGTTTGTCAAATGCCCTGCCTGCAATCACCGCTCGCTGCGCTTGCCGAAATGGGGCCGTGCCATTATCATACCCGCTAAACCTGAATCATCTATGCGCCGATCTACTGTCAAGCGCCTTGAGCGCACCGCCTTCTTGCTCACGTTGGTCATCCTGCTGGTGGCCGGCTGGCTCTCCTGGCGCAGCAGCGCCGCCGGTTTTGCCTGGCCCTGGGATGATCCCAACCGCGTCCCGCGCCAGCGCCCGTTGCGCGCGGTTGCGGGCAAGACGGTGGGCATCATCGCCGGGCACATGAACTACGATTCGGGAGCGGTGTGCGACGATGGCTTGCAGGAGACCCAGATCACCCAGGCCGTGGCCCGCCTGGTGGCCGAGCGCCTGACCCAGGCCGGCGCCAGCGTAGATGTTCTGGCCGAAAAGGATGCCCGCCTGGATGGCTATCAGGCCGACGCCTTCATCTCGATCCACGCCGATTCGTGCGTCGCGCTGAGCGGTTACAAGGCGGCCCGCTCGGAACAGAGTGCGCAGCCGCTGCTGGAAGACAAGTTCCTGCGCTGTGTCTATCGCGAGTACGGTCAAAAGAGCGGCCTGCCGCAACACCTCAATTCGATCAGCCACAACATGACGCAATACTACGCCTTCAATCGCATCGCCGCGGCCACGCCTGCGGTGATCCTGGAGCTTGGTTTTCTGGGCGGCGACCGCCAATTGTTGACCACGCAGCAGGAGCGCCTGGCTTGGGGCGTCAGCGAAAGCGTGCTTTGTTTCCTCGACGCCGACCGCTGACTCAGACGCAACAATCCCTGACCACAACGAAGCAAGACCCATTTCGGTTTCACGCGCCTACTCTGCCAGCAGAAAGCGCAGGATCAGGCCATGCATCGTCTGTTCGACCGGCGCCAGGTCATCGCGCCACGGCTTGCCCGCTGCTGTGGCCGGCGCGAGGCGTACATGCCCGCGGGCGCGCTGGGCCACGGTCACGAGAAGGGGATGGGTGAGCCGAGCGGTGTTGGTCTCCCAATCGGCCAGCGTGACCGGCTGTTGACTGGCGATGACCAGGCTGTTGCCCAGGGTCGCGCCGTTGGTCGGCTCATCAATGATGAGGACGCTGGGAAAAAGCGCGTGCAGCGTGGCCGTCAGCGCGTCCACCAGGCGATAGTCGTCGTCGGTGCGCGCCACGTTGATGGCAACCACGCCGTTGGGGGTCAGATGCTCACGCACACTGCTGAAAAACTCCACGGTGGTCAGATGAAAGGGGATGTACGGTGGACGGTAGGCATCAACCGCAATGACATCGTAGCGTGCGGCGGTGTGGGCCAGAAAATAGCGACCATCCTGGGCCACCGCGTTGAGATTGGGCTGGTTCATGCCAAACCAACGGCGCCCCACCGCGATGACGGCCGGGTCAAGCTCCACGCCATCAATGGGCAGCGGCCCGTAGACCTGACTGTAGAGGCTGGAGATGGTGCCGCCGGCCAGGCCAATCAGCGCCATGCGCTGCACATCAGCCGGGTCATGCGGCGTCGGGCTGAAAAAACGGGGCCAGCAAGAAGTAATCCCAGATACCATCGGCCAGGCCGCCGCCAGGCCGGTAGACCGAATGAATTCCCTGCCCCTCGTTGAGCTTCAGGAGCACCTCACCCTGTCGCTGCAACACCTGGATGTAGTTGTAGGCCGACTCCGTTTCAAATTCTACCCTTCCTCCGCCGCTAAGATCGGTCTGTGACTTGACGGCGCCCGGGTTTTGCAGCGCCAGCGTTAGGATCAGCAGCCAGAGGATGATGTATGACCAGGGCGGGCGTCGTCGTGCGTGCCACAGGCCGCCGAGCGCCAGGCCCAGCAGCAGCAGGCTGAGCAGGAAGAAGGTGCGGCGCGTGCCGACGTTGGGAATGAGCAGGAGCACCGTGCCAAACGTCCCGCTGATGCTGCCCAGCGTCGCCAACGCCGACAGGCGGCCGGCCGTCTGCCCGCTGTGCTGCACATCGGTCAGCACGAGGCGCAGCGCGAAGGGGGTGACGCAGCCCAGCAGGATGACCGGGATCGCAAAGAGGGCCAGCACGGCCAGGAACGAACCGATGAGCAGGGCAGCGTCGTAGGCGTCGAAGGCATCAGCGGCCAGGGCTAACAGCGGGCGGCTGAGCACCGGGATCAGGCCGACCGCGCCTGCGCCCCAGGCCGTCAGGCGGAAGAGGGTTTCGGCGTGCGGCGAGCGGTCCGCCACGCGGCCGCCCAGCCAGGCGCCGGCCGCGAGGTAGAGCAGAATCAGCCCGATCAGGTTGGCCCAAACGATGAGGGAATTACCAAACCAGGGGTCGAGCAGGCGTGAACCGGCCAGCTCGACCCCTAGCGTTACCAGGCCGGCCGTGAAGACCAGCAGGTTGAGGAAACGGACAGATGAAATGGACAAGGTGAGTTCTCAGACAACGCTGACATTGGCGCAGAGAATCGTCTGACTGAGCGAACGCCTCGACAGCGCATCGTGTGCATGCTGCCGCGGGGCGTTCGCCCAGCCTCAGAGTGCTCTCAGGTGTCAGGGCGCCTGGTAGATCAAACGAATCTGCGGGCGGAAGGTGGGGTTCAGGCTCTTCGAGCCGGCCACGATCAGTTCGGCATTGGCCGTGCCCACGCCCTTGAGCAGGACGCCGTTGTTCGCCTCCGGGCTGGCGACCCAGCCCTGGGCCAGGTCGGTGACGTTGAACCAGATCCAATGCCCGGCGCTGCTGGACGTCACGCTGTCGGTGGCGGTTTGAGCGCGATCGTCCACGCCGTTGGCGCCCGGCGTCTGCCACAGGTCATCACGGTTGACGCGATTCCAGGTGGCCTTGTGTGAAACCCACGGTCTGTAGACCTGGTAGGCGTCCACCGTGACCGGATTGCCGGCCGCGTAGGTGACGTAGTAGCCGATCTGCGCCTGACCCACCAGGGCGTAGGGGGAGATGTGCGCCAAGTTGAAGCGCACCAGCACCGATCGGGTGTTGGGCTGGCGGATGATCATCCACTTGCTGCCCGCGTAGTTGGTGTCAGGCGACCAGGCGTCCAGGAAGACATCCCCGGTGCCGTCGTAGCCGTTAAGCCCATCCTGCAGAATCTCTTCATAGGCGTTGAGCGGCGGGACGGTGACGCTGGCGGTGGCGGTGGCCAGGACCTGGTTCTGGTACATCACCGTATCGTCGAAGGTAACAGACTGGCCGGCGGCCGCGGTTTGCACTGTGACCTTGAAGCCGAAGCGGACTTCCTGGCCCATGTCCTGGTTACCCAGCCAGGCGATGGCTACCACATCACCCGTGGCTGGCATCTGGCTCAGCAGTGCCTGGAAGCCCCGGGTCTGGTAGATGCGCAGGGCCTCGCCCATTGGCAGTGTAACCGGGATGGCGCCGCCGTAGACGCTGCCGTCCTGGTAGCGCACCAGGTTCGTGTTCAGGGGCACGAGGTGGAGCAGGCCCTGGCCGGGGCCGCCGATGTTGCGGTTGCGTACTTGCACATCCACGGTGCTGCCGACCAGCGCGGTGGTGGGAGTCACCTCGATGCTGGCCTCGATGGCCGGCGGATCGTACGCGGTGAAGACGGCGGTGGTACGCGCCGGCACGTAGAAGGTGCCTGTGCTCCGGTCGAACGTCGCCGTGCGCACGATCGGATCGGCCGAGTTGGCCTGCACTTCATGCAGGTGATACTCGCTGCTGGTCGGCATCTGGTAGGCTTGAGCCTCATCGCTGGCGTTGAAGAAGACGCCGACGCTGTCATGATACGGATCAAGATTGGCGCCACCCACACGATCGGCGATGAACATCACGATCAGGCCGGGCGTCTGGTCCGGCCCGGTGTTGAAGAAGGTGACGCGTGACATCACATCATCCGCGGTCGCCAGGTCGAACAAAGCCGAGCTGTTGCGGATGGTCATCATTTCCTGGAAATGATCCGCGGTCGCCACAATGTCACGGCCATGGGCGCGCAGATCCTGGTTGCGGAAGAGCGGCCCGATGATGGCCCAGGTGCTCTGATTGTCCCCGGCGGGCGGCAAACCAACGGCCCAGTTGTTGTCGCGGTAGGAGAAGTCCAGGCGGTTGAACCAGTCGCCGGAGTTGTAGCTGTTGCGGTCGAGCGATTTCGAGCGCAGCAGATCATCGCCAGCATGGAAGAAGTGGACGCCCTGCGCCAGGCTGGTGAGGCTGAGGCCCATCATCTGCATACGGACGCGTGACTCGATGCTGTTGGAGATGGCGGCCTTGGCTTGAATGGCATCGAACAGGGTTTCGTTGTCATGGGCCGACACGTAGACAATATTCTCCTGCGGGTCGGCGTTGTAGCCGGCCGGCGAGCCGTTGTAGTCAATCTGGTCGCCGCGCACCAGGTTGCCATCCTTGTCAATGAAGGTGAACGCGGCGAGGTTGCCCGCCAGGCCGATGCGAACCCAGTCCATGTAGTGCAACAGCTTGGCGCGCGGGTCGGTCGTGCCCTGGTCGGCGTCGTTGGGATCGTAGTAGAGGCCGCTGATGAAGCCCTGCTGTTGCAGGGGGCTGAAGGGGCCGCCGCCACGAGCGCCATCGCGCAGGCGATCGTTGAAGCTGCCGATGCCGGTGCCGGCCATGTTGATCTGGGTGGCGTTGACGCCGCGGGCGTTGTTGGCGACTTCGCCGAAGTTCCAGCCTTCACCGTAGAGGTAGATGCTGGCGCCATCCACGCCGTTCTGGTCAGGGGTGAGCGCCCAGAGGGTGTCGCGCACCGTTTCCATGTTGCGCTTCATGTGGTGGCCCATCAGGTCGAAGCGGAAGCCATCCACCTTGTACTGCGTGGCCCAGGTCACCAGTGAGTCCACCATGAGTTTTTCCATCATGTTGAATTCGCTGGCGGTGTTCTGGCAGCAGGTGCTGGTTTCGACGCTGCCCAGCACGCTCAGGCGATGGTAGTAGCCAGGCACGATTTTGTCGAGGACGGAGCGATCGTTCTGGCCGCTGGCGTTGGTGTGGTTATAGACCACATCCATGACCACGCGCAGGCCGGCCTCGTTCAGCGCCTGCACCATCTGGCGGAATTCCAGAATGCGGGCCGTGCCATCCGGATCGCTGGCGTAGGAGCCTTCCGGGGTGGTGTAGTGATACGGATCATAGCCCCAGTTGAAGCCATCCAGGTCGCGCAGCGGGCCGATGATCGCCTGCTGCTGATCGGAATCGCGCGGGTAGGACGCGAGCTGCGCCCAGTCCGGCTCCTGGCGTTGGCTGGCATCCTCGTTGACGCTGGCGATGTCGAACACCGGCAGCAGGTGCAGGTGCGTCAAGCCGGCCGCGGCCAGGCTGCTCAGGTGCGTCATGCCGTTGCTGGCGCTGTCGGTGAAGGCCAGGTATTTGCCGCGATGTTCGGCCGGCACGGTGGCGTCATTCATGCTGAAGTCGCGCACGTGCAGCTCGTAGATCGAGATATCCTCGAACGAGGAGAGCGCCGGTTTCTCGAAGCTGTCCCAATCGGCGGGCATGAGCGCGGGATCATTCAAGTCAACGATCTGGCTGCGCATGCTGTTCATGCTCAGGCTGAAGGAGTACGGGTCGGTCACCATGTTGTGCTCAACCTGGCCCGTGCCGCGCACGTAGACTTCAACCTCGAACAGGTAGAACTTGCCCATCCAGCCAGCGTCGCCGGTGATGCCCCAGACGCCGGTGCTCGTGTCGAGAGTCATGGGGAAGGTGGCGTCGGTCGTGGTGGTCGAGTCATCATAGACGTGCAGGGTCACGTTCTTGGCGGTGGGCGCCCAGACGGCCAGGGTGGGTGCGCCGCCATCGAAGGTGACGCCGAGCGCGCCACCGTAGGTGTAGAGGTCGTCGAGGACGCCCTGGATTTGCAGGGAGGTGGCGTCCGCCAGGTTGCCGTCGGCGTTCCTGGCCTGCATGGCGATCTGACCGGTGAGCAGGCCCTTGACCATCGGCAGGTCGCTGGGGCTGATCTTGAGCGCGTCATAGCCGGCCACGTGCGGGAATTTGGCCTGAATCTCCGGGCTGAGGCCGGCCGGATCGTAGGTCAAGGCAATCGCGTCGCCGCCCTCGATACCGGTGGGCGCCAGGGTCATGCCGCCATTGGCCGCGTAAAACAGCTCATAGCTGTTGGCGCTGCCGCCGGATGCATTCCAGGCGATGGTGTCGCCGCTGACCCACAGGGCTTTGGCGGTTGACAGGTCGCCGCGCGGTGCGCCCACGGTGTTGATGTCCAGGCAGTGGGTGGCGGCGTTGTACTGGAAGTAGACTTCGGCGCCATCGCTGGCGACGGTGAAGGGGATGTTGGCCCCGCCCTGCTGGCAGGCTGCGCCGTAGTTCACCGACCAGCTCTCGTCGAGGGCTGCCTTGCCTTCGTACGAGCCGGCGGGGATGGCGGTGGTGGTGAAGGTGTAGATGCCGTCGCCGTCGGTGTCCTGCAGCCAACTGCGGAGGCAGTCCGGTGACCAATCGCCAGGGCAGCCGAGTTCGCTCTGGAAATTGCCCGGCACGGTGGCGATGGTCCAGCCCTGGTTGTCGGTGATCCAGTGGCTCTTGTGATCGTAGTAGAACTTGACGCTGGTGTCAGCGGCCAGGTTGAGCGGGATGTTGGGGCCGCCGGGGACGGCGTTGAGGCCGTAGTTCTCGCCCCAACCGTCGTTGAGCGCGGCTTTGTACTCATAGCTGCCGGCCGGCACCGTGTAGGTGCCTTGCCAGACATCATCGGCCGCGTCGTAGGCCAAATAGGTGGCGGCGCAGTCGGGCTGCCAATCGCCCGGACAGCCCAGTTCTTGCTGCAATGAGCCGGGGATATTGACAACGGTGGGTGGGGGGGTATGATCGGCGCCGGCCGGTAGCGCGCCGGCCAGCAGTTGCACGGCCAGCATGACCATCAAGAGCAAGCGCCCCAGGGTATGGGCACGAGAATGGGATGGCATAATGAGTGATCTCCTCTGAGTTGCGACAACCAAGGGTAAACTGATGTTGGAATTTGTTCGACAGCGGGGAGCAGCGCGATGGGGTGAAGAATCAGATCGAATGCACCTCCTTGTGTTTGCCATTGCACGCACGGCGCGGGGGTTCAGGTGATGACAGGCGGGTCGTTTGCGCTGTCATGTGTGATTACGATAACGGAATTGTACCCGCATTTGGGCAGTCTGTAAAGTGGAAAAGGACAAAGTGCAAAGGACAAAGTGCAAAGTGCAGAGATCAGAGAGCAAATCGGCAATCGCAAATCGGCAACCGCAAATCGCAAAGGGTGAATTAGACCAAATGTTCTATTTGTGCTATAATTGTCTACCCTGTTGGTTGATGTATGATCTACGTCGCGTGAGAGCAAAGGAGCAAACCTATGTATGTCGTGAAGGAGTATCCTGACGGGATTTTCTGTTGGGTTGACCTGTCGTCCACGGACCCGGAAGGCGCGAAGGCGTTCTATGCGGGGTTGTTTGGCTGGGAAATTGAGGACCGGCCGACCGACATGGGGCCGGTGTACACGATGCTGATGATAGAGGGTAAGACGGTGGCCGGACTTGGCCCGTTGAGTCCGGATCTGCAGGCGCAGGGCGTGCCGTCGTTCTGGAGCGCGTATGTGAAGAGCGATGACGCGAATGGCGTCGCGGCCAGGATCGCCGAGGCCGGCGGCATAGTGATGATGCCGCCGATGGATGTCATGTCCGAAGGCCGCCTGATGATGGCGCAGGATCCAACCGGCGCGATGTTTGGCGTCTGGCAGCCGCGCCAGCACATCGGCGCACAGTTGGTGAATATACCGAATACCCTGGTGTGGACCGAGCTGCAAACACGCAACGCCGCGCAGGCGCAGTCCTTTTACCAGCACGTGTTTGGCTGGAGCGGCGAAACCGACGCCAATGGCTACACGGTTTTCGTCCAGAACGGGCGGAGCCACGCCGGCATGATGCAAATAGACGAGAACTGGGGCGATGTGCCGCCGAACTGGGCGATCTACTTCATGGTGACAGACCTGGACGCCATCACGGCGACGGCGCAGGCGCTCGGCGGCCGTGTGTTGGTGCCGTCCACGTCGGCCGGAGACATGGGGCACTTTGCGGTGCTGCAAGACCCGCAGGGCGCCGTTTTTACCGCCATGCAGATTGACCCGGCCTTTGTGGATCCGCCGCCCGGTGCGTGACGACGGTCGTGCGCTGAATTTCTGAACGCAAGGGCGCAGAGACGCCAGGACGCGAAGGCAACAGTTTTTCTTCGTGTCCCGGCGTCTTTGTGTGAGAATTCCTTGCTCGAAGTGGGATCATTTGGGCTGATGTTGATCGCCCTTCGAGCGGGCGCGACGCTGGTAGCGCGGCAGCCGCGGGCTGCGCAGGGCAACGACGAGCACGAACAGCGCGGCGATCAGCAAGAAGATCATGCTCAGCAGTTCGGGGAGTCCCGCCTCGCCGGTGTGGAGCAGAATTTGCAGGTGCATGAAGATCGTGTCTCCTTCTCATCACCTACGCCTCTCGGTCGTTCTGTCTTGCCGCGCCGGGTGTCGCGCAGCGACGATTGGTGCGGGCGCAATGGTAACGCAGGTAATGGTAACGCAGGTTTATTCGAATTCTTCCACATGTGGAGAATTCCGTCAATTTGCCATCACCGCCGGTAGAAAGATGCGGCCGCCTACGGTTAGGCCCGCTTGGAGAACGGCTTCTTGCCCGCCGGGATGGATGACCTGAACATCGTAGACGCCAGGAGACAGGGTATCGGGCAGGGATGCCAGCAAGACCTGGCGACCGGAGCGGCGCACGTTGGTCAATGTGACGTTGCCCACGCGCACCGTCGGGACCAAGACGAAGTTGTCGCCATGTACGGTGATATCCATGCTGACGCGCGGTGGTACCGTGGCCGGTTCGACGGAGAGCACCTGGGGCGTTAGCCACGGACCGACGGCGACATCGTCCAGCAGCAGGCCGCCGTAGCGCGCATCGGCGGTCGCCGACACGTTGAATGTCACCGTCACTGTCTGTCCGGCCCAGCGACTCATGTCGAACCAGGCCTGTTGTGTCGTCGTCACGGGTACGAAAGTTTGCAGCAGGTGCGTCTGTCCAGCCGTGCTGATGTGCAGGGTGGCCGGATCGAGAGTTGCACTGCCTTCGGGTTGGTAGCGATAGCGAAATGACAGGGTTGGCGCGTTCTGGCTGACCGGAATGGTGAACGACTGGCTCAGCCTGCTCACCCCAGCCTGCTCCGGTTGCAGGAGAAAGCGGTTCAGGTGGAGGTGATACCAGTAGGGATAATTGTCTTCACGCATGGCGGGGACGGCCAGCGCGATCCAATCGTTCGTCGGATGCGCCCACAGCGAGAGCTGATTGGGTTCCCAGTTGTAACCAGGCAATGGATGCGGAACGCTCCACAAACCGTTGGCCCTGTAGGCTATCCAAAGGCCTTCGCCGCTATACCAGAAAGCGACCAGATCACCGTTGGCTCGTTGTGCAAGGCTCATCTGATAGCCGTGAGTGCTGCTAATCCGCACGGGTGTCGTCCATGTCCCGCCCGGTTCCCGCGTCCTGTAATGCACGCCGTCTGTGCTTGGGCTGTTGCTGAGAACATGCAGGCGGCCTGCGGGGTCGGCAAGTGTTGCGAGCTGCATCCCGGAAGATGATCCGGGGACGGCTTCCTGCTGCCAGGCACCGTTCGTTTGGCGGCGGAAATACGAGAGCTCTTCTTGCCCGCTAGACAGGACATGAACCTCGCGGTTCGGGGTGATGGCGAGGGATGACGGGCGACGAGAAGATGTCACTAATTCGGGAAAATCCCATTCGCCGCTGGGGAGTCGCTTGCGATAATACACGCCGCTCACATCGGCCCACAAGACGTGAGGGCGGTTGAGGCTGTCAAGCACGAGGGCCAGAGAGGGGTCGTAGGACCCGCCGAGAGCGCCGATTGTTTGCGGCGTAGACCAGGTTCCGGTCAACGGCCGGTTGGCATACATCAGGGTGTAGCTAGTGGGTTCAGGCTCCGGGACGGCCCAAGCCAGGTGCATGCGATTGTCGCTGCCAATTGCCATCTGCGGCATAGACCCGGGGAACAGACGCTCTTCGATCGAGCAGGGTTGCTCCATCCGGCAGGTCACGTAAACAATCCAGTTATCAAACTGGTTCTGGGACAGGCGTTGTTGCCAGGCCAGGTGCAGCGTCCCGCCCGTATCGGCGCTCAGTGTGGGAGCATAGTTGTAGCCTGGCGGAGATGTCATCTGCGTAAACGGTTGTGTGGACCACTGCTGCCCTACCAGCGCGCCCCAACGCCCGGTCGCAGCCGCATCCGCACGTACTGTCGGCGGGATATTTCCCTCTACCAGCCAGTTTGCAGGCGCCGGCCCGCCCAGCTCGAAGTCGCCATTGCGCAGCAGATTCGTTGGCGGGCCTACGTAAGCATCGAAGCCCCGATCTGCGCGCAGGGCGATGCTCGTTGGGACAATCGGCGCGTAACCCGCGTGGCTGGCTGTCATCGTGTAGTCGCCGCCGGCAGCAACATACATCGCATAGAGGCCCATCGCATCGCTCTGGGCGCTGTTGAGCGCTGTTGGCGCCGTGACGCTGGCGTGAGGCACAACGACGTTACGGTTGTCACGCACATGGCCTTGTACACTCCAACGATAGAAAGTCGTCAGCGCGTCCCCATCCGGATTGGTCGGCCATGCCTCCTCGTTGTACGCGCGATCGCGCGCCCGACTGCGTAACGCCACGGTGGCGCCCGGTTCTCGCCAGAGTGTGGCGCTGGTCTCCGGAGTCGTTAGCCAAAGATTCCAAGGTCCCGTGGCTTTATTGCGAAAATCAATGTCGTAACTGCTAATGCCGGCGCCTCCCACATCAGCGCCTGACCAGGTGACAATGACCTCATTGCGAACAAAGCGCGGCAGCGGGTTGACCTGGGTGACTGGCGCCATCGTGTCAGTCGTTGTCCAATCTCCCTCCATGTCAATACCCCCTGAGATCATGGGCAGCAGCGGTGCGCTACCATCTGACCGCATGTGCATCACAGAAGCACGCTGGATCAGCAGTTGGTTTCCCTCTACGACATATTCGATCTTCGATGCCAACAACGTCAATCCATCGGGCGCCCAATCGCCCATCCACAGGTCTACGAAGCTCAAACCTGTGTCTTTGACGTAAGCCAGGTGGTAGTGTTGAACATCATATACTCCGATCTCACTCCAATAGTCGCCATCGGCATCGAAATCGAACCCAATGTAGTTATGATTGGGCGACCATACTGGATTTTGCAGGAAGCGGAAGGGTGAACTGATGGCGTGAGCTTGACTGCCATCGCTGTTCGCCGCCCACAGGGTTCCATCGAAACCCAGGTAACGCACCCAAACAAGTTCACCGGAGCGGGACCAGGATGGGTAGAGATCATCGTCAGGATGGCTGGCGACCCACTGGGCGCCTGTGCCATCGGCATTGATGATACGGATGTCCCAGTTGTCGCCATGCTCTTGAGCAAACACCAGGCGGCGTCCGTCAGGCGACCAGTCGGGTTGGCGTTTGTGGCCGCTGCCGCTCGTCAGTTGGCGCACATCGCTGCCATCTGCGTTGGCCACATAGATTTCGTAGGCTCCGGTGCGATTCGAGGCAAAAGCGATGCGCGTACCGCCGCGGTTCAAGCGCGGCTCCAACTCAGTCGCGGTATGATTGGTGACGCGAGTCGCCTGGCTGCCATCCCCGCGTGCGGTGTATACCTCCCAATTGGCATTGCGGTATGAAACGAAGGCCAGGCGCGTCCAGCCAGTGTAGCTGCTGGGTGTCTCGGCAGCGCTCGGTGCAGGCATTAGCACTTCGTTGGTCAGGACCAGAGGCGGCTGCAGGTCGGTCAGGTGCTGTGACCACCACGCTTCCTTTAGCGCCGCAATCGGTGGTTCGGGCGGCACGGCGTTTGCGTCGAAGGGGCGATCAAGCAACAGGATGATCCCCATCAGGGCGATGACGCACACCTGAGAATAACGTGTGATTCGCATGGTTCTCTCCTCTAAATTCATGTCGGTTGATTGTCGGGCAGATTTCACCCCGATGGCAGATCAGGGCAGGCCGCGATAGTCGCGACTGCCAAACAGCAGCGGCAGGTAGCTCACGCCGGGAATGGTGAGCGCATTGGGCAATTGCCCCTCCTGCCCACCGGGGTTGAACACGCTGATCGTATAGCTGCCTGGCCCGATGCGCGCCGGAACGATCATGCGCAGTGTGTTGGCGTCGAGCCACTGCACGTTGGAAACCCTGATGTTGCCGACGTTCACGGTGGGCGTCTGGATGAAGTTGGCGCCGTGAATGATGACCGGTGTTTCCTGGTACATGGGCAGCACGGATGGCTCGACTGAGCGCGCCAATGGCGTGAGCCAGGAGCCAAGCGCCACCTCGTCCGCAAACGCCGTGGTGAAGCGCCCGTCGGCTGTGCTCGATACGGCGAGTGTGACGGTCACGGTCTGTCCAGCATATTGACTCAGGTCGAACCAGGCGAAACGAAACCGCGGGTCTGGATCTGGGGTCATGCGCTGGAGCTCGACCGTGCGATCTGGTAGTTGCAGGACCAGGTTGGCCAGATCCTCGTTGTTGTTATACGGACCTTCGATTCGATAGCGCAGACTGAGGGTGGGGCGATGCATGGCGGGCGGCAGAGCGACGACTTGACTGATACTGCTCACATCGGTTTGTTCGGGCTGCAGGATGAAGCGGGTGAGGAAGATGTTGGGCCGCGCCTGGCCTGGGGATCATAGGCCGGCGCCACGACGGCGAGGCGATCCGAGTTAGCCAGGTTGGCGCTTTCCAACATTCTGCCGTCCCAGGTCATCGGTTCCAGGAATAGGGAGATGACCAGGCGCCCGACGCAAGTTGGTAGATCGCGTTCAGGTAGCCGGATTCCCCTGCGAAAGCGACCAAGCGCCCGTCGCGAGTCCGTAACAAACGCGCCGATTCGCACGAGGCGCCCATCCAAATGGGCGTTGTGAGCGCGCCTTGCGGGTTTCTCACGGTATACTTCGCGCTTCGATACTGATCGCACCATACGACATGCGTGTTGCCCTGTGGATCCACCAGCATGTCTGGCCGATTTGGTTGATAGGGGAAGTCGAGGGTCCGTTGACTCCACACTCCGGCCGGGCTGCGCTCCCAGAAGTTGAAGGCAGTGTAAGCGCTGGCGACGAGGACCGTATTATCCGCGAGGACGGTCAGGGATGGCATCGCGCGTCCGGTTCCAAGCGATTCGGGCGCAGTCCAGGCACCGTTGGCTTGGCGCCGCTGATAACGTAACCCGGCGCTGCCACCCCACACGACATGTGGAGCTCCCTGTCTGTCAACGGTCAAGGCGCTGCTCAGATAGATGTCAGCGCTGGCTAATTCACGCGCCGGAGTCCAGGCGCCGCCGGCTGCCCGTTGAGCATAGAAGAGGCGCCATACCTGTTCGTTCTGCGCGTCTACCGTCTGCCATAGCAGGTGGACAACGGCGTCTGAACCTATGGTCAAACGTGGCGCGAAACCGGGCCACAGGGCCTGGGGGCTTTGGCAGGGTTGATCGAATGCACAGGTGGTGTAGGCGATGCGCCGGTTGCCGCTATTCAAGTCCCATTGATCGGCCCATGCCAGGTGCAGCGTCCCGGCCGGGCCAAACGCCAACGTAGGATCGTAGGCATAACCAGCCGTGCGACTGATGCGTTCCGCGTCTGGCACTGTCCACCTCTGCCCCACACGCGCGCCCCAGGAACCGGTCGTCACGGCGTCTCGCTGCGCCTGGGCAGAAACCGCACCCCGAACAATCCAATCGCGCAAGGCCGGCGCGTCCAGTTCGAAGTCTCCGTTGCGAATCAGATTGTCGGCTGGGGCCAGGTAGAAATCGAGCTGGGTGTCATGACTGATCAACCGAGGCGTAGGCGCCGCCGGTTGGTATCCGCTCTGGGTTGCCCAGATCGTGTAGACCTGGGTTGTCGAAATGTAAGCGGTGTATGCGCCTGGGTTGTTGCCCACGTCCACGCCCAGAGCCGGCGGCGTTAGATTCAGAACGGGATTCGCAATTGGAATGCTGCGCGTGTCGAGTACATTTCCCATCACTTCCCACTGATAGGCCGTTGTGTGGGTATCCCCGTTGGGATTCGTTGTCCATTCCTGCACGTTGAATGCGTTGTCGCGTGCGCGGCCGCGAAAGAAAACCGTTTGCGGGGAGACAAAGATGAATTCAGCCCATGGTACAGGCCCGTTCGAGAGTAGATTGGTCCAAACGCTGTTAGCGCCCAGGCGATACTGCAGATCGTAAGAGCGGATACCGGCTCCTCCTGTATCGAAGCCGGCCAACGGAACGAAAGATCCACCAGCGCGGGTATACCCTGAACGCGATATGGTGTGTACCACCGGCGGCTCGGTATCGGTCGTTTGCCAATGCCCCTGCCTGTCCATGCCAGAGGCGATCAAACGCAATGAGGTGAATGTGCTCATCTCTTGGATGTAGATGTGATTGAGTACGCGTTGGTTGCCCTGCATGACGTATTCCACCCGGTCAACCAGGAGAGATTCCTCATTGGGCGCCCGACCGCTGACCCGGTAATCTACCAGGGGATTCTCGGCGTCTAGATAGTCGTACCAATAGCCCCGATCGCGGTAGAAGTACGCCACTTCCAGCGCAGGATCGCTGTCTATGTTGTAGGTGACTGCGAAGAGATTATCGCTCGAGAGCCAGACGATGTCCAGTAGTCCTGGCAGCACGGCGGTGAGCGGCTGACGTTGACTGCCATCGGCATTCATGATCCAGACCCGCGCCTGACCGCCTTCTGTGCGAATCCAGGCGATCTTGCCATCAGGCGTCCAGGTCGGACTCTCGTCCGCGGCAGCGTCTTGTGTCAATGCCCTGGCCTGGCTGCCATCGGCATTGCTGACGAAAATATCGGTTTGCGTGGCCGATGCGACGACATAAACCAGCATTTGTCCCGTGACCGACAGATCGGGGCTGCGTTTGGCGCCCGCGCCGGTTGTCAACTGGCGCAAGCCGCTCCCGTCTCGATTCAGCACGAATATCTCATCACGGCCGCTGCGATCGGAGACGAAGAAGATCTTCGTAGCGCCCCGATTCAGGATTGGCTCAACGTCGTTGGCTGGGTGATTGGTCAAGCGTGTCGGCTGCCAGCCATCACCGTATGTAAGGTAGATTTCCCAGTTCCCATCGCGATAGGAAGAAAAGGCGATGCGCGTCCACGTCCCCAGGCTGTCCGGTTCGACCGGCGCGTCCGCGGTCACGCTTGTGTGCGCGGGCGAGTCAGGGTCTGGCTGCTGCCAGGACATGCCAGGGGCGCGATTCCCCAGTGGGTCAGGTGCGGTGCGGGTTGGCGTGGCGCGTGAAGCGGCCGACGCTGCGCCCGCTAACGACATGAGGAGCATGAGGAGTAGGGGCGCCAGAACTCTGGCACGCATGGCGTGGTGAATCGGTGGCAGCCAGCAACCTGCAAGCAGGCTGCCACGGCAAAGCACGTTGGGGTGACGCATATTACCTCCCTGATTTTGTGCAACAGGCAAACGGTGCAAGAACTTGGTTTGATGTGTCGTGAAACTGGCGGGGGGCTGAGGCGTTCGATCTTTGTCACCGACGAGCAGGCTCGCCTGGCGGCCGAGAATTGCAGGAAGGATAGCACTGCACAAGCCGGCTGAGTATGATCTGGCTCAGGTTGCGATGGCTTTGAGCTTTTTCGATGACACAGCGGCCAACGGTCAACGCGCAGGCATACTTCGACCTTGTTGCCGTGACGTGAATGCCTCTGGTTCACCGCCAGCCTGAGATGCACCCCGGCGGTTGGCAAGTTGACAATTCACAGGGCCGCGTGTAGACTGAAAAAAGTGACAGAATGATGCTTCAGTTCGCGACAGGAGTGAAATAGCACAAGATGGCGAATAGGTCAACGGCCAACTCCATTGACGAGTATATAGCGGGATTCCCCCCCGAGACTCAGAAGGTGCTGGAGGAGTTACGAGCGCTCATCAAGGCATCAGCGCCCGACGCGACAGAGACGATCAGCTACGCGATCCCCACGTTCGACCTGAACGGGAAACACCTTGTACACTTCGCAGGCTACGAGAGGCATGTAGGGCTTTATCCGGCGCCGAGCGGGCTCGAGGCGTTCAAGAAAGACCTCAAGCCCTACAAGAGCGGGAAGGGCTCGGTGCAGTTCCCCCTTGGCCAGCCATTGCCCAAGGACCTGATTCACCGGATCGTCGAATTTAGGGTCGAACAGAACACCGGCAATGCCTCGAAAATAGGGCGCGACTACGTGCTACGGATGCTCGGAGGCCGATCGCCATGACCATGGATTTTCGCTGGTTTGCACACTACGAGCCAGGCGTTGCACACAGCGTTGCTGTCCCGGATACCACCGTACACCAATTGCTTGTGGACTCAACGGTGAGGTTTCCCGACCACACTGCGGTGCGCATGGTGCTGCGCTATTTGCCCCTGGGACTGAAAGTGCAGGCCACGCTGAGCTACACTGAGCTCAACCGGCTGAGCGATCGTTTTGCTGCGGCTTTGGTTAAACTGGGCGTGAGCAAAGGCAGTCGCGTCTCCCTCATGCTGCCCAACATCCCGCAGATGGTGGTCGCCTATTTTGGTTCACTGAAGGCCGGCGCAATCGTCGTCAACACCAACCCCACGTATCCGGCGCACGAGTTGGCGCCGCTGCTGCGCAGCGCGGGGGCCGAAACCATTGTTACGCTCAGCGGCCTCTACGATCGTGTGCTCGAAATCCAGCCCACCACCGCCATCAAGACCATCATCCTGACCGACATCCCCGAAACGATCGGCCGGCTCTTCCGCAACACGGTGGCCAAACAGGTGCGCGCGAGCGGCATGATGAAAGCCGTGACCCCCCGCGCGGGCACCTATTTCATGCAGGACCTCCTCGCCACGGTCCCGGCCACAGCGCCCAGCGTGCCCGTTGACCCGGCCAGCGACACGGCGGTTTTCCAGTTCACAGGCGGCACCTCGGGCCTGCCCAAGGCCGCCGAGCTGACCCATCGCAACCTGGTGGCAAACATCGCCCAGATCAACGCCTGGGTGCCCTCGCTGAAGCCGGGAGACGAGAAGTTCCTCTTGGCCCTGCCGGCCTTCCATGTCTATGGCATGACCGTGGGCATGCTGACATGCCTGAATCTGGGGGGCGAACTGGTGCTGGCGCCCGACCCTCGCCATACGCTGCATCTCTTGGAGATCATCGCGCGGGAGAAAATCACTGTCTACCCGGGTGTGCCGGCCATGTATATTGCCATCATCAACCATCCCAAAGTGGCCGATTTTGACCTGCACAGCATCCGGGTCTGTCTGAGCGGCGGCGCTTCGCTGCCGGCCGAAGTGGCGCAGAAGTTCGAGGCCGTGACGGGCGGCAAGCTGGTGGAAGGCTACGGCATGTCCGAGTCTTCGCCGCTCACTGCCGGCAATCCCGTCTTTGGCCAGACCAAAACCGGCTCGGTCGGCATGCCGTTTCCCAGCACTGAACTGGCCCTCATCGCCCTGGAGCCTGACGAGCACGGCGAGACCAGGTTTCTGGATGTCGAGCAAGCGGGTGAGCTGGTGGTACGCGGGCCCCAGGTCATGAAGGGGTACTACAACAACCCGGCGGAAACCCGAATTGCCATCGACGCTGCCGGCTGGCTCCACACCGGCGACATTGCCACGATGGACGCCGATGGCTACTTCTTTATCGTGGACCGCAAGAAGGACCTGATCATCGCCAGCGGCTACAACATCGTGCCCCGCGAAGTAGAAGAAATCCTGTTCATGCACCCGAAGGTGCTGGAAGCTGCGGTCGTGGGCGTACCTGACGCCAAACGGGGGGAAACGGTCAAGGCCTTCGTCGTGCTCAAGGAAGGCCAGAGCGCCACCGCCGAAGATATTCGCGACTTCTGCAAAGAGCGCCTGGCCCCCTACAAGGTGCCTTCCCTGGTCGAATTCCGCACGGAGTTGCCGAAGTCCCAGGTCGGCAAAACGCTGAGGCGCATCTTGGTGGAAGAGGAAAAGCGCAAGGTGGCGCTTCACTAATGGAAATGGTCGAGCTCTATATCAATGAAGTCGCGCCGATGGTCGGACGCCTGGTGCAGAGCCATTGACCGGCGAAGGGATTTGTGGGTGTTTAGTAGGAGTGAATATCATGTCCAAACTCAGCTTTTCCAAACACGTGCTATACATGGCTATGATCATGGCCCTGATAGCCTCTTTTTCAGGACTCGGTCCTGTTTCTGCCCAGCCGACGCAGGCTCTGATCGAAGACTGGCGCGCGTCGGACTTCAATTACGCTTCAAGCATGATGGACACGGATCAGAGCGATAACGTGTATGTTGTGGGCGACACCGCAACCTCCAGGAACCTGATCATCAAGAAATTCGATGGCGCCGGAACCCTGCTGTGGCAAACCCCGTATGACGCCGTAGACGCACTCAGCGGGGTGTGGATCGCCGTTGATGGCAATGGCAGCGCTGTTGTCCAGGCGAATCGGGGGCGGAACTTCGACGGTTATTCCTCCTATTCGAATATCGCCACGATCATCACCTCCGGCGGTATCTGCCCTGACTTCAATCACAACGGCGTGGTGGACGTTGCTGATTTAAGCGCGATCGCCAGCCTGTGGGGTCAGCCTGCTCCCGCGGACTATGATCTCGACGGAGACGGCTTCGTTACGATTGCCGACATCGAGATCGTGGCGGCGCTTTGGGGCACGAGCTGTCCATGAATGCTGAATGAGGTAACGCTTGTGTGTAGAAATATCAAGACCCTCTTCAACTTCGAACCGCCTGTGACGGACGCAGAGATTCGTGCGGCCGCCGTACAATTTGTGAGAAAAGTGAGCGGCTTCGCCAAGCCATCGAAAACCAACGAAGCTGCATTCCTTGCCGCCGTCGAAGAGATTGCAGCAGTTTCCAGAAATCTTCTGGCCGCGCTCGAGACGAACGCGCCACCGAAGAACCGGGCGGAGGATGCTGCCAGGGCACGCGCACGCGCCACGCAGAGGTTTCCCAGGTAAAGGGTACTTGCCATTCGTGAGAGGCCCGAAACCATGAAATGGCTTGCTTGCTTCTGATTGGGACAACAGCGGCTGTATGATTTGCCAGGGAGGAATGATAAGCCATGAAAGCGGCACCTGCAGGTCACGTGGTCTTGGACCGGATGACCCCCGCAGAGTTTGAAGCCTATTTACAGCCGGCGATTGCCGAGTATGCGGCGGACAAAATCGCCGCCGGCAATTGGTCGGAGGCGGAGGCTTTGTCACATGCACAGCGCGATTTCGCTGATCTGTTGCCGCAGGGTGTTGTCACGCCCGACCAACACCTGTTCACGATTCGGGATGCGGCCAGCGCGCGGGCCGTGGGTGTGATCTGGCTGGCCGTGATACCGCACTTTGGGCGGCCAAGCGCGTTCATCTATGATCTGCGCATCTTCGACGCCTTCCAGCGCCGGGGCTATGGCATGCAGGCCATGCTGGCCGTGGAGCACGAGGCGCAGGCGTTGGGCATGGATCGCATTGGACTGCACGTATTTGGACATAACTCCGCTGCGCAAGCACTCTACCTCAAGCTAGGATACACCATCACCAACGTCAACATGGTCAAGCACCTGGCGCCTTGAGCAGCACATGCTGAGCCTGTGGAGAACGGCTTCAGGGCCGGGCTGGCCGCAACCTTGCACTGATGTCCGGAATTCTGCGCCCAATGTGAAAGGCAGGCACTCCTGACGGCGGGCAATGACGTTGCGCTGATCGGCCACCTACGGAAACTGCCGGTGGTGAGGAGCATCCTATGGCGGGATGATATCGGTGGCGCCAAGCCGCAGAGCGATGACGTTATCTTGTCAGACCCCGTGGCATAAGGTATACTGCCTGCGAGTCAAGTAGTGGCTTTGGTTTGGAGAGAAGCATGATGACGATTACGGCGAACGCTACGCAGCAGAATGGGGCGCGCTATACGATTATCGAGACAGACTTGGGGCCACTCATCAGCGAAAGTCGTGTCAGTGTGTTTGATGTGATGGATGCCTACGATGCCGGTGATTCTGTCTATGAAATTGATCTGACATTCAACCTCTCGCCCTTGCAGGTTGAAACAGCACTCGACTACATTGCGGAGCATCGAGCCGCGTTAGAGCCGCAGTTGGCGGAGGTCAAGCGACAGTTGGCCGACCGAGAAGCGTTCTATCGTCGCCAAGCGGCAGAGATCGCACTGCGTATTGCCGCCCTGCCCATGACGCCCCAGCGAGAGGCCCTGCTCGCGCTGCGAGAACGTACTGAAGACAAGTACCAGGCAGATACCCATGCAGATCGTCCTGAGCGATCATAATTGCGAAGGCCAGGCGCGAGCGATCTTCCGAACTCTGGACACTCGTGGCTATCTCAAGCTGATTCCCATGGAATTGCGCTTGTTTGTTGATGCTGGCCTATCCGTCAGCGCCGCAGATGCCACAGTGTGGCAGTACTGTCAGGACTGCGGCTTTCTTTTGCTTACCGGAAACCGCAACACCAGCGATGGTGAACAGTCGCTTGAAAGCACGATACGGCGCTTGACCACGTCGAACAGTCTTCCAGTCGTGACCATCAGCAATCTACGTCGCGTTCTCGCAGATCCGGCATATTGCGAGGATTGTGCTCTCAGACTAGCTGAAGTTGTGCTAGACCTCGAAAATTATCGAGGGGTGCATCGCTTGTATCTCCCAGGCTGAATCGGCACACATTGACTGTCGAGCGACAGGGCTTGTCAGCGCTCCAGACGGTGCAGCCCGCCGATTCCCGCCTCGCGCGCACGCACGCACGCACGCATGCACAATGGCCTGGGCACGGTCGGTCACCTGCAGCTTGCTGAAGATGTTGCTCGCATGGTTGCGCACGGTTTCGGGGCTGAGCACCAGGTGGCGGGCGATCTCTTCATTCAGGTCAATTGGTGACGCAGCCGTCGGTACTCGGCGACCAGCGTGCTGTCGTCGAGTGCTTGCTCGAACAGGTGCAGCCAGTTTTCCACATAACGATCGTCCAGGCGGTTGCCTTGCCGCTTGATGATCCCCTCAACATCCACACGATCTTTGGTGCGCAGAGACACCATCTTGTAGACGATCAGGTCCTCCGGGCTGCACACGCGCACGACCAGGCCAGGCTTCAATTCCATCACGCGGGCGCGGCCGATGGCCGTTTCGTCGAACGTCGTCTCAGCGAGCATCACGTCAACGCGCGTGCCCGCAGGATCTTGGAAGAAAGCGATGCCGTGGCGCCGAAAGGCCTCGTCGGGATCGGCGTGCAACGGTGTGAAGTCTGACACCAACTCCAGAATGCGGCCTCGTTCATCGCGCCGAGCTAACACCTTGAGGTCAGCATCGCGCGTCAAACGCGGTTCACCCCAGGCGCTCACAGCCAGCCCACCGATCACGACCGAGGGCACACCTGCCTCTTCCAGACGCTGTTGCAGATCGGCGACTGAGCGAATGAGGTTTTCCATGCTAGCTCCAATATGGTGGTTGCCAGTGAGGGCTGTCAGTCTGGCCTGTAACTGAATCATGGCCTGGATGCGCGGCTGACGGAAGGTCTCCTCGGTCGCTTGTAACTGCGGCTCAAACTCGCGCTGCAACGCCAGAAACTGTTGAATGCCCTGTTCGATCGTCAGTTGGCGCAGCAACTGAGTTTCCAGGACTTCAATCTCCGCCCAGCCCTGTTGATGTTGGCTCAAATCCGCCATAAAGCCTCGAAGTTTCCTGGATGGCACGCCAGTCCTCCTCGGAGACGAGTATGGCGTTGGCGCGCTTGCCAGTAATAAGCACCGATTCGTGTGATTCAGCCACTCGATCTAGCAGTCGAAAGAGTTGAGCACGCGCTTCTGTCACGGTGACGGTGGTCATGCAGTGGTCCTCCGATGATGACAATTGCCGCAAGAGTACGTGATTCCGTAGACTTTGTCAATTCGTCGCCGTGAACCCTGTGACCGGCAGCCGTGCGCTGACGCGGGTGCCGCCCTCAGCCCGGCGCTCGATGCGGCATGCGCCGCCCAGTTCATCAGCCGATAGCGCAGCATGGAAAAGCCAATCGTCAGCGGAATCAGCTCTACTCAGGTGGTTGCACCTACCTGCAGAATATCTGCGGGGGTGAAGAAGTAGTAGCCTGGCTCAAAGATTACCACTCTGAATGGTAATCTGCAAGATTACCCTGAAAAACGGTAATTTTTCTATTCACCCATGCGCGATCTTGTGGACGATGGTCGAGAAATCGCCGGCCGTGGGCATGACGAACAGGCAGCGACCGTGGCTGCGAGATTCCCACACCGCGCCGATGGCCCGCTTTTCTTCGGCGTCGGCGGATGTGTAGCGATCCTTGCCTTTGTATTCCACGATAAGGAGACGTCCATCCTTGAGCTGGCAGATGAAATCGGGGTAAAACCAGTCGGTCGCGGTTTGCAGCCGGAAGGATGTCGCCTTGAGCGCGAGGTTGCGCACCCAAAACGTCACTTCTGGTAAATCCTCGATGAATTGTGCGCAGCGGAACTCCTCGGTGAGCTTGCCGCTCGGGGTTAGCTCGCGCAATTCGCCCGGCTTGGGGCCGAAGTAGTGCTTGGGAAACTGAAAGGCGCCCTCGTAGAGCCAGCTTGGTTCATAACCCATGGTCCTGAAGTTGATCGCGACCTCATCGCTGACCGCCAGCACCGACTGCGGCAGGAGAAAGGCCTGAAACGCGGCCCGGCGCTCGGCCTGGCGATGCTCGTCAATCCGCTTCTCCACTTCCTCACGCAGCCGGAAGCGGTCCAGGGCGAGGGTGCTGACATCGGTGATTTCGTAGCGGGCCATAAGGCCGCGCACCACCTTGCGCAGGTACGCGGCCGATTCGCCCAGGGGAATATCGTAGTGCTCAAGATGGCGGTCGAGCCAGGCCACCAGGCTCTCCAACGACCAATCGCCGGCGCCGCCGAGGTCGAGCACCTGTTGGTGCAGCGTGGCGATGAAATCGGCCGCGTATTTCTCTTGCAGCGGTGAGGCAACCACTTCACCCCTGGCGCCGATGTCGAGCACGCCCGCCTTGCCTATTGGCCGGTGCCGCGGATGGTAGTCGTCGGCCAGCGTGGCATCCTTGGTGCTCAGCTTCCACGGATGTTCGAGCAGGAAGGTGCTCTCGAACTCGAACATCTCGCCGTTCTCCCTGCACGCACAGCCGCGGCACGAGGAAATCAAGCCCGCGCTCAAGGCGAGAAGGCGCGGGGCTTGCCGCTGCCGCCCAAGGCCATCTCGGCCTCGCACCAGGTTGACGATCCACCACGCGCCTTCGCCGCGGGGGTCTTGACGCAACTGGTGAGCAGCTCGGTTTCGTCGCTGTCGAGCGGCGCCAGGACGGTGATCTCGCCCTGCGCAACGTCAATCTGAACCTTACCGCCCAGCGCGACGACCTGCACCTGGGCCACTGCGGCGTCAATCTCCCGGACGGGGTCGAAGTGCGCGGTCTGCGGCTGCAGGCCGAAGGGCAGGATGCCCTGGGCTGCGGGGATGACGATGCGGTCTGCCTCGGCGCGGGTGAAGCCGTTGTTTTCCAACGCCTCGCGCAGCTCATTCAACACTTCAGGCAGCGACTCGGACACGGAGAACGCGTACGCGCAGTTGAGATCGGGATGCCGCTTCGCCTGGGCGTTCGGGAGGCGCAGGATGCGGCCGACGATCTGCTCGATGGCCGTGGCGGAGCGCGTCGCTTTGAGGCTGCACAACACGTAGGCAAACGGGCAGTCCCATCCCTCGCGCAGTTTTTCGACCGTGATGATAAAGCGCACCGGGCAGGACGGCGACGCGATGTCCTTCACGTCCTTCAGCTCGTCGAGCCGGCCGACGGAAATCTTCACCTGGTCCGCGCTGATGCTGGGGTGCTCGCGCACCAGCCGGTCGCGCAGCGGCGCGCACGCGTCGACGCGCTCGGCTTGCAGTAGCAGGATGGGGCGCAGGTATTCGCCGGTCTGCTGCGCTTCGGCGCGGGCCAGCTTTTCCAGATCCGCACGCAGGGTGATCGCTTCGCCCAGCAGTTGGTCAGCCTGGCTGGGATGCCGGGTGATGACGCGCAGCGGCAGCTTGATCATGTCCGCGGCCTTGAGCTCGGCCGCGGAGACGTGATGGAGCACATTAGACGGATGCCTGGCCCGCGCGGGAGTGGCGGTGAACTCGACGATGCAGGAGGGCTTCACCGCGCCTAGCGTGGCGAACGAGAGGTCCGTGCGTGCATTGTGCGCTTCGTCCACGATCACGATGGGCCGGCGCAGGCGCAGCATGTTGACCAGCTGGGCTTCGGCTTGCCATCCGCACCTGCAGCAGAGTCGCGCCAGGCGTGTCGGCGGGCAGGTTCAGGAGGTGTTCGCTGAAACGGGCTGCTGCTGGTCATAGACCTTGCGGCCGGTGGTGTCCTCCGCGCGGAAGGCCTGAATGGTGGCCACGATCACCACGGTCTGGCCGTCCACCGGGGCGCGGGCGAAAGGCGCAGCGCCTCCTCGATGCGCATCACCTCCACCGGCGCCGGCGCATGCCAGTCCCAGGCGCGGCGATAGGGGTGCCGCGGGTCGCGCAGGGCGTCCACCGTTTGGTCCAGGATGGTGTTGCTGGGCACCAGCCAGAGCACCACCGCCCGCTCGGCGCGCAGCAGGTCGGTCATGGCCAGGCCTGCGGCATGGCAGGCCAGCAGCGTCTTGCCGCCGCCCGTCGGCACGCGCAGGCAGACGCAGGGCATGCCCGCTGCCAGGCCCGCCGCCGAAACCGGGAGATAGGGTACGGGCTCGCCGTCCTGCTCCGCAGCTGGATGGGGCGAATAGGCATCGGGCCGGCCCTGTCTGCGCACTGGCGGAAGAAGGTCCGCAGGGAGTCCGAGCACGCGATCTTGGTAGTCTTTGAGTGGGATCATGCGACTTTGATCTCGTAGGGGGTCTGGCGGATGCCGATGCGCTCCGGCGTTTTGGCGGTCGTGGCCGAGCCGGCAGCCGGCGCAGTAGATCACCTTCTGGCCATCGTAGTTCGGCAGCCTCGCCAAGATGCCGCGTGTCAGGACGTTGCCGCCAGTTCGTGGCTTGTCGCCGAGGATGCCGTTGTAGAGCAGGTAGACGCCACCCCGCGGCAGGCGCCCACCAACGGCGTGTTCGAGCACGCGTCCACGCGGGAGCGGCTCGCCGGTCTCGGTGAAATAAACATGCCGGGCCAGCTCGGCGAAGGTCACGGTCTCGCGGATCTGGCCGTCCGCGTCGAACAGCGGCTCGCCGAGGCGGCAGTAGCGGAAGCCGCCGCCCAGCCCTGCAACCGCCTCGCCCTTGGCATTGGTGTAGCCCCTCGACCACACGCTTCACGCTCCTGGCCGTGATCTCGGGAGATCTTTGGCTCCATCTCCACGAGGATAAATCGGCGTGGCCCTGTCCGGGAGTTCGGCGTTGAGTTTCAAGCGTGTCCAGTGGTGCCTGAGCCAGCGAACGAGCTGGCCACGAGATCGCCAGGATTGGTTGCGATCTGCAAGATGCGTCCGATCAACTGCGGGTTTCTGGGGTGATGAACACCGATTCCGAGTCAGCGAACTTCCATGATCTGGCCTCAGCTTGTCCTGCTCCGCTTCCTGAGTGTGCCGACCTCGGGTGCGGTCAGGGTCTGGGCACGACGCCTTGTTTGACGCTCATCCAAACCGTTTGGGCGCGGCGTCGTTGATTCTCACCTCTCTGCCCCCGCTCCACTTTGATATCTCCGCTATCAGCCTCGAAATTTCTCCTTTGACATCCCTCCATCGTCTGGCCGGAGGCCCGGGAATGACCCAGTCCCGATGGGCAAGTGATGGGATAGGTTCCGACATCGTAGCAATTTCGCGCAGCTGATCGCTGGTTCTTCCACAGGCCCTCGCGGGTCGACGTCAGGCTTCTCGTAGCGGAATCGTCGCACTCGAGGGTTTCGGCAGCAGATTGGGACGCCACACTTCCAGCCTTCCTCGCATAACGACGATATAGTCATGGTCCTGGAGAAGGGTCGGAGCGAGTTTTTGGGCAATAGATCTTTGCCAGATAACCGGTGCGATGAAATTCTGCGCCCAAAAATTCATCCATCACGTATCGGAGCGCCTGGACTCCGTTGTCGTCAATACTGATGAAGATCGCCCCATCCTCCCGGAGGAACTGCGCAGCAGCGCGAGCCGGGGATACATCATGCACAGCCAGCGGTCGTGCCGGTCGAGGGTTCGCCTTCCTTGCCCACCACCTTGCCCAGCCAATCGCGGATCAACGGGCTGTTGACGTTGTCGTTGTACACCCAGCCTTCGTTGCCGGTGTTGTACGGTGGGTCGATGTAGATGCACTTCACCTGGCCGGCGTAATAGGGCAGCAGCGCCTTGAGCGCGACCAGGTTGTCGCCCTCCATGATGAGGTTGCCGCGGCTCGTGCGCCGCAGGCCACGCTCAGGCACGTCAGCCAGCAGATGGAAGGGGGACTTGCAGGTGGTGATTGACCACCGCGTCCTTGCCGATCCAGTTGAGGGTGGGCATGGGTTTGTTGTTCCGTCTCTGGGGGTGGTGGGAAGCCGGCAGGCTCCTGGTCTTTGCGTTACCAAACCAACTGTTGCGCGAAAAGTTTAGCACACGGCACAGGCAGAGGCAAACTGTGCGCCCGCGCGCCTCCTTCACCGCAGACTGCGCTCCATGGCTTGAACTGCAGTGGTCAGCTCGGTCAGGAAGGCGCGGTGCCGGGGGAAGCGGGTGCGGGTTTCGTTCACCAGTCCGCTGGCGGCCGCCCTGTCTCCCGCGGCAGCTGCAGCACTTCCGCACACGCGACCGTCAGGATGGCCGCTTTGTCGTAGCTCTTGCGATGCTGGCCGCCGACGATCGCTTGCGTCCGCTTCTGCGCCACTTCCAGGCACCAGGCCAGCAGCGTTGCTTGTTGGTTATACGCCAACGAAACATCGGCAAACGATTGCGTGTAGGCACGCTCAAGGCGTTTGGGCAGCGGGTCTCCCTGCGTTCCGAAGACCGTTGATGTGGCGAGGTAGGACTGTTGCAGCCCTTCCTGCCAGAGTTTCGCCAGGTCTGGGGCAACGCGCCGGGCAGCTTGCCTGTGAGCAGCGCCAGGAGGCACGGCACGACCGCCCCTGCGGATTACCGCTGCTCCACCCCAGCACCTAGACTATCCGCCAGCGTTGCGCGGCGCCGAAATCCTCCGGCCAACAGCGCGGCGCGAGGGTGATCGGGTTCACCCAAACCTGCCGCTCCAAATCGTCACTGCCAGCAAAGGCAACATCCTGGCTGGCGGGCGGATGCGCCAGGTGATCTTGCAGGCAGTGGGGCAAGGCCCGACGCATCCGGTGCTTTGTTCCGGACCGCCGGCGCAGCTCTCCCACTGATCGAGCAGGCGCGGGAGGGTTTACCTTGATGAGAAACGTCGCCCAGCGTCCGTTCGCAACGATCTGAGTCTCGCCTGTTACCAGCTGCGCACAGGTGATTTGCCACGGCCGCGTGGATGGGGAGAGCCATCCGCGGCAGGTCACCCCGCGCGACGAAGCTCGTTATCCTTCCCCGCCCGCCAGCGCGGCAAACCAGTCCAGGTACGCGGGCGCTTGTCCCCCCTCCCGCGCCAATGCCTCAAGTCCCGGCGCCATGCGCCAGGCGCACCGCCTCCCGGCAACCAGGCGTCCGTATCACTGCTCGCTCTGCTGGCGCAGGAATGTGATCCGGTTGGTCAGGAACTGCTCCTGGTCGGGCAGTGGACGGTGATTTCTGGAGCAGGCTTGCCAGCGTGGGCGCGGCAGATACAGCGTAATCTGGCGCGCGCCGCATCTGCGTGCGCTGAGGGTCTGCGTCGGTTCGCAAGCGGTTCAGTCTCTTGGATCGCGCGTGATGCCGGCGCTGGCCTCTCATATCCACACCGACTGGGCCGGGTGCACTGATGCCGCGGCCGTAATCGTCTTCTTCGAGTTGAACGCCCCGGAAAGCGCCCTATACGTCGCTGCGTCAGCGGCAGATTGCTGGTGTCGAACGCAGCCGCGGCCCGCTCATACGGTGCTTTGCACGGCAGCGGCGCCACGAATTCCGTGGGCCCCAGGCTGTCCGCGTCATCGGTCCCCGTTCCAGCCGTCTCGCCGCTCGTTCCAGGCGCCTCCTTTTTCGATGGTAGCCTGGAGATCGTGCTGAGGAGATCAATATCGGGAGCAACGCATCTCGCTCGATTTCCTGCTGGACGTGATCATGCTCCTCGACTCGTTCGAGTTGCGCCAGAAAGGTCATATCGTCCCGCCGGCGGCGTCCCCGGCCAGCGGCCTGATGGATGGCGCGCAGCTCGCTCTGGTCGCAGGCAGGCCGCCGGACGTTGTTCTACGATGTCCCAGAAACTACGTAGATATTTTCTGCAAGTGAAGGTTGCTGAGAGAAAACCCTCCACAATGTATTATCCATGCGTTTGGATCAGGTTAGCGTTTGGATCACGAAGCCACCGAAGGTTCGCGAAGGACA
>NZ_JADIZS010000029.1:0-77317 GCF_016704685.1 Candidatus Amarolinea dominans
TACAAGGGCGGCAAGCCAATGCGGGTTGGGGCTGAGCCTGGGTGTAGACTGCTTCCGGTATGTCAAGCAAGTCCAAGATACGCCGCTGCAGGTGCGACAATGGCGTGACGTACTCCCAAGTGGTTTGACCATCCGACACTTGATACCAGGTGATGTCATCGAAAGCCCGCAACAAGCGTTCAGCGGTCGGTTGTTGGGTGGCCCGTTTGGGGTTGCCCGCATACAAACCCCGCAACGGCGTGGTTTGCTGGGCGAGTTGGCGCCGGGCCACGAATTCGAGCAAGGTCAAGACCCGCAACGCGATGACCAAGATGCGCACCAGGCCACAGATGCGCTGATCAGAGCGCAGCAACAAGGGCCGGATCGCCAGCGCCGCACCCTTGAGCCGATGAAAGCCGCGTTCTGGTTGCCATTCTTCCCGGTAGCAAGACACGGCGGCCTGGACATCCAGGCGTGCGGCTGGGGCGTTGGTGACGTAGATCCGCCAGCCGGCCAATTGGTTGAAAGTGGCAATGGCCTGCGTGAGTTGGGTCACCTGCACATGCCACGAACTGCTCTTCACCAACTCAAACGGGCTCTTTGGGCCGTGGCGGCCGCGCTTGAGATAGTGTTTGGTCTCTGTCGTGTGCGCCGTCCAGGTCACCTGCAGGTAGGCGGCGACGTCGTGGCGGTCCAGCAGGGCCTGGCTTTGGCTCGTGAGTTGCGCCAAGTCGGCCTCCGGGGTCGCCTTCAATTTGGTGAGCGCCCGTTCCGCCCGCCGCAGACGTTCGACCAAACCGTGTTGCTGGCGGTGGGCGTGTTTGTCACTGCGCACGACCAAGGTGCGCTCGCTCCAGGTAATCACGGTCGCAGCCGGGGTTTTCTTGGTCTCATTCGCCGCCGGCGGCTGGGTCCAGGTCTGGTCTACGACTACCTCAAAACCCTGGCCGACCGGCTGCGGTTCGTCCGGCAGATGGATGGCGCACGGTGGCGTGGGTGGGGTCAATCGAATTTTTATCTATGGTTATCTATCATCGCAAACGTGCCGCCAAACACAACGTCATGGATTTCATCCGAGGCCAGAAAGTCGTGCGGGAAGCCGAGTTCGATCTTGCTCACGGCGTCCAGCTTCGCCAGTTGCGCCGCATCCAACGTGATCTTGAGCGAGTCGAGGTTCTCCTGCAACTGCGTCACTTTTGACGCGCCAAGCAGGGGGATGATCACACCTGGCTGTTGGCGCACCCAACTGAGCGCGACCTGCGCCGGCGGGCAGCCGATCTCCTGCGCCACATCCACCACCGTCTCTGCCACTTTCAACTGATAAGGCGGAATCTCCTTCCAGTTGGCGGCGCGTCCCTGCGCGGTTTCCTTCTGATTGTATTTGCCCGTCAGCACCCCTGCGCCCAGTACGTTCCACGGAGTCACGGCGAGATCGAGCGCGCGCGCCATCGGCAGTAGATCGCGCTCGGCGGCGCGGTCCACCAGATTGTAGCGAATCTGCAAACCGACGAAGCGCGACCAGCCGCGCAGTTCGGCCAGCATGTTGGCGCGCGAGACGATCCAGGCGGGCGTGTCGGACACGCCGACGTACAGGATTTTGCCCGCCCGCACCATATCGTCCAGCGCGCGCATGACTTCTTCCACGGGAGTCATAAAGTCCCAGGCATGTACCCAATACAGATCAATGTAATCGGTGTTGAGCCGTTTCAGGCTGGCTTCCAAAGACTGGATCATATTCTTGCGATGATTTCCGCTGGCGTTCGGGTCATCTCGCCGCATGAACAGGGAGTACTTGGTCGCCAACACGAAGCGCTCGCGCTCCGCCGCGACAAACTCGCCGACGTATTTCTCGCTCGTGCCGTTGGTGTAGCGGTTGGCGGTGTCAATGAAGTTGCCGCCCGCCTGCGCGAAGGCGTCGAAAATCTTGCGGCTCTCTTCCTTCGACGCGCCCCAGCCCCACTCTTTGCCGAAAGTCATCGTGCCGAGCGCGAGTTCGGAAACGCGCAAGCCGCTGTGTCCCATTAGTTTATAACGCATCGTTTTATCTCCTGCTTTCCAAAAGTTGAACCTGACGGGAATCGTTGAAGTAGATTACTTGAATGCTTCCGCGTAATCCTTGGCGAACTGCTCGAAACGGACAGGCTGGCGGCCCGTGATCTGCTTGTATACCGAGTTAACAAGCAGAAGCCGCCATCCCTGCCAGCGTCATGGTCTTGCGGACTTCGATGAAATTCCGGCGCACCGCTGGCTCGGCTTTGTTGGCAAAGCCTGCTCCTCCGACAACGCAACGTACTCGATCTTCTTTCCAGCGGCGCGGGAAAGTATCTCCGCAACCTGGTAGTAGGAAAGGGACTCCGAGCCGGTCAGGCTATAGCTCTTGCCCGCGTGGCCGCCGCTCGTCAACGTCACAACGGCGGCAGCGGCGACGTCGCGCACGTCTATGAAACCGACCTTGCCGTCGCCTTGCGCCAGATAAAATATGCCCGTGTCCCTGATCGCTTGCCCGTAGTAGTTGATTAGATTCTGCATGAACACGTTGGGCCGCAGGTGGGTGTAGGCGATGCCGGTTGATTCAATCGCTTCTTCCGACTCACGATGCGACCTGGCGATATAGAACTGCGGGGCAAAATCCGCGCCGAAAGCTGAGAGCTTCACGAAGTGTGCGACCCCCGCCTTCTTTGCCGCTTCCGCGAGATTCCTGGAAAGCTCAGCGAATGTCGGCCCAGCGTATCCCACGAAAAACACTTTCGCGGCCCCGTCAAAAGCCGCCGCCCAGGTCTCCGGTCTGGCGTAATCCAGCTCAACAGTCTCGATGCCGAGTCGTTTGAACACATCGCCTTTACTAGCGGTATGCACAGCCGCCCGGACTTTCATGCCGGCCGCGGCGAGTTGTTTGACGACTTCGCGGCCGACCGTGCCGGACGCGCCGGTGACGATAATTGTGCCTGTCATTATTCTTGCCTTCCTGTGATCTGGAATTGGGACATAGATTAGCGTCGGCTGCCTGCCATCGCTGAGGCGATGGCAGGCAGCAACTTCAACTACCTTACGATCTTGATGTTGAACATTCCAGTGCCGAGCACGCCAAATAGCCGAATCCAGATGGGCAGAACTTGCTCCGTGCCGCGCGCGTTCGTGATGTCACCCAGGTCAATCACATCTTTCCAGCCAAACCAACCTTTGAGCCAGTCGGTCACCTGGGTTTTGGCGTCGGCGTCGTCCCCGCACACAAACAGCGTGTGGTCGCCGTTGCCAACCAGAGCAGGATTCACCATTAGGAACGCCGTCACGGTGTTGAGGGTCTTTACCACCTTTACATTTGGATAAGCGCGCTGGATTTGCTCCCCCAGCGAGTCGGTATTGCTCACCGAGAGTGAGGGCGGCATGCCCTGGGAGAAGTCCAGCGGGTTGGCGATATCCACGAGCACCTTGCCGTTGAGGTTGGATTCACCAGCCAGTTTGAGCGCGTCCAAGGAACCTGTGCCGTTCGTGGCATTGAACACAACTTCACCGTGTTTGGCGGCGTCGGCAAAGGTTCCGAGTTTGACGCTCGAATGTTCTTTCTGCCAAATGCTAAATGCTGGAAAGCCGTAGGGATGGGGTTCAATGTTCGCCTGTGTTTTAGCCACATCGCGTGTGCCGACCATTACATCATGTCCAAGTTCCGCCAGTTTCCCGCTGATCGCTTGACCAACCATGCTTGTGCCGAGGATGCCGATTTTCATTGTATTACTCCTTTTCGGGTTGTACAAAATTACGAAATATGTTACGATACAAGTCTGTATCGCTATGGTGATTATACGATACAGGCCTGTATCGTGTCAAGAGGCAAAACCTATGAATCAGAAATCAAGCACTTCAACGAAAGGTCAAATATTGGAAACCGCCGCCCGCTTATTTTTTCAAAATGGCTATCGCGCCATTGGCGTGGATACGATTACAGCCGAAGCGAACATAGGCAAGATGACCCTCTATCGTCACTTTGATTCCAAGGACGATTTGATCGTGGCTTGTTTGCAGGAAACCAACACAAAATTTTGGGAATGGTTTGAGCAATCTACCAACGAGGTTGATCAGCCGCGTGAAAAGTTGATCGCATTCTTCCGCGCGCTGGAGAAACTGGCATCTAAACCGACGTGCTACGGTTGCCCGTTCCTCAACGCCGCCGTAGATTTCCCGGAGCGCGACCATCCGGGGCATCAAGTGGCGCTGGAGCACAAGCAGGCCGTGCGCGCACGCTTCCGCGAACTGGCGCAACAGGCCGGGGCGCGCTCACCCGAAGTTCTCGCCGACCAGCTGCTCCTGCTGATGGACGGCGCGTTTATGGCCGTGCGTATGTTCGGCGTCAGGAACCCGGTGGCCGGTGTGGCGCAGGCGGCAGAGGCGCTCATCGAGGCGCAACTTCCCGGCAAATTGAAAAGTAAGGCATATCAACTTTGCCCGTGAACGGCCATTTGACACGGACAAAGAAGGGGACCGTCAATGCTGAGCCTGCATGAGCTGGGGAATGCCCGCCGCCAGCCGCCCAACAACTCGCTGGAGCCGACCCGGCCAGCCAGTCGTTGAGTTCAGCGTGACCCCTACCCTTGGCTGGCCGGGCGGCTCAGCTCGAGGCCGTTAGGCGAACCAGGTCGAGATGGTGTCAAGGTTGACAACAAAATGGAAGATGAGCTTCGCCCAGAATACGATTTGAGAAGCTTACGAGTAGGAAGAGTCGGGCCTGAGCGGACGGGATTCGGTGGGCAGAAGCCTTGTTGCGCCATCCGCAATTTCAGGCGCGCATCGCACGCGCCCGCTAAAGTGCGCGGAAAGAAAAGGTCATTACTATCGAACAGTTACGGGCCGAACTGAATATCGCCCCCCGATAGCAGCCGTTGAAGCAGAAATTGGTGGTGATCAGAATGCGGCCCTGAACACTGCTTCTCCTCAAAACGGCGCTGCCAAGAATCGCTTATCTTCCGGACGGCTCAGTTCAAGTGGCGCCAGGAAGTCGCTGGCGCCGGGTTATGCGGCGGCTCGGCCGTTACGAAAAGTGTGATGCTGTCTTGTTTGCCGCCGCATAACCCATATTTCGTTTAGGCCAGGACAATCACCTGTGGTATAGTTGAACTATCGGCATTGAAGACGGCGAGATATTGGCGGGAAAGTTGCCCCGCAAGCAGTTGCGGTTGGTAGAATCCAGAGACGAAACGATGGCGAGTGGGAAACTGCCTGCGGTCATGAATCCGTGAGTGGATGAAAATGCCAGCGGACCGGGAGTGCCGAACAAGTTCGGCGCTTTTTCAAGTCAGGAGAAGAAATGTCAATGGAAACCGTGATATCCGCGCCGCCGCGCGTACGCACGAACGAAGCCGGGCGCGCTGTGGGTCAACGGGTGCGCCTGTGCGGCTGGGTGCATCGCCTGCGCCAGATTGGCGCCATCAACTTTCTGGTCCTGCGTGACGGCTTCGGCCTGTTCCAGGCGGTGTTGACGCCGGAGCAATTGGCGCCGCTGGCCGGCTGTGTGGAAGGCAGCGTGGTGGAGCTGACGGGGGTCGTGACGCTGGAAGCGCAGGCGCCCGGCGGCTGCGAGCTACACGATTGCCAGGTGCGCATCATCACCGCGGTGACAGAGCCGCCGCCGTTCGAGATCAACAAGAAGGAAGTCAAAGCAACCCTCAGCACCTTCCTCGATCACGGTGTGGTAGGGCTGCGTCACCCCAACAAATGGGCGCTGTTTCGACTGAGTGCGGGCATCATGGCCGGCTTCCGCGCCACCCTGACCGGCCTGGGCTTCACCGAGGTGCAAACGCCCAAGTTGGTCGCGTCAGCCACGGAGAGCGGCGCCAATGTCTTCAAGGTGGACTATTTTGGCCGCGCCGCGTACCTGGCGCAAAGCCCGCAGTTCTACAAGCAGACGATGGTCGGCATTTTCGAGCGCGTCTTCGAGGTTGGCCCTGTCTTCCGCGCGGAGCCGCACGACACGACGCGGCACATCAATGAATATGTCAGCCTCGACGTGGAGTTCGGCTTCATCGAGAATCACTTCGACGTGATGGAGATGTTGGCCGCGGTCATTCAGGGCATCCTGCAGCATTTGACCCATGCGCAGGCTGTGGAACTGGCGCAACTGCGAGTGAAGATGCCCGCGTTCGCGGCGCCCGACGCCATCTCGCCGCTGGCGGCCGCGGGCACCGGGGGCATCGTGGCCCACATTCCCTGGGTCTATTTCCCTGCCGCGCAGGAGATGATCTATCAGGCCACGGGCGAAGATTGCCGCGACGAGCCGGACCTGGCGCCGGCGCATGAGCGTTGGTTGGGCCAATGGGCGCTGCAGACGTTGGGCAGCGACTTCCTGTTCGTCACCGGTTACCCGATGGGCAAGCGGCCGTTCTACACCCATCCGAACCTGGCCGATCCGGCCTTCTCCAACAGCTTCGACCTGCTGTTTCGCGGTACAGAGCTGGTGACGGGCGGTCAGCGCCTGCACCGCTATGCGGATTATGTCGCCGCGCTGGCGCAGCACGGCATCAGCGATCTGACCGCGTTCGAGGCGTACCTGGAGGTGTTCAAGTACGGCATGCCGCCGCACGGCGGCTTTGCTATCGGCCTGGAACGCTTCCTGATGCAACTGCTCGGCCTGGACAACATCCGCCTGGCCACCCTCTTCCCGCGCGACCTCGGCCGCCTCACGCCGTAAGACTTTTTTGCCACGAATTGCACGAATTGACACGAATTATTTTTTGTTTTCGTGCAAATTCGTGTCATTCGTGGTGAGACGATTTTTTCGCGGGGGGCCGGGGGAGGAAGAATAATTTTCTTCTTTTCGTGTAAATTCGTGTCATTCGTGGCAGGAAATCCTGGTCCAGAAGTTCAATTAGTGGGCGTCGGGCACTCCGGCAAGATGAGAGGGCCGCCAGCGCTGGCATCCAGACCGTAGCCAAAGGGGAAGAGCGGCGCGGCGCAGCCGGCGGCTGGCAGGTTGGCGAAATCGAAGGGAATCTGCTCGTTGCTGCGCGGCCAGGAGAATGGCGTCTTGCCCTCGAAGGGGAAATCGCCGAAAAGCACGTCGGCCATGCCCTGGCCTTCAGTACCGGGCAGCCACGCGGCTACAAAGGCATCGCTGGCCGCCAGGTGTTCGGTAATCACCAGCGGTCGCCCTGAGAGAAGGATGACCACCAGCTTGCGGCTCTGACCGCGCACCCGCTCGATCAGCCCTGCGTCGGCCTCGCTCAGCCTGAGGTCGGCGCGGTCGCCCACACCTTCGGCATAGGGCGCCTCTGCCAGCACGACAATGCCCACATCGGCGATGGCCGGCTTGCCGTCCGCGCCGGTGACGGCATCGAACTTGCCAAAGCGGTTGAACTGCACCTGCGCGGCGGGGCTGACCGTGGCCCGGATACCGTCCAGGAGGGTGACGCCGGTGGTGATGGCGCCATCGCTGCCCTGCCAGGTGATGGTCCAGCCGCCGCACTGCGTCCCGATGTCGTTGGCGGCTTGCCCGGCCAGGAAGATCAGCGGTGTGTCTTTGGCCAGCGGCAGCGCGGCGTTGTCATTCTTGAGCAGCACCAGCGATTTGCGCACGGCCTCACGCGCCAGCGCCCGATGCGCCTCAGAACCGACGGCGCGCGCGTCCGGATCGGGCGGCAGCGGGTTCTCGAACAACCCCAGTGCAAACTTGACGATCAGGATGCGCCGCACGGCGTCGTCAATGCGCGTCATGGGAACATCCCCGGCCTCCACCGCCTGGGTCAGCGTGGTGATGAAGCGGTCGTACTGCTGCGGCACCATATTCATGTCCACACCGGCGTTGATGGCCGCGACGACGGCCTGCCTGTAATCGGTTGCGATCTGATCAATCGCGCCCCAGTCAGAGACGATGAAACCCGTGAATCCCAACTCGCCTTTGAGCACATCGCTGAGCAGATATTTCTGGGCATGCACCTTGACGCCGTTCCAACTGCTGAACGAGGCCATGATGCTGAGCGCGCCGGCGTCCACCGCGGCCTGGTAAGGCGGCAGGAAGCGCGCCCGCAGGGTGGCTTCGTCCATCTGCGTGTCGCCCTGATCGAGCTTGTATTGCTCGGTCCTGGAGGTGCCCCAGGTGGTGGCGCCATCGCCGATGAAGTGCTTGGGCGTGGCCAGCACGGCCGGCGCCGCGGCCAGGTTATCGCCTTGCAGGCCGCGCACAAGGGCTGTTCCTAATGAAACGACCAGGTCGGTGTTCTCGCTGTACCCCTCATAAGTGCGACCCCAGCGGATATCCTGTGGCGCAGCCACGACCGGCGCAAAATTCCAGCGGATGCCGGTGGCGGTCATCTCCTCGGCCGTAGCGCGGCCAATGCGCTGCACCAGGTCCGCATCACGCGTGGCGCCCAAGCCGATGTTGTGCGGGAAAATGGTCGCGCCGGCCACGTTGTTGTGACCATGCACCGCGTCCACGCCGTAGATGAGCGGGATGCCCAAGCGTGTCTGCAGCGCACGCGTCTGAAACTTGGCCACCATGTCGTACCAGGCGGCCGGCGTGTTGGGCGACGGCGAGCCGCCGCCGCCGCTGAGCAGGGAGCCGATGAACTTCGTGGTGATGTCTTCCGGCTTGATGCTATCCTTTTCCACCTGCGTCATCTGACCGATCTTCTCAGCCAGGGTCATGCGCGACAGCAGGTCTTGCGCCCGTGCGGCGGGCGGGCGCCCGGCATCCTTGTAGAGGGGAATTGCGTCCGCAGCGGTCGTTGGAGATGGCGCAATTGTGGAGGGAGGAGTTGGCGTGGGCTGGCAGGCCGCCAGTAAAACAACCATCAGCAGGAGCCGGCTGATCGGCCAATGTTTCGATTTCATTTTATTTCATTTGATTTGATTTGATTTGATTTGATTTGGCGGCGGGCGGCTTGCCGATGACGGTTTGGCCATTGATCTGCACGTGGCGCGCGGCCACCAGTAGCTTTTTCAGATGGCGGACGAACTGCTGGCGGGTCGCGGGCGGGAGCGCGTCGAAGTCGGCCAGTTCCAGGTGATAGTCCACGCGATCCACCCAGGGGCTGAGCAGCATGCGCTTGAAGCTGCGGCGATCTATGCGGCGGAAGGCGTGGTCGGCATACCACTGCACGAGGCGGGCTGCGATGAGCGGCTCGTAGGCGCCGGTGTCGGGGTGTTTTTCCGTGAAGTCGAAAGGGTGCAGAAACGTGATCTTGGCGTGGTTCTTTTCCCAAAATGCGGGCGCGTTGGCTTTCATCTCTGCGGACGTGTCGCCGATCGAGATGATTTGTTTGGTGGCCAGGTGGTACCCCACAAGGTTGCGCACCTGCAACGCGAGGTCAACCTGCGGGGCTGTGATGCGAATGGTCTGCCGGTTCGCGGCGAAGGTGAAATCAAGGATCATGGGTGGTTGTTCGAGTGATGTGCGACGCCCGGCGGCTGCGCTGGCGCCCGGCGTCGCACATCGTTCATCCGTATTTTCTCAATGTGTAGCGCACCCTTGCGGTCGCTCACGCGGGCAGGCGCAAGGCCATGCCCCTACTATTTGTGCAGAATGTCAGCACGTTCTGCAGGGGGCTTGAAGACGAGGGTGATCAGGTTGAACAGAATGCCGAGCATGGCGCCCGTGGCGATGGCCGGCCAACCATTGGGGAAGATTCCGGTCAGCAGCGGAATGGGCAGGAAACCGTTGGGGAAGCCGATGTTGCCACCGATGCCCACGATCAGGATGATCGCGCCGATCGCGAGCTGCCGAGGATCATACAGATTGACCTTCTCGGCCATCATCAGCGCAATACCTTGCATGCCGATGACGCCAAACAGGTAGATGGCCAGACCGCCGGAGACCGCGGTGGGGATGCTGGAAATGGCTTCGGCCAGCGGGCCGATGAAGCCCAGAATCATGGCAATGACGCCGGCTGTCAGCAAGGCCGGGCCGGCGTAGTTGCGGGTGATGACCATCAGCGAGTTGTTTTCGCCATAGTTGGTGCCGGCTGTGGAGCCGAACAAGCCGTTGATGAAGTCGTCCAGACCATCGAGCATCAGGTTGAAGCCGATGTACTCGGCCAGGGCATACTTCTTGCGTCCCTGCTCTTCGGCCAGGTGATCCACATACAGGCTGATCTGATACAGGTGCGCGGTGGACTCTGGAATGGTCGCGATCGCCATGATGCCGATGCCTACGATAGCGGTGAGCGTCAGCGGGTCGTTGAAGCGCGGCAGGGTGATGACCGGCGCGCGCAGCAGGGCTTCCTGACCGAAGCCGGCCCAGTTGACCAGGCCCAGGGGAATGGCAACCAGGTAGCCGACGACCGCCGCCAGCAAGATGGGCAGCATGCCGACGAACCCCTTGCCTTGCAGATAGACCGAGAAGATGTAAGCGGCGAGTAGGGTGACGATGGCGGCCGTCCACCATTTGATCTGCGTCCCAGGATCAGCAATGCCGCAGCAGGTGCCGCTGGACATGGTCAGCGCGGCCGCGCCCAGGCCGATGCCGATGGTGCAGGCAACGGGGCCGGTGATGATGGCGGGCAGAACCTTGTCCAAAGCCTGCTTACCGCCGGAGGCGCGGATGATGAAGCCTACCACCACGTTGATGATCGCGGTGGCGATGAAACCGGCGGTGACGACGGAGATGGCCTCTGGCGGGGCGACCGCGGTCTCTGAGCTGACGCCCAGGGCCGCCATGATGCCAGCAACCGCGGTGATGTAGCTGAAGCTGGAGCCGTAGTAGAGCGGGATGTAGGTGCCCAGGGCCAATTTGCTAACAATCAGGGTGATGACCGTGCCCAGGCCGGTGATGGTGAGCACGGTGCTGACGGGGAATTTCATCAAAATCGCGGCCAGCACAGTGGCGGGGAACATGGTGAGTACGTGCTGCAGGCCAAGCAGGACCATTTGACCGAATGGGGGGGTATCGTTCGGTAGATAGCCCATGACTTGGGGTTTGGTTTTCGCTGCCATTGCATCCTTCCTTTCTGATTGAGAACCCTTGTACGAACTGATGATGCGAACGATTGTGCGAAATACGGACCTTTCGTGGGGACTTCACCTGGCGCTCAGCGCCTGCCCGGTTTGCTGCCTCCCGTGGGTGACGACTGCGCGAGCGGCGCACGATGGTCTTGTGGAATTCACCTCGCTTTCTGGGGGTTGACTTGATTCGGCGTCACGCGGCGCATCTCGACAGGATGAACACCAGGATGATGAGCACGGCGATGAGCGGAACTGCATAGATCAGGGTGCGACCGTAGGGGCTGGCGAGGGCACGCTCCTTGAGGTCGCCGGCGACATCCTTGGCCACGGCGATGGCAAACTCGGTCTCGCTGGGTGGCGTATACGCAACCGCCTCGCCCGCTGAGGCGGCGACGCGGGCTTCGAGGGCTTTGTCGAGCGCGGCCAGGCCTTGCTTGACCAGGCTCTTGCTCACGGTCTCGATGTTGCGCTGGCCGACGCTGGCAAGTTTGCCACCGACGAGGATGTCGCCCTCGTAGGTCATCAGGGTTTTGTTGCCTTCCTGCGACTGCAACTGCACGCGGCCCACGCCTTTGCCGAAGCCCTGGCTGCCTTTGCCTTCGGCGGTCAGGGTGAGGCTTTCGGGGGGAACTTCATCGGAGACAAGGACTTTGCCCGAGAAGACGCCGGTGACGGGGCCGATGTGGAGGTTCATGGCGCCTTCGAATTCGGTGTCGCTCAACCTGGTCAGGCTTTGCGTGCCTGGCAAGGCGGTTGCAAGCACATCGGGGTCACGAATTAGCTTCCACACGTCGTCACGCGGGCCGTTGAACAGGTATTCACCTTCGAGCTTCATAAATCGTACCAATCTCCTCGGTAGATGGTGCGGCCGGCGCCTGCCTTGCACAGGCAAGGGCCACCGCGGGCTTACGTTCTCTTGGGGTAAGCGTTCAGGCCCTCACCCCCTACCCCCTCTCCCGACGACGGAACTGCTGTCGTCGGGAGAGGGGGCCGGGGGGTGAGGACCAACTGAACGCTTACGTTCTCTTGGGTTGCACCAACTCAAAGATCCGGTTGGGGCTAAGGGGAGATTCCATGATCTCAATGCCGAGATGGCCCAGGGCGTTTTCGACGGCGCTCACGAAGGCCGCCGGTGTGGGGATGGCGCCCGCTTCGCCCACGCCTTTCGATCCCATCGGGTTGAGGGGCGATGGCGTGTTCAGGTGTCCGATCTCGATCCTGGCCGGCATGTCCAGGGCGTTGGGCAGCAGGTAGTCGGCCAGGGATCCGTTCAGAAGTTGCCCGCCCTCGTTGAACATCAACTGCTCGTAGAAGGATTGACCGATGCCCATGGAGACACCGCCATGAATCTGGCCGTCCACAATCAGGGGGTTGAGAACGGTGCCGCAATCGTGAGCGATGACGAAGCGCTGAATCTGAACCAGCATGGTTTCCAGATCCACTTCGACGATCATTGCGACGGTGCCACTGGCGGTCGCGCCGTATTGAGGGCCAAAGTATTGGGTAGATTCGAGGCCAGGCTCGGTGCCCGGTTCGACTGAGCCGCGCATGGGGTTGGCCTTGAAGGCCAGCTCGGCCAGGCTGATGGTCTGCTCAGGCAGATCAGCCACGCGCACCTGGCCGTCCGCTAGTTCCAACTCCTCTTCGGGCGTGTTGAGCAGCTTGCTTGCCAGCTTCAGGATTTTGCCGCGCACTGCGAGGGCCGCCGCGTTGACCGCGTTGCCGGCCACCACCGCGCCGCGGCTGGCAAAGGTGCCGGTGCCCCACTGGAACTGGGCGGTATCCCCGGTGACGACATGCACATCCTGCGGACTAACCCCCAGGTGTTCGGCGGCCACTTGCGCAAAGGATGTGAAATGTCCCTGCCCCTGGGTGCCGACGCCCGTCGCCAGGTTGATCTTGCCGCTGCTGGCCACGGTGATGCGCGCGCCTTCGTAAGGCCCCACGCCGCCGCTTTCGGTGAAGCAGGCAATGCCAATGCCGACGTGCTTGCCTTGACTGCGCAGCCGCGGCTGTTCTGTGCGCACAAACTGGTCGTAGCCGATCATCTCTTTCGCCATCTGCAGCGTGGCCGGGAAATTGGCGCTGTCGTAGATCTGCTCGGTGAAGTCCTGACCAATGATCGTTTGGTGAAAGGGGAACGCGTCCGGCGGGATCATGTTGATGCGGCGCAGCTCGGTGGGGTCCATGTGCAGCGCACGCGCCGCGGCGTCCATGATGCGCTCCATGATGAACACGCCCTGCGGCCGGCCGGCGCCGCGCACGGGGGTGACGATCATCTTGTTGGTAAAAACGACTCGGTATTCGGTGTGGAAGTTGGGGATGTTGTACGGCCCCATGGTGTGCGTTTGCGTGTTCAGCGGCACGGTCAGTGCATACGGATCATAGGCGCCGGTGTCGTGCAGAAAAACATCCTGCAGCCCCACAATTTTGCCGTCGCGAGTCAGCGCGATCTCGACATCGTGCAGTTGGCTGCGTTCCTGGGTGGTGCAGACGAAATTCTCGGCGCGGTCTTCGATCCACTTGATGGGCCGGCCGAGCCTGCGCGTGGCCCAACAGAGCAGCACCTCTTCGGGCTGGGCGAGCATGATTTTGGGGCCGAAGCCGCCGCCGACAAAGGGCGCGATCACGCGCACGTCAGTTTCGGAAAGGCCGAGCATGCCGGCCATGACGTTGCGCAAGGCGATGGGCGCCTGGGTGGTGGCCCACATCGTCAACTGCTGCATCTTGGGGTCCCACCAGGCGACATAGCCGCGATTCTCCAGCGCCGCGGCCGCGCCGCGATCAATCGAGATGCGCCGGCGCACCACCACGTCGGCGCGGGCGCGGGCCTCCGCGTAATGGCCCTTGTGCTGCACCACGTGCGCGGCCAGGTTGGACGGCAGATCATCATGCACAAGCGCTGAGCCTGGCTTCAGCGCCTGCTCCAGATCGGTCACGGCATCCAGCGGGTCCATGTCCAGCAGGATGTCCGCCAGGGCATCTTCGGCTGTGTAACGGCTGTCCGCGATGACGACGGCCAACGGTTCGCCCACGTGGCGCGCCTTGTCCCTGACCAGGGGAATCTGGGTGCGCTTGTTGAAAATCAGGCCGGGGATGGAATGGGGCGCGGGAACGAGCAGCGGGCCGGGGCGCCAGAAGTCGCCCATGTCTTCCGCAGTGTAAACCGCGACCACGCCGGGATGGGCGCGCGCCGCGCTGACATCAATGCTGCGCAGGCGGGCGTGCGCGTAGTCGCTGCGCAAGAAAGCGGCGTGCAGCATGCCCGGCATCTGAACGTCGTCAACGAAGAGGGCCTGCCCCGTCAGCAGGCGGGGGTCTTCGTTGCGTCGAATGCGCTGGCCGATGTATTGGTTGCTCATGGCGATTGACTCCGTTTGGGCGCTGGTAGCGGCTTACGCCTGCGCCATCTGGCTGGCGGCCAGGTGGACGGCTTCCACAATGTGCTGGTAGCCGGTACACCGGCAGAGATTACCCGAAATGGCTTCCCGAATCTCGGCCTCGGTCGGCTGCGGGTTGTCGGCCAGGAAGGGGACCAGGGTCATCAGAAAACCCGGGGTGCAGAAGCCGCATTGCAGCGCATGCTTTTCCTGGAAGGCCGCCTGCAAGGGGTGCAGATGCTCAGGCGTGCCCAGGCTTTCGACGGTCAAAATCTCGTGGCCCTGGGCCTGAATGGCAAACATCAGGCAGGAGCGCACCGGTTTGCCATCGAAGAGAATGGTACAACTGCCGCAGACGCCGTGCTCGCAGCCGACGTGCGTGCCGGTCAGCCCCAGTTCGTGGCGCAGGCAGTCGGACAGCAGCAGCCGCGGCTCGACGAAGCGTTCGTATTGGGCGCCGTTGACGGTCATCGTCACAGGAATGGTTTGAGACATGAGTGTTCCTTAGGTCACGCCAGGGTTACGCCGTCTCGTGCAGGACTTTGCGGGTCAGCACTTTCACCAGGTGTCGGCGGTACGCGGCCGAGGCGTGGATGTCGCCGCCGGGATCAACGTCATAGCGGGCCGCGGCCTCCGCCGCCGCGGCGATGACGCCAGCCGAGGGCGCCTGGCCGAGCAGGGCTTTGGCGGCCTGGGCGCCGATCATGGGCATTTCACCGGCGCCCAGATAGACAAGCCGGGCGGCCTGGTAGCGGCCGCGTTCGTCCAGGGTGATGACCGCGGCCACGCCGGCCAACGGAAAGGCGCCGTGCTGACGGGCCACCTGTTGATAGCCAATGCGGCTGCGCGGCGGCAGCGGAGGCAGCATCACCTCTGCCAGCAATTCGTCCGCCTGCAGCGCGGTGGTGAACAGACTGAGGAAGAAATCATCTGCATCCAGCCAGCGTTCGCCGCTTGCGCCCATGATGCGAAAGCGCGCCTGCAGGGCAAGGGCCGCAGTGGGCCAATGGCCGGCCGGGTCGGCGTGTGCCATGCTGCCCCCAAAGGTGCCGCGATTGCGAATCTGCGCGTGGGCAATGTGGGGGGCCATGGCGCGCAGGAGTGGGGCGCGCGCCGCGACCAGTGGGTCATGCTCGATCGTGCTGTGGCGCGTCATCGCACCGACGGCCAGCCCGCCGTCAGCCTGCGGCCGCAGGTAGGCCAGGTCGGGGATGGTGTTGAGATCAATCAGGGCAGCCGGCTGGGCCAGGCGAAAGTTCATGGCGGGGATCAGGCTCTGCCCGCCGGCCAGGAGCTTGGCATCGAAGCCGTGTTGGCTCAAAAAGGCGAGCGCCTCGCTGGTACTGCCAGGAGCGAGGTAGGTAAAAGGAGATGGCTTCATTCAGATACGTGCCTCCACTGGTACAAGAACCTCCTTGTGCAACGCCATCATCCGCGGACGGCGTTGCTACTCCCCTGCTTTGATCGCCACGAAGCGCGCCCACATGGATTCGGCTTCCATCGCCTTTTGCGGGTAGCAGCCGATGTAATAGCGGCCGCTGGGCATATTCAACAGGTCGCCGGCCAGATTCTCCGCGTGAACGATTCGTTTGGGGAAGAGGTTCAGGTGCATATCCTGGTAATAGTAGTCCAACGGGTACATCTCATCCCAATCCCTGCCAAAGTCCCGAATCAGCTTGGCGTTGGCCGCGGCGAAGGTCTTGGGGTGCCAGATGCGCATGATCGTGTTCATCGGGTGGTCCGCGCTCACCGCATCAACGCCGATCCACTTGATGCGCATGTCGGTGACCCATTTGGAAAAGTCGGGCGACGGGCCGGGATGGTTGACCATGTAGCGAAACTCGTCCGCGTCGGGGCTGTACCAGCCGTAGTTAGCCCAGCCGGTCTTGATGATCAGGATGTCACCCGGGCGAATATCAACGACGTCCTGGATCATCTGCGGTGTGTAAACACTGGCATCACTGACAAGATGCGAAATGTCGGCAATGACGCCGGGGCCAACCCAATCGGTTAGCGGCACCTCACCGATGGCGCGCCCGGCCGGGTAGAAGTGCTTCTCGCCGTCCATGTGAGTGGCGATGTGAATGCTGGCGTTGCAGGTGGAGCCGTTGCGGCCCATGCCGAAATACTGGCCGCCGACACGCTTGTTGTAGGTGACGCTCAACGGCACGTAGTTGAGCCACTGCGGCGTCTGGCAGCTAAAGGGCGCAGTCAGGTCAAAGATCTCGGCCGCGGCCATGGCCTGGTAGAACGCTGCGTCATCCATGCCCTCCGGCGGCTGATAGGCGCAGACCCTCGCCCACGCGGTTTCGACCTCCATGAAGGGGACCGGCATGATGGCGATCCAGGCGCGCTGATTCTTGAGCTTGTCAATGTCCCCGACGATGGCCTCGGCGAAGATCAGATGGGCCTTCGGCAGCGTGATGTGGGTCATCTGGTAGTAGTCATCCTGCGGGAACATCTCGTCCCAGGACATGCCGTAGGTTTGCTTGAGCTTTGCTTCGGCGCGCTGGAAGTGATTTTCGTGCATACGGCGGATGGGGGTATTCATCGGATGCTCCGCACAGCCACAGTCCACGCCGACCACCTTGAGCTTCATGGCGAGCGCCCAGGGGAAGAAAGAGGGCGCGGGGCCAGGGTGGCGCACATAGAAGCCAAACTCCTTCGACTCCACGCCGCCCTGCGCCTGCGCGGAAAAGACATCGGGCTGATCCCAGGAGTAGCGATGGTAGCCGGTGTTGATGATCAGGATGTCGCCGGGGCGCACATCGGCCCGGCTCATGATCATCTCAGGCGTGTAGAGGCTGTAGTCGGAAACCAGGTCGGAAATGTCGGCGACGACGCCGGGGCCGCACAGGTCGCGCAAGGAAATGTCGGCGATGGCGCGGCCGCCCGAATGGAAGGCGCGCTCGCCGACCAGGTGTGTGCCGACGGTATTGCTCCAGTTGAGAATCTGGCCGTTGGCGCCCTGACCGCCGCCGTAGGCGCCGGTCACGCGCTTGAAGAAATGAATTTCCAGGGACTTCTCGCCCGGCCAGGGCGGCGTGAAGATGCTGCACCCCTGGGTCAGATCAGTCATCTTGGCCGTAGACAGCATGTCAATAAACGATGCGCGGTCCATGAATTCGTGTCCTTTCGAGTAACTGCTGGGTCTGCCTGGAATTCAGACAGGATTCCAGGATTGACAGGATATTCGACTCTGCCGGGTAGTTTTGCACACCACAGAGCAAGAATCCTGTACATCCTGTTCATCCTGTCCAAATCGGCCTGCAGGGTGAGCAGTTACCCTTTCGAGAGATGTCAAGCCAGAAACCCGGCTTCTCAATCGGCAAATCCGTATTCCTCGGCGTAGGCCATGAACGCATCTTCGAACGCGGACATCGGCGCCACAACGATTCCCGCGCCTACTTGCCCGATCCCCGGGTCCTTGTGAGCCACGCCGGTGTTGACGCGCGGGGTCATACTCTTCTCGACCACTTTGCGGATGTCAATGCCGGTGGGGGTGCCGCGAAAGTCGAGCGCGGGCATGGAGAAGTAGCGGTGTTCGGCAAACGTGATCTCGTACATGTCGAGGGTGGTGCGCACCGCATCTTTGGCCGAACCGCCGATGAAGGCCACGATGGCGGGCGCGCCGGCCATGGCGAAGCCGCCGATGCCGGCCGTCTCGGTGATCGTGCTATCGCCGATGTCGGGGTTAGCATCCTGCTCCGTGAAACCGGGAAAATACAGCGCCTTGACCACACTGGCCGGGGCGGTGAACCAACGGTCGCCCAGCCCGGAGACGCGGATGCCAAACTCGGTGCCGTTACGCGCCATGGCGGTGACAATGCTGCTGCCGGCGATGTTGTGGCCGGCGTCGGCCATCGTCTTGCATGCGGCCATGACCGGGTTCAAGACAGCGAGCGCGTTCTCGCCGATGATCTTGAGGATGTCAGAGGCCACGTCACAGTTGGGTGCGGCTTTGACGATCATCGGGTCGAGACTCTTGAGAAACAGCAGCGAGGCGGCCTGCAAGCGGTTGTGGCCGTCATCGCCCATGTGCAGAGCCTGGGTCAGTAGAATGCGCAGGTCAAGGCCGCCACTGAGGCGAATCGCCTCGTCAACAACGGGGGCAAAGACATCGTTGAGCCAGTGCATGCGCGTAATCACTTCCTCGCTGTACGCGCCCATGCGCAAGACGCGGCCGCGGCCCTCGTTCATGCCGGAATAGGCCCGATTGCCGTGGGTCTGATTTTCGACAATGTAGACCATCATGGAAGGAGAGATCAGGCCGGCCATGGGGCCGACCGCGGCATGGTGATGGCAGGGAGCGAACTGAATGGCGCCCGAATTCACCAGGGCTTCGGCATCGTCCCACCCCTGCGCCTTGCCCTCGAAGATCAAAGCGCCCACCACCGCGCCCTTCATGGGGCCGGCCATGCGCGCCCAGGTCACCGGCGGGCCGGCGTGCAAGAGCAGGTTGTCGTGCATGCCGGGGATGACATCCCGCGCCCGCCCGATTCCCACCAGCACGGGCCGGGCTTCCATCATGCGCTCGACGGTTTGCCGATTCGCCTCTTCGATGTCAATCATTGTCTCCTCCCACCTCTATCTTCTATCTTCTATCTTCTATCTTCTATCTTCTATCTTCTATCTTCTATCTTCTATCTTCTATCTTCTATCTTCTATCTTCTATCTTCTATCTTCTATCTTCTATCTTCTATCTTCTATCTTCTATCTTCTCAGGCTGAGGTCTTCTTCATCCTCGCCAGGATGCCTGCCAGCCGTTCGTTGCCGCCGGCCGGTGGGCGCCAGTCCACATGAATCACGGACGCTCCTTGCAGCTTGAGGTTGTCAGCAAATGACTCCAGCCCCACATTGATCGCGGCCAGCGGTTGTCCCAGCAGGGTCAGGTTCACCGGCGGCAGTCCTGACCGGACGGAGGGAGTGACGAGCGGCAGCAGCAGTTGTCCAGCCTGGCGCGCTGCCGCCTCATTGCTGGTGGTGACCCATGCGCCCGCGCCGCGCAACTGCTCGATCTGCCCGTCCAGGTTTTGCGGATCGGCGTCGGTTCCGGTGACAACCGCCACCACCGCCAGGTGGCGATCAGCGTCGGCGGCCAGTTGGCGGGCCTGGGCGATGGCCGGGGCCAGTTCGCTGGCCGGGTTGGGATGCGCCCCGTAGCCGAGCACCACATCCAGCAAGATCACGGCCGTTTCCGGGTCCTGGGCCTCTTGCAGCAGCCGGCGGATGCGCAGTTCGTTGTCCAGCATGGGGTGCAGGCGCCCGACGGTAAACTCGTCTTCGCCCAGGTCAACGATGGTGTGCTCCTGGCTGTGCAGGGCGTTCGGCAGTTTGTAGGCCTTGTTCAGCGGCGCGTTGGCCCACACGGCCGGCAGATAATCAGCCAGCAGGTGCTGCGCCTCGTAAGCCAGCGTGCCGCCAGAGAAGAGCCCACGCAAATAGCGCTGGCTGGGGGCAAATTGCTCGATTGCATGGCGGTCCTGCGGCGTCTCGGCCTGGTCCAGCAGGCCCACGGCGATCTCTGCGGCGTGATCCAGCCCGGCGGCAAAATGCAGATTGCCCACCTGCGCGGCGATGGGCGGCCGCCCGACGAAGGCCACGACCACCGGTTTGGTCGCCGCGCGGGCCAGGTGCAGCATCTGCGCGGCCACGGCGGGCGCGGGCGGCTTGGAGACCAGTACGATGACCCTGGTCTGCGGGTCGCGGTTGAGGAGGTCAATGCCCTGGCGGAAGGTGATCGCGCCCACGGCCTCAGTCAGGTCACGACCGCCGGTGCCGATGCCGTGGCTGACGCCGCCGCCAAGCTGATGGATGCGCGCGGTCACCTGCTGCAGGCCGGTGCCGGCGGCGGCCACAACCCCGATCGGCCCGGGGCGCACGTGGTTGGCAAACCCCAGGCCGACACCGCCGATGAGGGCCGTGCCGCAGTCCGGGCCCATGACGACCAGGCCCCCGGCGGCGGCCATCTGCTTCAGCGCGATTTCATCTTCGACCGGAACGTTGTCGCTGAACAGAAAGACGTGTTTGCCCAATCCCAGCGCCTGGCGAGCCACTCCGGCTGCATAACGCCCGGCGACGGAAACCAACACCCAGGCAGCAGCGGGCAGGGCTTGCGCGGCCACCTCCAGGCTTTGCGGGCGATATTCCTGTTCGAGCGTCGTGCGGCGGTGGGTCAGGAGCTCGTTGACTTGCGCGAGGGCTGCGCCAGCCGCGGCCGCGTCTTGCGCAGCCACGACGATCACCAGGTCGTCGGGCTTGGCTGCGGCCGCTTCGGCCGGCAACAGGTTGGTTTGAGAGAGTAACTCTTTGTTGGCGGGCGTTCCCATCACCACGCCTGCTTCGATGATTCCCGGAAGCACTGCGAGGGCGCGCTGCAACTGCATCAAGATCACCGAATCGTAGTAGACTCCCGAACGGACTTCGACTCTGGTCTCTGCCATAGACACCTCGTCTGCGCGCACACAAGCCGATGGAGACACGAGAGGGGTGTGGTCAATCAACGCTTGTCTGGCATGTGGAGCGGGCGGTTGGCCAGGAAAGAACGATTGTAGGCGTCCTTCCAGGTCACTGCCAGTATAACATTTTCTCGCGCGAGTGTCAATCTGGGATAAATCGCACTCGAATTTTGCGCTCTTGACAGAGCGTTGCGCGCGTGCTATGCTGTGACCAGCCACAAGCCTGTTCCCCAGGATGACTGTCACAAATCCTTGCAGGAGTGTACCCATGACAACGATCCGTTTTGTCCTTAGTCTGTTCGTGTTGCTCCAACTGCTGCCCGCCTCGGCAGGGGTCATGCCTGCGGCTGACGTGCCGCTGCCCTTGCTCAACGGCAATTTCGAAGCCGGTTTCAACCCTGTCACCGTCGTGGGTGTGGCCGGCATGGTGGGCAACCACTGGACGCCCTTTGTCATCACCGGCACGCTGGCTTTTCAGGCCGGCCAGGTGGAGCCGCCGCTCAACCGTTGGCAGGTGTTGGCGGCCGATACCGGCGCCTATGTCGCAGGCATCGCGCAAACGGTGACGGGCGATCTGCTGCCCCAGGACAGCCTGCGCGCCACGGCCCGCGTCTACCCGCCGGCCAGCGTGGATGGCATCACCCGGACGATCGGCCTGGATCCCCTCGGCGGCAGCGATCCCCTGGCGCCTTCGGTGGTCTGGAGCAGCGCCGGCAGCGCAGGCGCGTGGGCCACGCTGACGGTGACGGCCACTGCCGCCGCCACGCAGACCACGGTTTTCGTCAAGGTGGAGCAAGCGGCGGTCGGGCCGCACGGCCTGGTCTTCGTAGATGATGTGACGCTGGAGCGCACCGGCCGCACGCTGCGCACCTTCTTGCCCTGGGTGACCACGCCGCTCGGTGACCCAACCTGGCAGTACCAAGCCACGGGCATCATCATCGGCGCGACAGCCTGCACATCAACCGGCTTGCAGGGCCGCGTGGTCGCTGCTGGTGGAGCGCCGCAAGCCGGTGTACGCGTTGCAGTGTGGTCCGCTCTGCCCGGCGGCCCGCAGATGACCGTTGTCACCGGCGCAGACGGGCGCTGGCGGGCGCTGCTTGACCCGGCCGCGCCCCTGGCCGGACGCTGGCAGGTTGCCGTGGTGGATAGCCGCGAGCGCCTGCTCTCTCCTCTCGTGGGCCAGATTGGTTTTCTGGATTCCTTGAACAGTGTGGATGCGCCGGGCATCCCTACCAGCGACGACTGTGTCAACGGCCATCAGTGGTTGACGGTGAATTTCCAGGCACAGACCACCTTCCCGGATTACACGCTGGTTTCCACGCGCTACATCTCGTGCCAGGACAACCACCTGAATCACAACCTGCGCGTGTGGGTCATCGAGGCCGATGGCACGCAGCGCCGCGGCACGCCGGTTCGTTTTCATGAACAGGGCGGCTTCGAGGAGGACAAGCTGACCGGCGCGGACATCTACAAGCCGGCCGGCTACATTGATTACAACCTGCCGGGGCGCCAGGAATTCACGGTGCAGGTGCTGGCCGGCCCCTCCGGCGTAACCCCTTACTTGAGCAGCATGACCCCGCCCACCATTGACAACTGCGGGGGTAACAACTGGGGACACCATTCGTACGAGGTCATCTTTCAGCATGGTCAGTAGGGGCAGAGGGCAAGAGATAGAATGACCGTGCGGTTACGGATAAGCGGGCGGGGGCGGCAGGGCCTGGCCGGAGTCGGGATCAAGCATCAGGGAGGAGACGTTCACCGCCTCGAAGTCAGCGCCATGCACGCCCGTCTGCAGTTGGTGCAGATCGTCATCGTCCCAGCGCGCATCGGGCGTGCCGGAGAGGTACCAGTTGCTGCCGTTGTCGGCCATCATCATGCCGTAGCGCTTGAGCGCGGTGAGAATGACGCGGTTGCTGGCTGAAAAGGCGCTGATGTCGAAGTTGGCCTTCAGGCGGAAACGCTGACCCATCGGCGGATAGGCCGGATTGGTGGAACTGGAGGCATAATGACGCGCCGGCCAGACGTAGGCGCGCTGTGAGTTTTGCACCGTAAAACGCAGCGCATGGGTAATCTCGCCGGCTGCCACCTCATCGTAGCTAACTAATCCCGGCAGCACGGGAAGTCCCGCGGCGTCGGCCGATGTCCAGGTGTCCGGGCGCAGGTTGTGCGCCAGCAGGTTGAAAACCGCGCCATTACCGGCATCCCACCGATTGCCAGAACGGGGCCAGGCGTAGTACAATTCGTACAGATGACACGTATCGTGCTCAACCACCAGCACGTGCCGGTCGCCCGTGCTGTTCGGCCCGCCTTCGATGGGCGCATCGGGCGGAATGGGATAGGGACCAGGGTCGCTCTCTTCGGGATACCAGATGAAGGTGATGGGCGCCAGGGGTTGGCTGCCGGGTACGGTGGTGAACGGGATGCCGATGGGCGCACCCTGCCAGAGAGCGGCGCCGAAATCAGGGTGCATTCCCGTGGTGGGGCCGATCGAATTGATGTAGGCCTGGGAGTGGGCATCCAGCGGCAAGGTGTCCACCGGGGTATTCCAGATATTGTCTGGCGGGAAGAAGGGGCAGGTGCTCAGGGGAGTACAGAGTTCGTGCCAGCGCACGGCGACCTGCTGAATGTCGGTGACGGAAATGCTGCCATCGCCATCACGATCGAAGCGGGGATCGGCGGACGCTGTGGCCCAGCGCGCTGCGATATTCGTGACATCGTTGACGTCAACGCTGCCGTCATGGTTGAAATCCGGGCAGGTTCCGGCAGCGGCGGCCGGCCTGGCCGGGAGCGCGAGGGTCACAAGACACATCAGGAATATGAGACCACACAGGATCTGTCGTAAGCGCATGAATCACCTCCGTGGCGAAATATCAAAAAACGATGCCAGCGCCATCATACAACGCGAACGATAGACGTGCAATAGTCACTCAAGCACAGGATGCACAAGGATGACGCAAGAAACAGTTGGTTATGTTGAGCTTGAATGGACGTGCCGGCAGTGCAGCCGGCGTAACCCCGGCGAACGTAAGACCTGCGCCAGTTGCGGCGCGGCCATGGCGTCCGATGCGGCCTTCGAGCTGCCGGCGCAGCAGGAGTTGTTGCAGGACCAGGGTAAGCTGGCTCGCGCAGTGCTAGGCCCGGATATTGCGTGTGGCTTTTGCGGCACGCGCAATGCGGCCGATGCGAAGACCTGCAAACAGTGCAGCGCTGATCTCACCCAGGGCAAGGCGCGCAGCAGCGGCCAGGCGGTGGGCGCGCTGCAAACGGCGCCGCTGCCGGAGATGGCTTGCCCCTTCTGCGGCGCCATGAACCCCACCGGCGCCACCAAGTGCAAACAGTGTAACGGCAACCTGGCGGCGGCGCCAGCATCCGTGACCGCGCGCCCCGCGCAGCCGGCCAATCCGCGCTGGCTGTGGCTGGCGGTCGCGGCGGTCATCGGTTTGTGCGTGCTGGGCATGATCCTGTTCAGCGCCATGGGCAGCCGCCGCACCGAAACCGTGGCCACGGTGGAGAGCGTGCAATGGCAGCGCACGGTTGCCATCCTGGGCCTGCGCCCGGTAACTGCCAGCACCTGGCAGGATGCGGTGCCGTCTGGCGCGGACATCGCCACGTGCGAGGCGCGGGTGCGCTATACGCAGGCAGAACCGGCGGCCAATGCCGAGAAGGTCTGTGGTACACCGTATGTGCTTGACCAGGGCAGCGGTTTCGGCAAGGTGGTGCAGGACTGTCAGTATAACGTCTACGACCAATGGTGCGAGTACCAGTCGTTGACCTGGACGATTATCAACACGGTGGTGGCCGAGGGCGCGGATCTGTCACCTGCCTGGCCACAGACACTGGCGGCGCAGGATGAACGGGAAGGAGAACGCAGCGAGCGCTACTCGGTGCTTTTCAGCGACGATGGCCAGCAGATCACCTATACACCGGACAACGCGGATGAGTTCGCCCAGTTTGCGCCCGGCAGCCGCTGGAGCCTGACCGTCAACGGCTTCGGCGACATCACGGACCTGCAGCCGGCGCCCTGAGGAGGGGACCATGCCAGCGACCGACGCCCAGCGTTGGAACGAGCGCTACCGCAGCGGACAACACGCCGGTTTTGATCAGCCGCGCGCCTTTCTGGTCGAGCAAAGCGTCTGGCTGCCCACCCACGGCCTGGCGCTCGATGTGGCGATGGGCCTGGGGGCCAACGCGGGCTGGCTGTTGGCGCATGGCCTGCGCGTCATCGGCGTGGATATCAGCGAGGTGGCGGTGCGCCAGGCCCTCGCTCGCCATCCCGGCCTGCAAGCCGTGATCGCCGACCTGACGGTCTTCACCCTGCCGGCGAATTCGTTCGATGTCATCGTGAATTTCTATTACCTGCAGCGTGATCTGTGGCCGCAGTTGGTGCAGGCGCTGCGTCCCGGCGGCGTGCTGATCTGCGAAACCCTCACGCAGGCCGTGCGCCAGGTGCGCCCGGAAATGTCTCCCGAATTCCTGCTTTCGCCGGGCGAACTGCGCCAGGGCTTTCCGGGTCTGGAGGTTCAAGTTTACCGCGAGGCATGGATCGAGGCCGGCTGCGACTCGCCGCGGCCAGTGGCCAGCCTGGTGGCGACGAAGCGGTAACGTAAGCCGGAGGCTTGCGGCGTTTTCAACGCAAAGACGCCAGGGCGCAGGGGCGGGCGCCAGGGCTGTAACGCAAGCCGGAGGCTTGCGGTGTTGGCGCACCGGAGCATGATTTGTCGCAGACGGCGTCGTCACGCCGGAGGCGTGACCTACGGTTGAAGCGAGTGGGGCGCAGGCCGGGATACGGATCGGGTACAATTTCAATCTGAATGAGCTGAGGGAGAGGGTCGAAATGAGTCAGCACGGAGAGGATCACGAAGGCGCGAGCGATCTTGGACAGGGCCGCGAGGGTGGAAAAACGGGCCGCCGGTTCACGATGACAAAACAGGTTTCCCGGATAACGGCTGCGGAATCCGGGCATGCCCATGATCACGCCGGGCAGGATGCCGGGCATGCCCACGGTCACGCCGGGCAGGAGGCCGGGCATGCCCACGGTGACGCCGGGCAGGAGGCCGGGCATGCCCACGGTGACGCCGGGCAGGAGGCCGGGCATGCCCACGGTGACGCCGGGCAGGAGGCCGGGCATGCCCACGATCACGCCGGGCAGGATGCCGGTCATGCCCACGGTGACGAGCATGGGCACAGTCATGGGGGAGGCGTGTGGGGCTTCATTCAGACGGTCTTTCACATGCACGGCCACGGGGACGGCGGGGGTGAACTGGTTTCTGATTCTGTCTTGACGACGAGCCGGGAGGGTATCCGCGCCTTGCAGTGGTCATTGGTCAGCCTGCTCCTGACCGCAGTGATGCAGGTTGTGATCGTGGCCATCAGCGGCAGCGTGGCGCTGCTGGCCGATACCATTCACAATTTTGCCGATGCCACTACCGCCGTGCCGCTGTGGTTGGCCTTTGCCCTCAACCGGCGTCAGCCCTCGCGCGGCTTCACCTATCGCTATGGCAAGGCCGAGGATCCGGGCCGGCGCGTTTGTGGTGCTGGTGATCTTCAGCAGTGCGCTGGTCATCTTCTACGAAACGTGGCAGAAGCTGATCCACCCTGAACCGATGCGCAACCTGGGCTGGGTGGCGGCCGCGGCCATTATCGGTTTTATTGGCAACGAGTTGGCCGCATACGTGCGCATTCGTACCGGACGCCGCATCGGCTCGGCCGCGCTGGTGGCCGATGGCCTGCATGCACGCACCGACGGGTTGACCTCGCTGGCGGTGCTGGTGGGCGCCATTGGCGCCTGGCTGGGCTTTCCCCTGGCCGACCCGCTGATCGGCGCGTTGATCGGGGTGGCGATCCTGTTCATCGTGCGTGACGCGGCCCGCACCATGTGGCTGCGCCTGATGGATGCAGTGGACCCGGCGATGGTGGATACCGTGGAAAAAGTTGCCAGCCGGGTGCCCGGCGTCGAAGCGGTGCATGAGCCGCGTCTGCGCTGGGTGGGTCACGCGCTGTGGGGCGAGCTGCACATCGAGGTGGATGGTAACCTGGCTACGCAGGCCAGTCATACGATTGCCGAAGAGGTGCGCCACGGGCTGTTTCATGCGCTGCCGCGGCTGCGCACCATGATCGTCCATGTGGACCCCCGGCCGCAGCCAGGCGCCGATTCCTGGATCCACCACGCCATCACCGCGCACCACGCGCAGTGAACGGCCCATTTTTCGCTTCGGGAAGGGGTCCCGTATGTCCCATGTTCTTTTGATCAACCCACCTGGCCCTGCGGGCAAGACTGCGAACCGTGAAGGTTCCGCCGGTCTGGGTGTCATCGGCCCGCACGCGGATGATTTTTACTATCCGCCGCAAACCATCGCCACCGTGGCCGCGGTGCTGCGCCAGGCCGGCTATAGCGTCACCTGTGTGGATGCCGTGGCCGAGAAGCTCGATGTGGCGGCCACCCTGGCACGCGTGCCTCCCCGCGCAACCGATCTGCAGATCGGCGTGCTGATGAGCCAGGCGACGCTGACCGTTGACGTAGATTTCTGCCAACATCTGCTGGCCGATACCGATGTGGATGTCGTTGCCTTTGGCTCGGCCATGCGTTTCATCGGCCAGACCGTCATGGAGCAGTGTCGTGTGACCGCCGTGGCCCTGGGCGCACCGGAGACGGCCGTCTTGCGCACGCTGCAAGCGCTGGCCACAGCATCCGCTGACGACGAGAGTGACGGCGAGTGGGTCGCCGGCCCCGCGCTGCCCAGGGCCGACCTGACGACGTTGCCGCGGCCGGCATGGGAACTGCTGCCGCACGATCGCTACCCCTTCCTGACCCTGCGCGCAGGGAGCGGCTGCGATGACGACTGCGCCTATTGCCCCTACGTCGCCGTCGAAGGCCACGGCCGCCAGGTGCGCCCCGTGCAAGCTGTCGTGGACGAGCTGGCCTGGCTGCAGCAGACCTTCCCCAAAGCACGCTACCTCTTTCGTGACATCGTCTTTGCGGCCGATCGTGCCTGGACCGAGGCTTTCTGCGCAGCCCTCATTGCACGTCTTGCACGTCGGCTCAAGATCAACTGGGAGTGCGAATCAAGGCCGGAGCATTTCGATCTGGCCCTGCTGCGGCAGATGGCTGGCGCCGGCTGCACCACCATCAAGATCGGCCTGGAAACGGTGGATGATGAGATGCTGGAGTTGATGGGGCGCCTGCATCCCCGGCAAACCGCCGACGATTACCGCGACCAGGTGTTGGAAGTGCTGGATGCCGCCGCGCAGGTGCGTATCGCCTGCCGGCTGTTCGTCATGGTGGGCCTGCCCGGCGAAACTTACGGCGCTCGTGCGCAAACCCGTGAGTTCCTGGCCAGCGTGCGCCCGCCCCTGCTCAGCATCAAGGCCTATCGGCCGTATGCCGGTGTGCGACTGGAGCAGGATGGCCTGGGCGCCAACCTGAACAGCCGTCCCGGCGCCCGCCCCTTGACGCGCAGCGAAATCCTCGAGTTGCAGCGTGAATGGCAGAGCTTGCAGGGCGAACCACCGCCCCCGCAAGGCATCGGCAGCAAGTTGGCTTCGCTCCTGGGCTGGAACGGCGGACGCTCCTATCAGGTATCGGCGCGGCGCGGGCGACGGCTCTCCTAGGCCGGCGGCAGGGCGCGTGCGCGTCATCTCAAGAATGGCAATTCACATGATCGCTTTGGTCACGGGGGGCAACGGATTTGTAGGGGCCGCGGTGGTGCGGGCGCTTCTGCGCGCTGACATCGCGGTGCGTGTGCTGCTGCGCCCCGGCAGCGATCGGCGCAATCTGGCCGGGCTGGCGGTGGAGGTCTGCGAGGGCGATGTGCGTACACCGGCCAGTCTGCCCGCGGCGCTGCTCGGCTGCACGCACGTGTATCACCTGGCGGCGCTCTACAGCGCCAATCCGGCCGATGGTGACCTGCTCTATGCCGTCAATGTGGAGGGCACGCGCCATCTGCTGCAAGCTGCGGCCGCGGCCGGCGTCGAGCGTTTCGTGCATACCAGCACCATCGGCACGATTGGCCGGCCGCCGGCTGCAGACGATCTTCCCACTGAGGACGTGGCCTTCAACCTGGAGGGGAGCGCCAGTCATTACGTTCTCTCCAAGTGGCGGGGCGAGCAGTTGGCACTGGCGGCGGCCGCGGCCGGCGACGCGGCCGTGGTGGTCGTTCACCCCACTGCGCCCGTAGGCATGGGCGATTGGCGCCCCACCGCCACCGGCGGCCGCATCCTGGCCTATTTGCGCGGACAGATGCCGGGCTTCCTGGCCGGCGGCATCAACTTTTGCGGCGTGGATGACATCGCCCGCGGTCACCTGCTGGCGGCCGCGCACGGCCAGATCGGCCGGCGCTACATCCTGGGGCATCCGGCCGGCAATCTCGACCTGACCGGTTTCCTGGCCCTGCTGCAGGCGGCCAGCGGACAGCCGCCCCCGCGCCCGGCCCAGGGCTGGCGCGCGCGGCTGACCGGGCTGCTGCGGCCGGTCGCGTCTCCGGTCACAGTGCCGGCCGCGGCCCGCCCCGCCGCGCTGACCTGCGACCCCGCCCGCGCCCTGGCCGAACTGCACTGGACGCCAGGCCCGCTGCTGGAGGCCTTTCAGACGGCCGTGGCCTGGTATCGGGCCAGCGGCATGGTTTGATGGGTGCGGATTTCAACGCAAGGACGCCACGGCGCAGGGACGCAAGGGTTGTAATGCAAGCCTACGGCTTGCGGCGTTGGCGCACCGAAGCATGATTTGCCGCGGACGGCGTTGTCACGCCGGAGGCGTGACCTACGGCTTGCGGCGCGAACGATCTACAAGGAGAGGACGCTTTGTTACCCTGGCGCGTGAAGGAACCGATGCTGCGCAGGCTGATGGCTGTTTCCGGGCCAACCGGCGGCGGCCGCCTGGCGACGCGGCTGGCGGTCTGGCTGTTGGGCGGCGTGTACAAGGACCGCAAACTGCTCGCCAACCTGACGCCGCGGCCCTTCATCTCGCCGCTGGCGCAGATTCGCTGTGCTGATCTACGCGTGGGGCGCCATGCTTTCATTGATGACGACGTGACCATTTACGCGCACGATGACGGGGGCCGGGTCGAAGTGGGCGAATTTTCCTCGCTGCACCGTGGCACCGTCATCGAGATCGGCGCCGGCGGCAGCGTGGTCATCGGCCGCGATAGCCACATCCAGGGCGCCTGCAATCTCAAGGGCTTTGTGGCCGATCTGCGCATCGGCAACCAGGTGCAAATTGCGCCGCAGTGTGCGTTCAGCCCGTACCAACACACCTTTGCCGAACGGACGCAGCCGATCAAGAATCAACCGCTGGCAAGCAAGGGGCCGATCGTGATCGAAGATGATGCCTGGCTGGGCCTGGGGGTGATTGTGCTGGATGGTGTGACCATCGGCCGCGGCGCGGTGATTGGCGCCGGCGCGGTGGTCACCGGGGACGTGCCGCCCTACGCGATTGCGGTGGGCGTGCCGGCGCGGGTCGTTGGCAGTCGGCCGTCGTAGCGCATCCTCAGAGCCGTAGCTGTGGCACGATGAACCAGAAGAGGCTGACAAGGCACAGCCCGGCCAGCCCGGCGAACACGGCGCGGTAGAGCAGACCGTGCCAGCGTTGCAGGCGGGGCAGCAGCGCCAGCAGAATGACCGCCGCCGCCCACAGCAGCAGCGTCCAACGGCCGGGCGCCACGGCCAGGCTCAGGAGCAGGCCACCCGCGGCCAGGGCGGCCGCTGTGCGACTGGCGCTGGGTTGCGCCAGCGCGGCCAGTCCTGCGCTCAGGCCCAACGCCGCCGGCAGCAGCGCGGAGAAGAGATAGCGCCCCTGGTGCTGTACGAAGCCCAGGTTGTACCAGAGATAGCCGCCCACCGCGCCCAGCATGGCCAGGGTCAGGATCAAGAGCGCCCGGCGTCCGGCGCCCGGCCGCCAGGCGCGCCACAGCGCCCAGCCTGCGCCTACGCCGGCCGCCAGGCTGAGGATGAGCAGCGCGGTGTAGATACGGCTGTCGAGCAGGACGCTCATCCAGCCAAATTGACCCCAGAAGGAGCGGAACGTCCAGGTGACGAAACGCGTGCCCAGGCTGACCCAACCCTCCTGCGCGAGAAATTCACTCGTGCGCAGTTGTCCGAGCACGATGTCCTCGTGCCGGTTGAGGCCGAGGAAGTCGGCGCCGCCATAAACGGCCAGGTTGCGCACCCACCAGGGCAGCGCCAGCAGGAGCAGCGGCAGCGTCACAGCGAAGGTCAGGCTGGCAGCCCGGCGCCAGGTTGGATCATGACGATGACTATCACGCCAGGCCAGCAGCAGCGTCACCCCAAGCAGGGGCAGCATGGCGTAGACGGTGCTCTTGGTGATCAGCCCCAGGCCGGTGACGATGCCCAGCCACAGCCAGGGCCACAGCGTCCCTGGCGCGGGGCGGATCAACAGGCGCAGGCATTGCCAGAGCATGATGGCAATCAACAGCTCCGCCAGGCTGTCGTTGTTGACCGCGGCCAGCATGGCGATGTGCATGGGCAAGAAGGCGACGAAGGCCATGGCGCCCAGGGCGATGGCCGGGCGCACGATCAGCATGGCGGCGCGGTGGACCACCAACAAGAGCAATCCACCCAGGAAAACGGAGAACAGGCGTAACGGCAGCAGGGCGCCGCCGGTCAGGCGAAAGAGCGGCGCAGCCAGGACGTAATAGAGCGGCGGCTGATGGAATTCGTAGCGGAAAGCCTCGATGGAAGTGCCGGGACCAAAGCGGGCGACGATTGCCGCGGTCTGCTCGGCCTGGTTGTAATCGCCCGCCTGCAGCACCGGCAGCACGCCCTGCGTGGCCACAACGTGGATGTAGTTGTAATGGGCCGGCTCATCCGGCGCCTGCCAGGCTGGGGTGTAGACCGCAAACAGAACGCCAATGACCAGGTAGGTCAGCACAATGGCTCTGTGCCAAAGCATGGTCTGCTTCTTCAAGTGGCTTCGCGCATCCCCCATAGATTTGCCTGCGCAGACAGGCACCGCAGCTCGGTTGGCGCAGTATAACACAGGCGATTATGCGCGGCAAACGACTGAGTTGAAGGGGACGCGAAAATCGGGTACAATGACTCAGGACGCAACACGTCACCGCCTGGCAAAAGGGTGATGAGAGGAGACGAAACAGAATCATGAAAACCGTATTGGACGGCGAAATAGATGCGATTGTGTTTGCTTATCATGGCGCACCGCTGGACGTGCTGGGGCCTCACGTGAAGGACCTGGGCGCTGGGCGTCAGGCGGTGGCCATTCGCGCCTTCCGCCCGCTGGAGGCGCAGGTGTGGGTGGTTGCCAAAGACGACCCCACGCAGAGCACGGCGATGCAGAAACTGAACGACGTCGGCTTCTTCGAGGCCGTGTTTGCAGATAGCGCGGAGATTTTCCCTTACTATCTGCACCTGGTCGGCCACGATGGCAGTGAGGTGGACATCGAGGACCCGTACGCGTACCCTCTGCAACTGACGGAGTTCGATCTGCACTTGTTGGGCGAGGGCACGCATTTTCGGACGTACGAGAAGCTGGGCGCCCATCTGCGCACAGTGGCTGGTGTGCAAGGCGTGCATTTTGCGGTCTGGGCGCCCAATGCCGAACGGGTCAGCGTCAAGGGCAATTTCAATCAGTGGGACGGACGAACTCACCCGCTGCAACTGCGGGGGCAGTTGGGCGTGTGGGAGTTGTTCGTGCCTGGCCTGGTGCAAGGCGAGGTCTACAAATACGAGATCAAGTCCCGCTACATGGGCTTCACCGGCGATAAGTCGGACCCGTACGGCGTTTACGCGGAACGGCGCCCCAACACCGGCTCAGTCGTATTCGACATTGAGCATTACGAATGGGGTGATGACGACTGGGCGGCCAACCGCCGCCAGCACAACGCCTTGACCGCCCCCATGGCCATCTATGAAGTACACCTGGGCTCGTGGCAGCGCGCGCCGGAGACTAACGATTTCCTGAACTATCGCGACCTGGCGCATAAGCTGGCGGCGTATGTCAAGAAACTTGGCTACACCCATATCGAACTGCTGCCTGTGGCCGAACACCCCTTCGATGGCTCGTGGGGCTACCAGGTCGTCGGCTATTTTGCGCCGACCAGCCGTTTTGGTACGCCGACCGACTTCATGTATTTTGTAGATCATCTGCATCAAAACGGGATCGGCGTCATCCTGGACTGGGTGCCGGCTCACTTCCCCAAAGATTCGCATGGCCTGGCTTATTTCGACGGGACGCACCTGTACGAGCATGCGGACCCGCGGCGGGGCGAACACGCGCAGTGGGGCACTAATATCTTCAACTTTGGGCGCAACGAGGTGCGCAATTTTCTCATCTCCAACGCGCTCTACTGGCTGGACAAATATCACATTGACGGGTTGCGCGTGGACGCGGTGGCTTCGATGCTCTACCTGGACTACGGCCGGGAGGGGGGCGACTGGCTTCCCAATCAATATGGTGGGCGCGAGAATCTGGAAGCGGTTGATTTCATCCGTCGCTTCAACGAGCAGGTCCACAAGGAATTCCCGGATGTCTTGACCATGGCCGAGGAGTCAACCTCATGGCCGCTGGTCACCCGGCCCGGTTACGTGGGCGGTCTCGGCTTCGATCTCAAGTGGAACATGGGCTGGATGCACGACATGCTCGACTACATGGAGATGGACGCCGTCTTCCGGCGCTTCCACCACCACAGCATCACTTTTTCTTTGATGTACGCCTTTAGTGAGAATTTCATCCTGCCCTTCTCGCACGACGAAGTGGTACATCTGAAAAAAGCCATGGTGACCAAGATGCCAGGCGATGATTGGCAACGATTCGCCAGCCTGCGCGCACTCTACGCGTACATGTACACCCATCCCGGCAAGAAGCTGCTCTTCATGGGCGGTGAGTTTGGCCAATGGCACGAGTGGGACCACGATCACAGTCTTGATTGGCACCTGGCCGAGTCCGGCTTGCACAAACAACTGCAACAGTTTGTGGCCGACTTGAATCATCTGTACCAATCAGAGCCGGCCATGCACCAGGTAGATTTTTCGTGGGAAGGCTTCGAGTGGATCAACTTTCACGATATAGACAAATCCATCATTGCCTTCGAGCGCCGCGCGGCAGATTCCAATCAGCGTCTGGTAGTTGTCTGTAACTTCGCGCCGGTGCCCCGCAGCGGGTACCGGGTTGGTGTGCCGTTTGCGGGCTTCTATACCGAGGTTTTCAACTCTGATGCCGTCCCGTACGGTGGCAGCAATGTGGGCAACAATGGCGGCGTGCCCTCGGATCCAATAGCGTGGGACAAGCGCCCGCACTCTGTCTTGTTGACCATTCCGCCGCTGGGTGTGGTCATCCTCAAGACGCCTGCACAAGAACCGGTCATCAGCGCGCCGGATGCCTGAGCAGTTACGAAAGGAGAACGATCTATGCCTGGCGCATTTTTTGCCGGCTTGATTCAGGATGAAGATGGCCGGCCGGTGGACGCGGTCGTCATTGGGGATGAGGGCCTTCTATGTGGTGCTCGATGCAGGTTTTCGACGCCACATCGCGGCGCGCCAGGTAGATCAGCAGGTGTTGCACATGCTGCGGGACGAAATCGAGGCCCATCACGACCTCGCCGTCAGCAGCGCCTTGCAGATGCTGGGGCGCGATGACCTGTTTACCAAAGCGGCCGTGGACGCTTCGATCAAGAACATGGACCAGGTGCTCGATCACACCCTGCCCGACGAGACCAAATCATGGCTGGGGATGTTGGGCTTTCGTGTCATCATCAACCTGCACGGAGACATTGTGCGGGTGGAAATGCCGGGCCAACTGGCCGAAGATTAGCGCCGGCGCCGCAGGAGGGGGCGTTGCTGACGCCCCCTCCTGGTTTTTCAGGCCTGGCGCACACTCTCGATCTCCACCGGGAAATCGCGCAGGAGCATGCGTAGTTCATCCTCGTTGATATATTTGACCTTCAACACCATGAGCGTTTCATCCTGATGGGTGACACTGCCAAAACTGCGCAGCGCGCCGCCGGCGTTGGAAACGGCAATCGCGACATCGGCCAGAATATCAACGTTGGCGGGCGCCCGCAGTGTGACCCGCAGTCCGGGATCGCGACCGCCCAACAGATCAAAAAACACGCGGTACAGATCGCGGTCGGTCAAGATACCGATTGGTTTCTCGTCTTCCACCACCAGCAGAGCGCCCACGCGTTTGTCAGCCATGAGCGAGGCGGCCTCCTCCAGCGGCAGGTCTGGTGTCACCGTAAACACCGGGGCCGACATGACGCGGCCAACCGTTGGCAGGGGGTCGCTGCGATGACGTCGCGGCTCTGCCAGCAGACGCAGCAGGCTGCGGTCGTTCACGATGCCGACCAGGCGTCCTTCGTTGTCTACAATGGGCAGGCGGCGGATGATTTTTTCACGCATCAGTTGCAGGGCCAGGCCCGCGCCGGTGTCTGTCGTCGCAGTAATGACCGGCTGGCTCATCAGATTACGCACGTACATGATGTTTCCTCCCTCAGGCAAACTACGCAAGAAGTCACAGTTTTATGATACGCCGCCCGGCCCCTGGTGTCAAGCTGGCATGGCGCGACGCGACATGTAAGCCCTGCGGACACCGGCCCTTGCTGCTGACTGCCGGTCGTGCTATACTCAGGTCATGCCAAACCAGACTCGCACACCGTGGGACGAACTCGCGCTGCCTTTCTTGCGCTTCAAGGGGCGTCACCTGACGGCCGCTCAGCAATTGCGCCACGCGTGGCGTGAGCATCGCTCTGCCATTATGCTGCTGGATACGATCGGGCCTGACCTGAGCATGATTGACCCTGACTTACCCTTGCAGGCGCCGAGTGGCGGACATGCCGTGCCGGAACCAAGCTATCGGCCCGCGTTCCACAATCTTTCGGCAGAGCAGCGCTGGTTTTTTTGGAACTGGCTGCGCACGCACGAGGGGCATCTGCCTGTCGGCTACACCGTGCTCTATGTGCAACAACTGGAAACAGCGCTGTTCGACACGCACGCGCTGGCTGCGCTGCAGGAGATGCGCTGGCTGTTGGAGCACCACCGCGCCCTGTCTGTGCGTGAGTTTGTGGCTTACGGTCTGGCCATCGGCGCCTGGCTCTATCGTCAGGCTGAGTTGTTCGCATGGGTCGTCAATCAGGGCAGCCTGGGATCGTGGCAAATGGGAATGCTGCTCTCTTTGCAGAACGAACTGGGCGTGCCCTTGAGCGCCGGTCAAGCCCTGGGCCTGGGGCGCTTCTTTCGCTACAACTGGAGCACCTGGGCGCGCCAGCATCCACAAGAGGTGGAGCAAGCCGTGACCGCAGAGCTGGCCGCGACCGGCCACACCTGGCTGAACCAACAAGTCAGCGCCCTGCGCGCCGAACAGCGCCCCATGCAGATTCAACTCATCAATCCCAGCTTGTGTTTTAGCGTGCAGGCGATTGATATGTGCAGCAACCCTGGCTTCGAACGGGCGATGAACGATCTTCTGCAGGCCGCGGAGCGCAGCGCGCAACTGGGTGGGCACTTCACCGAGCGCCCGCGGGCTGTTACCCCGGCCGGCACAGCCTGGGCGGACCGCGGCTGGTATGTGGTGCTGGAATTTGGCGAATCAGCGTCCGAAAAGCTGAACTCAACTGTGACCCTGGCCCGCCGTCACCCTGGTTTCATCAAGCTTCTGGATGAAAACCGCGAGATCGTCTACCGCAATGTGTATCAGCGTCGGGATCTGAACCGGTTTTGGGTCCTCTTCGACCGGGTGCATACCTGGAAGGGGACGCGGGTCTTCGTCAACGGAAATCCGATCAAGATCGAGAACCTGTGGCCCGGCTCGCCAGAGATGGAGTGAGGTAATACTTATGCAGAAACCATGGCTCAAACAACAGACCCTCTGCCCCGTGGCCGTTGACGCAGACGAAAAAGACCGCTCCGACGCACGGAGCGGTCTTTGCAATCACAGCGCTGTCTATGGATCAATCAATTGTTGGGGCGCCCGGTTGGCAAGACGGAGGGTAGCTCTCGTGTTGCCGACGGGACAGAGGTGGCAAGTGGCATCGGGGTGGCTACGGGTGTCTTGCTCGGAATGCGCAGCTTTTGCCCAACAAGGATCTTGCTGGTGCTCTTGATGCCATTCAACTTCGCAATGGCCTGGATGGTGACGCCATAACGCTTCGCGATGCTCGTCAGAGTATCGCCCTTCTTGACAAAGTAGGTAGTGGGGCCAGTTCCAGCGGAGGCAGAGCTGGCTTGCGCTTCCGTGGTATGCCAGGCGAATTGCACACCGACGATCATGACGGCGATCAACAAGGATACAAGATGATTTCGGGTGGGCTTCACGGCATTCCTCCTCATTCACACCAAAAGCAGGCGGGTCTTACTAAAGGAATGAAATTTCCAACGATCCAATTCTGAGCAACACGTACAATCAACGAAATCATAGCGCAAAACCCGCCTAAACGCAAGAATCGCTCGTTGTCGCTACGTGACGATAACGTGACGATTCTGGACAGGCGACTTTACGCTCCGGACAGCTCAGGCCGCGCTGCCTTTTACCGCAGCAGACCGTGCATGTGAAAATCGCTGTAGTGCGGAAAAACAGCCGCCAGGTTGGAATTGCCCAGACGTTTCTGCACAATTTCGCCGATGACATCGCGAAAATCGGTGGTAACGGCCAAATCACCCGGGCCGTACAACTCATCCTGACTCAGGCCGGGCCAGCGTGTGTACACCTTGCCGCCGTTGACATTGCCGCCCAACACAAACATGATACTGCCATGCCCATGATCGGTGCCAGCGGATGAGTTCTCGCGCAGGCGACGCCCAAATTCGGTCATCGTTACCAGGGTGATGTGCCCCATCCGGTCTTGCAGATCGGTGTAGAACGCATGCAGCGCATCGGCAAAATGGCCCAACAGGAAGGAAAAATGGCCGTCAGCCCCGCCCTGATCGGCGTGCGTGTCGAAGCCGCCAATATCTGCACAGGCCACCTCAAGCCCAATGTCCGCTTTGATGAGTTGGGCGGTGGCTTTCAGTGAACGCCCCAGCGAACTCTGCGGATACTTCGCCCCGGGTGCCGGCTCATAGGTGCTGTCGGCAATCTGGGTCAACTGCTGCACCGCGCTGAGGGTCTGCTGCCCCTGGCTGGCCATCAGATCATCCCCTGCGTACAGCGCGGCGATGGTTGCCTGAATTTTATCCAGCTCCTGGCGCCGGCTGCGCAGGTGAAAATCGGCGATGGATTGCAGGGCCACGGCCGGAATGGGGCCGCGCAGGCTGGGCTGCAGCAGGGCGCCAAAACCGACGGCGCGGAAGGGCGACTGCTTGTCGGCCGCCTTGACCTGCAGATGACGGCCAATCCAACCGGTGGGAATGGCTTTCTCGCCGGGGGTGCCGCGTTCCATGTAGTCCATGGCCTCGAAGTGGGAATGGGTGGGATCGGGTGAGCCGACGGCGTGTACGGCTGCCAGGACCTTGTGCGTGTAGAGATCGTGCAGCGCCTTGCACGTTGGGTTCAGGCCAAAGAAGCCGTCCAGGTCCAGCGCGCTCTTGTCCTGGCCTGCTTTTGGCTCAGAAATCGCGATGGACTCCCGTTGGGTGTAGTATTCTGGGGCGCCATAGGGCACCAGGACGTTCAGGCCATCCAGGCCGCCGCGCATGAAGACGACGACGAGGACATCGCCTGTGGATGCGGCCGCAGGGCTGCGCAGCGCCACGCGCGGCATCCACGCCGGCCAGGTCAGGGCGCTCAGGCTCAGGATACCCGTTTTTTGCAGGGCCTCACGCCGGGTCAATTGATCAAGCAGCATCACATCACCTCTCATCAGCGCATCTGAAATGCAGGCGACGCCAGAATCATGGCGATTAGTTGGCGCTGGCCGGCGGCAGAGACATCGTTACCCACATGATCGAGCAAGTGCTGGCGGGCGGCTGCGGGCAGCGGCCGATGCAGCAAGCGCTCGATCCAGTAATCCACGGCTTCTGGCGCGGTTTTCAGCGCCGCGCTGCCGGCATGGGCGCCCGGCTTGAACAAGGCGCCCGATCCCTTGCCTGAGGTCAGCGTCAGGGCCAGGTTCCAGCGCGCCAGCAAGTTGGCGGTGTTGATCCAGGCCGCGCCCTGGTCCGGGTAGCCATCCGGCGTCGGCCAGTAGAAGGGGACCTGCCCCATGTCAAGCAGGGCGTTGAACAGAAGCTGGCTGAAACTGGCGGGCAGCGGGCCAACCGCGTCAGCGGATGACAGCGTGCGCGCTTTGGGCGCCGGTCCGAACGGCGGAATATCCAGCGCCCGCACCACGGAGGTCGCATATTCCAGGGGCCGTTTGATCTTGCGTCCGCCGGCCGCCTTGAACTCGGCCGAGCGCAGCAGCGTAGCCAGCACCTGGCGGATGTCGCCGCCAGACTCGAGAAAAGGTGGCTGCCACGCGGCCAACCAGGGCCGGCGGCGGATCATCGGCCACGAAGCGGCGCACCAGTTTGTTGGCGATGAACTGGGCGGTGCTCGGATGCCGCGCCAGCATCGTCAACAGGCGCTCCCCTTCCTCCACACCGCCGCCCTTGATCCTCAGGCCCAGGACCACTTTGTCGCCCTTGTCGTGGGTCGTTGGATCGAAGACGAACTCGCCCACGTTGGCGCCCGCGCCCTGCACGCCGCGCTTGATCTGGCGCACGGTCCAGCCGGTCAGCACCCGCGCCGCCTCCTGCACGTCGGTCTGCGTGTAGCCGCCGGTCACGCCCAGGGTGTGCAGTTCCAACAGCTCGCGCGCGTAGTTTTCCTGCGCCACGCCGGCCTTGTTGGAGAGATTGTCCAGGTAGACGAGCATGGCCGGGCTTTTGGCGCTGGCCTGCAGCAGATCGCTGAACTTGCCCAGGGCGTGTTTGCGAATGACCTCGCGATCGTCTACGATCTTGAACATCCGATTGGCTTCTTTGAGCACGTAGATGTTGAAGTGGTTCGACCAGAAGTCTACCATCAGTTCGTACAACTGACGGCGGCTGAAGGCGGCGCGCAGAATGGTGGCGCTCACCAGTTCGCGATTGGCCGTTTGCGGAAAGCGCGGCGGCGCGGGATTGCCCGTGTTGGGCGGCGGCGGCTCGTCGTCGCGCGGGTCGTCCTCTGGCGGTTTGGACGCACCCGCGCCCGCGGCCGGCAGATGGTAGGTGTTCACCAGCTCGGTCAGCGTCATGGTCAGCGCCGGAAAGCGGAGCAGGGTGGCGTCCATCTCCTCATCGGCGATGGTTTCGGGGTGCAGCTGCTCTTCGATCCACGCGTCCACGCCGATCTCGCGCACGCGGGCCAGGTCAGCAGGGCGCGGGCCGAATGTGAGCCGCGTGACGGCTGCCACTGCCGGATCCAGCCCGGCATCCGCCTGACTGAGCGTAAGCGGTTGATCTGCCCACGCCGCCCACGGGCTGTCCGGCGCCGGGCGTTCATCCAGGCCAGACATCCAATCCGCGCCCCCCAACAGGACGGCGCCGGCCGCGGCCCCCTTGAGAAAATCACGACGCGACAGCAAGTTCGGTGTCATAGGTTCTTCTCCGATTTCTCTCTCATCCCAGAACCCGCCCCAGGTCTGGGGTGCGGTAGCCGCCCAGGCGCATCACGGCCGCGGCCAGCTCGTCGCTACGGATGACCGCCAGCAGCGGTTGCAGCAGCGTGCTCTCGTAGGTGGCCTGCGTCATCACCAGATCATAGCGCTCTTCGGCCAGGGGGATGAAATCGAGTTCCAGGGCGCGCGCGGCGGCCAGAATGCCCAGGGTGCAGTCGGCCGCGCCACTCTTGACGGCCGCGGCCACGGCCAGGTGTGTAAATTCCTGGCGCGCATAGCCTTGAATCTGACGCGGGGCGATGCCTGCCTGCTTGAGCCGGTAATCGAGCAGGACACGCGTGCCCGCGCCGCGCTGACGATTGATGAAGACCACATCGGGCCGCGCCAGGTCGTGCAACGTCCTAATGCCTTTGGGATTGCCTGCGGGCACGATCAGCCCTTGCGTGCGCTGCACAAAGCCGAGCAACACCACCGGCACGCCAGGCAGCTGCTCGGCCACGTAGCTGACATTGTACTCGCCGGTCGCCTCGTCCAGCAGGTGCGAGCCGGCCAGGTGGGCTTCGCCACGCGCCAGCGCCAGCAGCCCGCCGTAGGAACCGACATTGGACGACGACAGGGTCAAATGGGGGTGACGGCGACGCAGGTAGTCGGCCAGCACGTCGAGGGTCAGGTCATGGCTGCCGATGGCGACGATGGTGTTTTCGATCTCGCTACGCTGGCGCAGCAGCTCCACCGTCACCTCGGCGCCGGGCGGGTAGCCTTCGCTGAAGCGCGGCACCCGCACGATGCCATCCGCCTTGACCAGGGACATGATCACGCCCGCGCCGCGCTGCATCGGCGTCGCGACGAAGCGGTCAGCGACCTTGCCCACGGTCACGCGCATGAACTCGTCTTCGCCCATGGGGGAGAGCACCTTGCGCGTCAGGTTGGCGGTCAGGGTGGGGCGTTGGGGTGGCAGTTGCCCCTGCCAGCGTGCCAGCAGCGGCTTGATCAGCAGGTCGAAGGCGACGATGGCGCTGGCAGGGTAGCCGGGAATGCCGGCCACTGCCTTGCCCTGGGCCACGCCCAAAATCACCGGGTGGCCGGGGCGCATGGCAATGCCATGCACCTGCACGCTGCCGATTTCACGGAAAATGTCCGCGGTGAAATCGTGCGAACCGGCCGCGGAACCGGCGTTGACCACCACCAAATCGTGCTCGGCCAGCGCGGCCAGGATGGATGCCTTGATCTGCGCGACGTCATCGGGCAGCGGCGGCAGGCGCACGGCTTCAGCGCCCCACTCCGTCGCCATGCCGGCCAGCACCAGCGAGTTGTACTCGATCACATCGCCTGGCTTCAAATCGCTGCCCGGCGGCACCAGTTCACTGCCGGTAGGCTGAATGGCGACACGCGGCCGCCGGCGCACGAACACCTGGGTATGCCCGCAGCCGGCCACTGCGCCCAGGTCCTGCGGACGCAGACGATGGTTGGCGGGTAGCACCAATTCACCGGTCACCATATCCTCGCCCATGGGGCGCACATGCTGCCAGGGGGCCACGGCCGCCAGGATGGCGATGGACACGCCATCTTCCAGGACATGCACCTGTTCGATCATCACCACCGCGTCGAAGCCGGCGGGGATGGCGTTGCCGGTGTCCACGTAGATGGCCTGGGCCGGCGCCGCCAAACGCCGGGGGCTGGTTTCCAGGGCGCCCAGGGTCTCCGCGGCGCGCACCGCGTAGCCATCCATGGCCGCGGCGTGATAGTGCGGCGCGGAGGTCAGCGCCCACACCGGCTCCGCGGTCACGCGGCCGAGCGCCTGGGGCAGGGCCACCCATTCACCGGGCAGAGGTTGATCCAGCCCGGCCGCGCAGAGCGCGCGCTGCCAGCGGTCAATGGCTTCTTCCAGGCTGATATCTTCCAGGTAGATGTTGCGAGACAAGCGGTAGCTCCTTCGGACAAAACAAATCGGATGCGGCTGATTGTACCACAGGCCGGGGAGAAACGCGAAGGGACGGTGAGACACCAAGAAGAATTCTCTGGTAACTGCTCACCCTGCAGGCCGATTTGGACAGGATGAACAGGATGTACAGGATTCTTGCTCTGTGGTGTGCAAAACTATCGGCACGAGAGTTCGAATATCCTGTCAATCCTGTGAATCCTGTCTGAATTCCAGGCAGACCCAGCAGTTACCTCCTTTGCGTTCCCTGTGTCCCGGTGTGGGAAATCTTTGCTGGCTCACACGGGGACACAGGGACACAAAGATCAGTTTTTTGTTTTGATGAATCTGATTGAAAAATACAAAACAGATTCTTGACAAATCAATCCGTTTGCTGTATTATTAAATCAGATTTAATAAATGAAAAACATATGTTTTTTACCGAGTGATTGTAACGGGAGGAGAGAGGAATGTACAGAGCACCACATGCCTGCCCGGTGTGCGCGGCGGATATGCAGACGACGCGGCTGAGTTGTCCCACGTGTGGGACGGCCGTGGAGGGGCGTTTCGAGCGCAGCGGGCTGGAGAAGTTGAGCAGCGAGCAGGTCCATTTCGTGGAGGTGTTCCTGCGCAACGAGGGCAAGATCACCTGGGTGGCGGAGGAGTTGAAGCTCACCTACCCGGCGGCGCGTGCCCAGTTGTTGGACATTGTGACAGCGTTGGGCGTCAAGCCGGCGCCGCGGGCTGCGCAGAGCAGCGAACGGCAAGAGGTTCTGCGCAAGCTGGCGGCAGGCGAGTTGAGCGCCGAAGAGGCCCTGCAGCAGATCAATCGTGGATAGAACCTGTCAGGAACAAGCAGAGCAGTCATAAGGAGTGAATGAAATGTCAGACCGTTTCGAGTTTTCCCTGCCAGAGGGAATTAGTCAGTTGACGATCTATGCCAACGATGAGTTGGCGGTGCGCGGCAGTGAGCGGCGCAACCTCAGTGTGGCGTGCGATGAGAAGCCGATCCTGGAGACCACCGACGCCGGGGTCGTGCTGCGCCTGGCTGAAGATGCTGAGGTCGAGGCGCCCGCGCACCTCGACCTGTTGATTGCCCGGCTGGGTGATGACCTGAGTCTGCGCAGTTTGCAAGGCCAGGTGCGGGTGGAGGCAGCGCCCGATGATGTCAGCATCAAGCATTGCGGCCCGGTGACGATTGGGCGCATGCAGGGCGATCTGTCCGCCCAGGAAGTACAGCGCTTGCAGGTGACCTCTGTGGATGGCGACGCCAGTCTGCGCGGGGTACAGGAAGTAATCCTCGGTTCAGTTGGCGACGACCTCTCCATCAGCCAGGCCGGCAGCGTCAAGGTCGAGACTGTGGGCGGCGATGTGGCGCTGACCAACATTCAAGGCAACGTTGAGATTGACAGCATCAAGAAAGACTTCGCGGCCACCAACGTGGGCGGCAATCTGCACGTGAACACGGTTGGCAGCGACGCGGTCATTCGTGGGCGGGCGACATCCGGTCAGCAGATTCACGTGCGCGCCTGGGACAGCCTGGCCCTGGTGTTGAACGGCCCGCTGGCGCTGCACCGGCTGGAAGGTCACGGCGGCTGGGTGGCCCTGCCGGCCTGGGAGGAGATCCGCAGCCAGGCGCCTAACCCGGCGCAGGAGGGCGGCGCCGAAGTGCTGGTCGCGGCCGGCGATCGTGTGACCGCGGCCAGCTATGACTTCGACGCTGATGAGTTGACGGAAAACCTGAATCACCTCGGCGCACAACTGAGCAACCTGGGCGCGACCATCGCCGAGCAGGTGCGCAGCAGCCTGGCCGCGGCCGATTTCGCAGGCATTGGCCGTCAGATCAAGGACGCCATGACCGACATTGATTGGAGTGGTCTCAAGCGCAATGTGCGTGCGGCCGAACGTGCGCAGCAGCAGGCTGAGCGCATGGCCCGCCAGGCGGAGCGCCGCCAGGCCTACCGGCCGGGGGTTCACGTGACCATGCATCCGCCGGTTCCGCCAACGCCGCCGATGCCGCCGTCAGCGCCGATCACGCCCGCGGCGCAGGCCGACCGGTCGGGCAATGGTCATCTCAGCCAGGAGCGGCTGCTGGTGCTGCAGATGATCGAGCAGGGCAAGATCACGCCTGAGCAGGGCGAGATGCTGCTCGAAGCCCTGCCCGCCTGAGTCGGGTTCGAGTCCGGCAGGCGGTTGCAGAAAAACAAGACCGGGCTTCTGAGCGAAACCCGGTCCTGTCTTTGTTCAATTACCTTGCGAAGCCGCGACAGTCATCTCCCTATGACGCGTGGAACTCCCTGACGGCTCTGCGCATCAACTCTGTGTAATAGAGCTTTTCCAAGACCCATTCTCGAACCAGGGTGATCGTGTCCATCTTGCGTTCCCCGGCAATCTGTTCGAGCACCTCGAACTCCTTTTCTGGCAGATCTATCCTGACGGTTTTCTTATCGAGTCGCTCGAACACCAATTCCGTAACCTCTTCCAAACCATCTTCGAAGTCAGTTACATCATGAAAATCCCAAAACTCAGCTAACTGTTCTATCGAGTCCATTTGCGGAATGAACCTGGTATTCAGCGTCGTTTCCATTCTCGATATCGCCTTTCTTCCTTGAGCGTCATGGGTCGCGCAGTAACCGGAAATCCTTTGCCGTCAGGGAATAGTATCACAATACACAACAAATAGCGTCCTTCTGCTGTTTGCCCAAGCACATGATAGACTGGGTTGGCTCCGAACGCCTTCGACCGTAACACCAAGGAACGGTTGAAGCAAACCTCTTCAAATTCCTGCGGCAAGACACCGTGCGCCGCAATGTGATCAATTCGGTCAACGGGCCAGATAATCTCGTGTATCATCATGATCGTACTTGTCTGCCGTGCGTTCGACAATTGCCCACCAGAAGTCATCGCGCGACAAGCCCTTGCCGAGGCCGATACTCTCCCGCGAGCGCATCAAAAGCTACTGGAAGCGCGGCGACCGGGCCAGCAGCAAGCCTTCCAGGTCATCATCGAAGGCAGTGTACATCCGGTCTTCGTCTCTGTCAAGACCTATCTGTATTTCAAGCAGCCCTATGGTATAATTCACTATTGATACTCACCAGGATCAGGTTTTGATATGACTGCAGTAAGAATAGCGTCAACATTTCAGGAAGAAGCCGATTTTGTGCTTTTTCCCGGCGACTGCCTGGATCTGCTGCCCCGGCTGCCAGGCCAATCGGTCAAACTGATTGTCACCTCGCCGCCGTACAATCTCGGCAAAGAGTACGAACGGCGCCTGAGTCTGACCTCCTATCTCGACCAGCAGCGCCGCGTGATTACGGAATGTGTGCGCGTGCTCCACCCGCAGGGAAGCATCTGCTGGCAGGTAGGCAATTACGTGGACAACGGCCAGATCACCCCACTCGACGTCAAGCTGTACCCGATCTTCGAGGCGCTTGGTATGCGAATGCGCAACCGCATCATCTGGCACTATGGTCATGGACTGCACGCCACGCGCCGATTCTCTGGTCGCTACGAAGTTCTGCTGTGGTTCACCCGGTCGGACACCTACACCTTTCATCTGGATGCGGTGCGCGTGCCGCAGAAATATCCGGGCAAGAAGTATTTCAAAGGCCCGAGACGCGGGGAACTGTCGGGCAACCCGTTGGGCAAGAACCCAGGCGATGTGTGGGAAATTCCGAATGTCAAGGCCAACCATGTGGAGAAAACCGCGCATCCCTGCCAGTTTCCGGTCGAACTGATCGAACGTCTCGTGCTGGCCATGACCGACCCCGGCGATTGGGTGCTCGATCCCTTCATGGGCGCGGGTACGACAGCGCTGGCGGCCCTGATCCATCAGCGCAAAGCGATTGGCGCCGAAATCATGCCCAAGTACGTGGAGATTGCCAGGGAAAGGGTGAGGCTGGCCGAAGCCGGTCAGTTACGCATCCGGCCGATGGAGCGACCCGTCTATGATCCAGACGCCCCCTCCAGGAATCTTCCACCGCTCGATGTTCAACTTGGAGATGGCTATCGTCAGAAGAGGCTTTCTTTGTGAAACGCCGACGTTTCGTTCGACTGGCTCTGATTGCTCTGGCGCTGATCGTCGTCGGCCTTCTGCTTGCGGCGCGCACGCCGAATGGCGCCGCGGCCGTCAATGTGATCGAATACCGCGTGCGCGCCTGGTGGTGGTCGCTGACCGGCCAGCCCAGCTATGATCCGACGCGCAGCGGCAGCTTCTCCGGCGTCATCCGCACCGCGGACGGGCAGCCGCTGGCCGGCGCCGTGGCCCTGGTCGCCACCGTGCGCGGTGAGGTGTACCAGGCGCACAGCGACGCCGCCGGCGCCTACCGCGTGGATGGGGCGCCGCCCGGACGCTTTGTGCCGATGAGCGGCGCCTGGGGATTCGCCGAAGTCAACGGCCCGGCGCTGACGATCAACGTGGGGCAGGAACGCAAAGGGGTTGACTTCACCCTGGCGCGCTATGTCCCCTCGCCCATCGGCCCGACCGCGTGGACCGCTGGCCCGGCCGCGGCCGCCGCGTCCGATTTTCCCAGACCGCTGACCGCGCAGCGCATCCCCTTCACCTTCACCCTCGACAGCCTGGTCATCGCGGGCGGGCAGTTCTACCTGCCCGATCCCATCACGCACACGTTGCCCACCATCTTCATTATTTACCCCAGCCCGGCCATCAACTGGAGCAACGTGTCCGCGGCGATGGCGGCCGAGGGCTTTGCCGTTGTGGCCGTCGGTCCCACCCCTGCCCGCGTCCTGGACATCGAAGGCCATGTGCGTGACTTCCGCGCCGTGTTCCAGGCCTGGCAGGTCGGGCGCTTCGACGAGATGGCGCCTGGCGCCGCGCTCGATCATGATCGTTGGCTGCTGATGTCCGGCAGCTTCGGTTCGCTGATGCTCTTCCGCAGCCTGCGTGACCTGCCCGCGCCGCTGGCCATCCTCAGCGTGGGCGGTATCAGCGACGCCTTCCTGGGCATTCAGTCGCTCTACAGCACAGAGTTGAAAATTCCGCCGCCCTACGACAACTACGTCGCCGCGCTGGGCCGGCCGGACCGCGACCCGGCCTTCTTCTTTGGCTACTCTCCGCTTTTCTACGCCGACCGCCTGCCGCCCATCTTCCTGATTCACTCCTACGGCGACGAAATCATCCCCTACAACCAGACCACCACCCTCAGCACCGCGCTCGATGCTCTGCAGGCGCCACACGAAACCCTGCTCTATCACGACACCACCCACTACCTGGACGCCTACAACCCGACCGAGTCCACCTTCCTCGTCTTCCGCCGCGCCATGGCCTTCGCCGGCGCGCACACCGCTCGGCGCTGAGTCGCCTGCTTTGACGCTGTCGCCATTCCCTTGTACAATACCGCCCATGTCTCCCGTCCACTCGACGTTGGCCTTGCTGTTCGTGAGAGCCAGGCTGCGTGCCGCTCGAAAAGTGCTCCGAGGTGTGCGATGTGCGTCTTTTGTGCCTCTCTACCGGCTGTCCTTTCCATCGGTGTGGCGACGCGGGCCGACCAGCGCCGCCAGCAGCAGCACGCTGAACAGGCCGGGGAGCCTGTTTCCCCGCCGCTGCTCCCGGCCGGCCCAATCACAGCCCTGACCCTGGCCGGCATCGTCACCGCGGCGGTGATTTTCCACACGCAGCAGGGGGCTTGAGATGTCCACTCGACGCCAGGCTCTCCTCAGCGCGTACTGGTTTGCCGTCAGCGCCCATTGGACCGCCATCCTGGTGGTGCTCCTGCCGGCGCAGGCGCAGCAAATGGGCGGCGATGCCTTCAAGGGGCGCACCCTGGGTCTGGTCCTGCTGGCCGGCGCGCTCGTCTCCATGCTCGTGGCGCCGATCGCCGGCGCTCTTTCCGACCGCCTGCGCTCACGCCTGGGGCGGCGCCGGCCCTTCCTCATCATCGGCACGTTGGGCAACATGATTGCCCTGCTCGGCCTGGCCTACCTGGCCAAGCCGCAGATGTTGGGCCTCTACATCCTGGCCTTCATGGCGGTGGAGTTCTTCAACAACATCGCCACTGCGCCCTACTCCGCGCTCATTCCTGACGTGGTGCCGGCCGGCCAGCGCGGCTCTGCCTCTGGCTGGATGGGCCTCATGACCATGCTCGGCAACTTCCTGGGCGGCATCATGGGCCTGCTGCTGGGCAGCATCGGCGGCATCGCCGGCGCGTACTGGCTGCTGGCCGCCATCCTGTTGATCGGCATGCTCATCACCGTTTTCAGCACCGAGGAACCGCCGCCGCCGCCGCTGCCGCTGCCGCCCTTCGCCTGGCGCCCCTTCCTGCGCAGCCTGCTCGACCCGTTCAAATCACGTGATTTCACCTGGGTCTTCTGGACCCGCTTCCTGATGGTGATGGGCACCTTCATCGTGCAGGAGTTCTTGATCTATTACCTGGACGATGTGGTCGGCGCGCCGTTCAGGATTTTCGGGCTGAGCATGAACGAAGCGGCCGAGGCCGTGTCGCTGGCCATCCTGGCCCTGCTCATCGGCGCCATCATCAGCAGCCTGGTTGCCGGCGTCGTCTCCGACCGCTTTGGCCGCAAGAAGATCGTCTATTTCTCCGGCGCCCTGCAGGCTGTAGTCGTCACGGTCTTCTTGTTCGCCCACTCCTACCCCCTGGCGATTGCCATGGGCGTTGTCTTTGGCCTGGGCTATGGCGCGTATATCAGCGTAGATTGGGCGCTGGCCACCGATGTGCTGCCCAGCATGGACGATTACGCGCGTGACATGGGCGTCTGGCATGTGGCGCTCACCCTGCCGCAGGTCATCGGCGCACCGATCGCCGGTGTCTTGCTCGATTTGGGCCAGGCCTACGGGCCAGGCGTTGGCCTGCCGACCCTGGGCTACACCCTGCTCTTCAGCCTGGCGTTGTTGTTCTTCATCCTGGGCACCGTTTTCGTCAGCCGCATCAAACGGGCCAGGTAGCGCAAATTGATGCAAACTAAAAAAGGAAAGCGAGGAAAACGGCCGGACGCCGGTCGTGAAACACCAATGGCAAGAAAAAGCGTAACGGAGCAGATCATGGATCAGTACGGACTCAGCCCGGACAAGCCCATCAAGCTCAGCGATTTCGATCCTGACGACGGCGAGGGGTTCAAGAGCAAGAGCGATGCCCAGCGGCAATTGCGCAAAGACCTGATGCGCATCCGCGTCTTGCAGGAAGCGCTGTACGCAGAGCACAAACAATCGCTGCTGATCGTGCTGCAGGCCATGGACACCGGCGGCAAGGATGGCACAATCGAGCATGTGTGCGGCGCGGTGAACCCGCAGGGCGTGGTGGTGACGCCGTTCAAGGTGCCGAGCGCCGAGGAACTGGCGCACGACTTCCTCTGGCGCGTGCATAAAGTAACGCCGGCCAGGGGCATGATCGCCGTCTTCAACCGCTCGCATTACGAAGATGTGTTGGTGGTGCGCGTGCATGATCTGGCGCCTAAAGAAGTGTGGAGTCAGCGTTATGAACTGATCAATCAGTTCGAAAAGCACCTGACGGCCAACGGCGTCGTCATCCTCAAGTTCTTCCTGCACATTTCCAAAGCGGAGCAGAAAGAGCGCCTGCTCGACCGTCTCAACACGCCGGACAAGCAGTGGAAGTTTGCCGTGGGCGACCTCAAAGAGCGCGCCCTGTGGGATCAGTACCAGGAAGCCTATGAGGATGCGCTCAACAAATGCACCACGGCCGCCGCACCCTGGTACGTCATTCCCGCGAACCGAAAATGGTATCGTAACTACCTCGTGGCCCGCATCATCCGCCAAACGCTCGAAGCCATGAACCCCCAGTTCCCGCAACCCGCCGAGGATCTGAGTCAAGTCGTTATCGAGGATTAGCTTTTTGGGGACGAAGCACGATGGGAATAGCCGACATTCTCGAACAGACAGAAGCCAGCCGTGAGCGATTGGAAGACGCGCTGGAGGGATTGACGACGGAGCAGATGAGCGCGCCGGGCGTGATGGGCGACTGGTCCGTCAAGGACATCCTGGCCCACATTGCCGTCTGGCAGTCACGCCTGGTGCGCCTGCTCTACCAACTGGCGCGCCAACAGAAACCGCAGTGGGACATGCGCGATGTGGACGGCATCAACGCCCAAATCTACGCGCAGCAAAAGGAGCGGCCGCTCGACCAGGTGTTGGAAGATTTCGAAGGCGTCTTCGAGCAAGTTTGTCTGCGCCTGGAAGCGCTGCACGAGCCGGACCTGGCGCGTCGCTTCGGTGACGCTAATCTGGCCCAGATCATCGCCGCTAATACTTACGAGCACGATGACGAGCACGCCGCGCAGATCAGCGCCTGGCGCAGTCAATTGCCGCCTGAGGAAGCGTGATCTGCCGCTCATGACCTTCGACCTCCGCCCATGCGGGCCGCTGCCATGAACCAAGAGATCATCGAAGCCTTCTGGCGCGCCTACCTGGCCACGCTGCCGGCCGACGCACCGGCCCAAAACGCAGCCTTTGTGGCCGAGTCGTTCGGCGATCATCCCGATCTCGCCGACGAACTGGCCGCGCTGGTGTTGGCCGGCGTCAAGACCGCCACTTGTTCGGCGCTGTGGGAATGGGAGGCCGAAGGCGCTTCCCTCCCACAGGCTGGACTGCACACCATTGTGCTTGATGCGCAGGGCGCACCGCTGTGCATCATCGAAACTACCGCGGTCTTCATTTGCTCTTACGATCAGGTAGACGCCCCATTTGCCTGGGAAGAGGGCGAAGGCGACCGCTCCCTGGCCCATTGGCGCGAGGCTCATGCGCGCTTCTTCACGCGCACCCTGCGGGCCATCGGGCGCACGTTCACGCCTGACATGCCGCTGGTGTGCGAACGGTTTCGGTTGGTCTACCGACCAGTATCCGCAGGCGACCCGCACATACGCTGAATGCCGGCGCTGCCTCTGCCAGTTTTCTCATGCACCTGTCCTGGCGCGAAAAGCGATCAGGCATCACCGTTAGTGTCCTCAAGACCGCGCCCCCCGCACTTCGATCGTTTTCCAAATCATCTTATCGTGCCCGTCAGAACTCACGCTGGTCAACCGGCAGGAGGGATTTCATATGCTGCCTGCGCCCCGGGTATCCCTGCTCATGGTTCTTTTGATGGTTGCCACCCACAGTCTACCGGCGGCTTCGGTCCAGTCAGCGACCGCGCCCAGTCAACAAACCGTGGTTATCAACGAGGTGGCCTGGGGCGGCACGGCCGCCAGCAGCGCCGATGAGTGGATGGAGCTTTTCAACCCCGGCGACGCGCCGCAAAGCCTCGACGGCTGGACCCTCTCCACCGGCGATGGTCGCATTGCCATTACTCTCGCCGGCGTCCTGGCGCCACATGGCTTCTTTCTGCTGGAACGCACCGACGACACCACGGTCAGCGATATCCCGGCCGACAAAATCTACACCGGCGATCTGCTCAACAGCGGCGCCTCGCTCTTCTTGCGCGACAACAGCGGCAGCCTGATTGACTCCGCCAACGGCAATGGCGGCGCCTGGCCGGCCGGCTCTGGCTCGCCCGGCTATTTCTCGATGGAACGCATGGACCCCACCGCGCCGGACAGCGATGGCAACTGGGCCGCCAACAACGGCGTCACTCGCAACGGTCACGACGCCAACGGCAACCCGTTGAACGGCACCCCCCGCCAGCCCAATTCCGTCTACCAACCGGCGCCCACGGCCACGCCAACTTCGCCTGCCCCCACGGTCACGCCGACTGCCAGCGCCACGGTCACACCGACCGGCGCCAGCACGGTCACACCCACCACCACGCCCACCACCACGCCCACCGACGCCAGCACGCCGACGGTGACATCCACGCCCACCGCGACCGGGGTTCCCACGCCCACGACTGATCCGGGCGCGACCAACACGCCGACGCCGACGGTGACGGCGATTGCGACGGACACCCCCACGCCGACCGCCACGCCCGCGCCGCCCCATACCATCGTCATCAACGAGGTGGAGTACGACACGGTGCAGGCGGGCAGCGACAGCGATTACGAATGGTTCGAGCTGTACAACACGAGCGGCGACGCGCTGGTTCTCAGCGGCTGGCGCATTGGGGACAACAGCAGCCAGGACATCATCCCCGATCTGACCATCGCCGGGCATGGCTTTGTCATCGTGGCCTCCAGCCCGCAGTTTCACGTCAACTACCCGGTCGTGCCCGCGCCGGTGGTGTTTCTCAACAACGCCATCGGCAACGGGTTGGGCAACAGCGGCGACCGCCTGCTGCTCTCGGACCCGGCCGGGCTGACGGTGGACGGGCTTTCCTGGGGTACCGACACCACCGTGCTCGATCCTTCCGTGCCGGTGGCGCCTGCGGGTCACTCGGCCGAGCGCCTCAGCGCGGGTTACGACACCGACACCGCGGCCGATTGGGCCAACCGCTTCCCGCCCGCGCCCGGCTGGGACGGCGGCGCGACGACGCCGACGGTCACGCCGACGGTGACATCTACGCCCACCGCGACCGGGGTTCCCACGCCCACGCCCACGACTGATCCGGGTGCGACCCATACCCCGACGCCGACGGTGACCGTCACGATGACGGCAACGGCGATTGCGACGGACACCCCCACGCCGACCGCCACGCCCGCGCCGCCCCATACCATCGTCATCAACGAGGTGGAGTACGACACGGTGCAGGCGGGCAGCGACAGCGATTACGAATGGTTCGAGCTGTACAACACGGGCGCGGACGCGCTGGTTCTCAGCGGCTGGCGCATCGGCGACAACAGCAGCCAGGACATCATCCCCGATTTGACCATCGCCGGACACGGCTTCGTCATCGTGGCCTCCAGCCCGCTGTTTCACGTCAACTACCCGACGGTGCCCGCGCCCGTGGTGTTTCTGAACAACGCCATCGGCAACGGGTTGGGCAACAGCGGCGACCGCCTGCTGCTCTCGGACCCGGCCGGACTGACGGTGGACGGTCTTTCCTGGGGCGCCGACACCACCGTGCTCGATCCTTCCGTGCCGGTGGCGCCTGCGGGTCATTCGGCCGAGCGCCTCAGCGCGGGTTACGACACCGACACCGCGGCCGATTGGGCCAACCGCTTCCCGCCCGCGCCCGGCTGGGACGGCGGCGCGACGACGCCCACCGCCACGCCGACGGTGACATCCACGCCCACCGCGACCGGGGTTCCCACGCCCACGCCCACGACTGATCCGGGTGCGACCCATACCCCGACGCCGACGGTGACCGTCACGATGACTGCAACGGCGACGGCGACGGACACCCCAACGCCCACGCCATCCGCGCCGCCCCATGCCATCGTCATCAACGAGGTGGAGTACGACACGGTGCAGGCGGGCAGCGACAGCGATTACGAGTGGTTCGAGCCTGCACAACACGAGCGGCGACGCGCTGGTTCTCAGCGGCTGGCGCATCGGCGACAACAGCAGCCAGGACATCATCCCCGATCTGACCATCGCCGGGCACGGCTTCGTCATCGTGGCCTCCAGCCCGCAGTTTCACGTCAACTACCCGGTCGTGCCCGCGCCGGTGGTGTTTCTGAACGGCGCCATCGGCAACGGGTTGGGCAACAGCGGCGACCGTCTGCTGCTCTCGGACCCGGCCGGGCTGACGGTGGACGGGCTTTCCTGGGGTACCGACACCACCGTGCTCGATCCTTCCGTGCCGGTGGCGCCTGCGGGTCATTCGGCCGAGCGCCTCAGCGCGGGTTACGACACCGACACCGCGGCCGATTGGGCCAACCGCTTCCCGCCCGCGCCCGGCTGGGACGGCGGCGCGACGACGCCCACCGCCACGCCGACGGTGACATCCACGCCCACCGCGACCGGGGTTCCCACGCCCACGCCCACGACTGATCCGGGCGCGACCCATACCCCGACGCCGACGGTGACCGCCACGATGACTGCAACGGCAACGGCGACGGACACCCCAACGCCCACGCCATCCGCGCCGCCCCATGCCATCGTCATCAACGAGGTGGAGTACGACACGGTGCAGGCGGGCAGCGACAGCGATTACGAGTGGTTCGAGCTGTACAACACGAGCGGCGACGCGCTGGTTCTCAGCGGCTGGCGCATCGGCGACAACAGCAGCCAGGACATCATCCCCGATCTGACCATCGCCGGACACGGCTTCGTCATCGTGGCCTCCAGCCCGCTGTTTCACGTCAACTACCCGGTCGTGCCCGCGCCGGTGGTGTTTCTCAACAACGCCATCGGCAACGGGTTGGGCAACAGCGGCGACCGCCTGCTGCTCTCGGACCCGGCCGGGCTGACGGTGGACGGGCTTTCCTGGGGCGCCGACACCACCGTGCTCGATCCTTCCGTGCCGGTGGTGCCTGCGGGTCATTCGGCCGAGCGCCTCAGCGCGGGTTACGACACCGACACCGCGGCCGACTGGGCCAACCGCTTCCCGCCCGCGCCCGGCTGGGACGGCGGCGCGACGACGCCCACCGCCACGCCGACGGTGACATCCACGCCCACCGCGACCGGGGTTCCCACGCCCACGACTGATCCGGGCGCGACCGACACGCCGACGCCGACGGTGACCGCCACGATGACTGCAACGGCGATTGCGACGGACACCCCAACGCCCACGCCATCCGCGCCGCCCCATGCCATCGTCATCAACGAGGTGGAGTACGACACGGTGCAGGCGGGCAGCGACAGCGATTACGAGTGGTTCGAGTTGTACAACACGAGCGGCGACGCTGGTTCTCAGCGGCTGGCGCATTGGTGACAACAGCAGCCAGGACATCATCCCTGATCTGACCATCGCCGGGCATGGCTTCATCATCGTGGCCTCCAGCCCGCTGTTTCACGTCAACTATCCGGTGGTGCCCGCGCCGGTGGTGTTTCTAAACAACGCCATCGGCAACGGCCTGGGCAACAGCGGCGACCGCCTGCTGCTCTCGGACCCGGCCGGGCTGACGGTGGACGGTCTTTCCTGGGGCGCCGACACCACCGTGCTCGATCCTTCCGTGCCGGTCGTGCCTGCGGGCCACTCGTCCGAGCGTATCAGCGCGGGTTACGACACCGACACCGCGGCCGATTGGGCCAACCGCTTCCCGCCCGCGCCCGGCTGGGACGGCGGCGCGACGACGCCCACCGCGACCGCCACACCGACACCCTTGCCCGGCGCCGACACCTCGACGCCGACCGCGTCACCCGCGCCGCTGCCGCCCATCTCGCTGAACGAGGTGCTACCCGCGCCATTCGCCATTGACTGGAACGGCGACGGCACGGCCGACCAGAACGATGAATGGATCGAACTGTACAACGCGGGCGCGTCCCCGGTCAACCTGGAGGGCTGGCAGCTCGACGACCTGGCGAACGGCGGCACCGCCCCTTACACCATCCCGGCCGGACGCCTCCTGGGGCCTGGCGAGTTTGCCATCTTCTTCCGCAGCGAAACCGGCGTCGCGCTCAATAACACCGGCAGCGAGCAGGTGCGCCTGCTGGCCCCGGGCGGCATCCAGGTGGAAGACTACTGGTTCGCCAACCCCGATGTGGACTGGTCGTACAGCAAAGTCGTTGATGGCGGCACGGTTTGGACCGACGCCTACCCGCCGTCGCCGGGCGCTTCCAATCAACCGCCCACCTCCACGCCCACCGCGACCGCCACACTGACGCCAACGGTTGGTCCGACGCCGACGCTCACCCCAACGCCCACCCCCAACCCGTCCTGGCAAGGGGTGCGCCTCAACGAATTCCTGGCCGCGCCGGAAAACGTGGACTGGAACGGCGATGGCATCCTGGATGAAGATGATGAATATGTGGAGCTGCTCAACACAGGCGACATTCCCGTGGATGTGGGCGGCTGGCAGTTCGACGACATCGCCAACGGCGGCTCGACACCTTACACCTTTGCGGCCGGCACCCTGCTGCCCGCACATGGCTTCCGCGTCTTCTTCCGCAGTGAGACCGGCGTGGCGCTCAACAACACCGGCGGCGATGATGTTCGTCTACTGGCGCCGGATGGCCAGCAGACGCAAATTTTCCATTTCACGACGGCGGGCGACGATCAGGCCTGGAGCGCGTTGCCCGATGGCAGCGACACCTGGGTAGATTCCGTGCCGCCGTCGCCCGGCGCCAGCAATCAGCCCACGCTCGGCCCGGTCACGGTCAGCGGCGCGGTCTACCGCGGCCAGCCTGGCGACACCACGCAGCCGCTGGGCGGCGTCACTGTGCAGTTGTGGGCCGGCGCCCGCGCCAACGCCTGGGACCGCTGGCTGCTCAACGGCCTGACGCGGCCGGATGGCAGTTTTCTCCTGGAACTCCCCCAGGCCCTGGCCGAATTCCCCTACTACCACCTGGTCGAGATTGACCCCGCCGGCCTGACCTCCGTGGCCGCGCTGGCCGGCAGCGGCGGCGTCGTGATGGACCCCAACTGGATCGCCATCGGCCCCACGAGCGGCGGCCAGTTCACCGGCTTCGCCTTCTGGGACGACGAGCCTTCGGCCACGCCGACCCCTCTGCCCGCCGCGGCCGTACTCATCACCGAAGTGGAGTACGACAGCATCGAGCCTGGCACTGACAGCGCCTGGGAGTGGGTGGAACTGCGCAACAACAGCGATTCCCTGCTGCGCCTCAGCGGCTGGTCGCTGACTGACAACCTGGGCACTGACCTGCTGCCAACCCTGGTGCTCACGCCCGGCGCCTTTCTGATCCTGGCCGCCAGCCCGACCGATTTCCTGGCGCACTACCCGGCTGTCACCGCACCCATCATCGCCATCGCCGACGGGCAGATCGGCAATGGCCTGGGCAACACCGGCGACCTCCTGCGCCTGAGCGACGGCGCCGGCCGCCTGGTGGATGCCCTCTCCTGGGGCGACAACACCGCCGTTTTTGACCCGTCCGCGCCCGATGTAGCGCCGGGGCACAGCCTGGCCCGCCGCGATCCGGCCGTGGACACCGATCGCGCCGCGGACTGGTTCGATGAAGCGTCGCCGTCACCCGGCCGCGGCCCGGTGTTCGTCACGCCCACGCCCACGAATACGCCGGAAGGGACGCCGACATCCACACCCACGCCGGCCACTCCCTTGACCGTGGTCATCAACGAAATCGCCTGGGGCGGCACCCTGGCCAGCGCCAGCGATGAATGGATGGAACTGTTCAACCCTGGCCCCGCGGCCGTTGATCTGGCCGGCTGGACCCTGAGCGATGGCGGCGATGTCACCGTCACCCTCAGCGGCGCGCTGGCGCCGGGCGCGTTCTATCTCCTGGAGCGCAGCGACGATACCACGGTCAACGACACGCCGGCCGATCTCATCTACGAAGGCACGCTGAGCAACAACGGCGAAGCCCTGACCTTGCGCGACGCCCGCGGTCATGTCGTAGATACGGCCAACGGCGACGGCGGCGCATGGCCGGCTGGATCGGGTTACCCCGATTACGTGACCCTGGAGCGCCTGGACGCGGCCTTACCCGACAGCGACGCCAACTGGGCGACCAATAACGGCTTGGTGCGCAACGGCCTGGATGCGGACGGCAACGCCATTCAGGGTACGCCGCGCCAGCCCAACTCGGTGACGTTACCCACCCCCACCGCCACGCCGACCGAGGCCGTGACACCCACCGCCACGCCGACGCCTGACCCGGCTTGGGCGGCCGTGCGCCTGAACGAGTTCCTGCCCGCGCCAGAAGCCGTAGACTGGAACGGCGACGGGGTGTTGGATGAGGATGACGAATACGTCGAACTGTTCAACAACGGCAGCACGGCGCTCGACCTGGGCGGCTTCCAGTTCGACGACCTTGCCAACGGCGGCTCCACGCCCTATAGCTTCGCGGCTGGCACGCTGCTGCCTGCGCATGGCTTCCTGGTCCTCTTCCGCAGCCAGAGCGGGGTTGCGCTCAACAATACTGGCGGCGACGATGCGCGACTGCTGGCGCCGGACGGCCGCGAGCTGCAGGCCGTGCATTACGCCAGCGCCGGCGATGACCGCGCCTGGAGCGCGCTGCCCGACGGCAGCGATGCCTGGAGCCAAGACCCGCCGCCCTCGCCCGATCGCAGTAACTGCGCGGAGCCGGGATGTGGGACGCCAACCCCGACGCCTACCGCCACGGTCAGCGTCACGCCGACGCCTGACCCGGCCTGGGCGGCCGTGCGCCTGAACGAGTTCCTGCCCGCGCCGGAGAGCGTGGATTGGAACGGCGACGGGGTGCTGGATGAGGATGACGAATACGTCGAGCTGTTCAACAGCGGCAGCACGGCGCTCGACCTGGACGGCTTCCAGTTCGACGACCTTGCCAACGGCGGCTCCACGCCCTATAGCTTCGCGGCTGGCACGCTGCTGCCTGCGCATGGCTTCCTGGTCCTCTTCCGCAGCCAGAGCGGGGTTGCGCTCAACAATACTGGCGGCGACGATGCGCGACTGCTGGCGCCGGACGGCCGCGAGCTGCAGGCCGTGCATTACGCCAGCGCGCACGATGACCGCGCCTGGAGCGCGCTGCCCGACGGCAGCGATGCCTGGAGCGGGGACGCGGCGCCCTCGCCCGGCCGTAGCAATTGCGCGGAGCCGGGATGTGGGACGCCAACCCCGACGCCTACCGCCACGGTCAGCGTCACGCCGACGCCTGACCCGGCCTGGGCGGCCGTGCGCCTGAACGAGTTCCTGCCCGCGCCGGAAGCCGTAGACTGGAACGGCGACGGGGTGCTGGATGAGGATGACGAATACGTCGAACTGTTCAACAACGGCAGCACGGCGCTCGACCTGGGCGGCTTCCAGTTCGATGACCTTGCGGGCGGCGGCTCGACGCCCTACAGCTTCCCGGCCGGCACGCTGCTGCCTGCGCATGGCTTCCTGGTCTTCTTCCGCAGCCAGAGCGGGGTGGCGCTCAACAATACTGGCGGCGACGATGTGCGTCTGCTGGCGCCGGACGGCCGCGAGCTGCAGGCCGTGCATTACGCCAGCGCCGGCGATGACCGCGCCTGGAGCGCGCTGCCCGACGGCGGCGACGCCTGGAGCGGGGACGCGGCGCCGTCGCCCGGTCACAGCAACTGCGCGGATGAGGATTGCACCCCGCCCACGGCCACCGTCACGCGCACGGCGACCCCTACGCGCACACCAACCCTGACCGCGACGCCGACGCCGCAGGGCACACCTGGTCTGCTGCGCCTGGGCGAGGTGCTGTACGATGGCACCACGCCTGACACCGAGGGCGACGAATTCATCGAGCTGTTCAACGCCGACCAGGGGCCGCTCGATCTCGGTTTCTACCGCGTGGGCGATGAGGAGACGGCCGGCGGCGGTGAAGGCATGTACCGCCTGCCCGCCGGGGTTCTGCTGACGTCCGGCCAGAGTATCGTCATCGCCAAGAACGCGGCCGCGTACCGGGCGCGTTTTGCCGCCTGGCCTGATTACGAGGTGCGCGTCAGCGGCGCCGATTACCCGGACAGCCCGGAGGTGCCCAACCTGGCGCGTGACACTGATTGGGGGCATGGCAGTTGGACCCTCTCCAACAGCGGCGATGAAGTGCTGCTGCTTGGGCCGGATGATCGCGTGCTCGACGCCCTGGCCTTTGCGGATGGCGACGCGGCCGGCCTGGGGTTGGCCGGTCATGCGCAGGCCGAACAGCCCTATTCCTTGCAGCGGGTGGGCGGCGCGGACAGCGATGATCTGGACGCCGATCTGCGCGTGGCGCTACCCAGCCCAGGTTGGGTGGAACCCTGGCCGACGCCGGGCGCCGCGCCCACGCCCTGGGTCCTGCCTGGCGGCTGGCAGGGCGTTTGGGGCGGGCTGCTGGCGCAGTCTGGCTTTGGCGACGGCGAAGGGGGGCCGGCCTATGTCCTGGCTCGCGGGCAGGCGGCCGGGCTGCATTTCCTGGCCCTGAACGATCCCCTGGCGAATTTGACGGCCGCACGCTGGCAGCAGACCCATGAGGCTGCGGCCGGCGTGCAGGGACTGCTGCCCCTCATCGGTCTGGCCGCTGACGATCTCGACCTGACCGGCGTGGATCAACTGCCGGGCGCGGGCGATCTCTGGTCATGGGCAGCCGGCCATCCTGCGACGTTGGTCAGCGCCGCGGCCGCGGGCTGGGAGGCGCACAGCAGCCTGGCAGCGGACCTGGTGTCCCTGCTTGAAACCAGCCCGGATGATGTGGGCGAGGCGCAGGCGATCACGTTGGCCTTTGCACAGGCCTGGACCAGCGGCCGGCGCACCGGCCTGGCGCCGCTGACCTGGACGTCCGCTGAGAGTTGGCGCCTCGGCGTGCTGGTGCCGGAACTCGGACCAACGCAGGTCCTGGATGCCTTGCGCAGCGGCCGCACCTGGCTGACCACGGATCGTGACCTGGGATTGATCATGCAGGCGGGCGCGCAGTGGTCGGGCGGGCTGCTCTCCAGCCAGGCGCCGGCCAGCCTGATCGTCCACTACGCGGATGACGAGGCCGCCACCCTGGAACTGCTCAACGGCGGGCAGATTCTCACGCAGACGGTGGTGAGCGGGAACGCCGCCTGGGCGCTGACGCTGGCGGTTACGCCGGGCAGCGCGCTGTGGGCCAGGGCCATTCAGCCCGATGGCGATGTGGCCGCGGCCAGCCCGTTGTTCGTGGAAGGCCCGCTGCCCGCGCCCGGCCTGCGCCTCAACGAGATGATGGTTTCGCCGCGCTCGGATTGGAACCATGACGGAGTGGGAGATACGGACGATGAATGGATCGAAGTCGTCAACATCGGCCTGCGGCCGGTCAACCTGTTGGGCTGGCAGTTGACCGACATCGAGCCGACCGGCGCACAGGCCAGCACCTGGCGCAAGGGCACGAGTGAATGGTTGGCGCCCGGCCAGTACACCCTCTTCTTCCGCAGCGAGACCAACATCAGCCTGAACGACACCGGCGATTGGATTCGCCTGCTCGATGCGCAGGGCCGGGTGGTGGATCAATTCCATTTTGTCACCAGCCCCGGCGCCGATCGCACCTGGGCGCGCACGCTGAACGGCGGCGGCGCGTGGGTCAACGACATGGCGGTCACCATTGGGCTGCCCAACCTGCCGGGCACGGCCACGCCAACCCCAACCCCGAAGGCGACGCGGCGACCGCCTACCCCCACGCCCGCGCCCATTCGACTCATGGAGGACATCGGCGCGGCGCGTGCATTGCCGTTGAACAGCCGCGTGGTCATCAGCGGGCAGGTCACGGCGCGGTTGGGCAGCCCGGACAAGTCCGCGTTCTATGTGCAGGCGGGCCGGTACGGCATCCGCGTGGAGATTGCGAGCAGCGGCGCGTATCCGCCCCTGGGCCTGGGCGACCATGTGCAGGTGAGCGGCCGCCTGGGCACGGAACGCGGGGAGTTGAAGCTGCGGTCGGGCAATCCGGCCGATGTGGTGCGGCTGGGCGCGGGCGCGGCGTTGGCCGCGACGCCGCTGCGCAGCGGCGCGTTGGGCGAGGCCTGGGAGGGCGCGTTGGTGCGCATCAGCGGGCAGGTGGTGGAGTTGAGCAGCGGCGCGATGGTGCTGGACGATGGCAGCGGGAAGGTGCGCGTCTTTGTCTCCTCCACCGCGCCCTTCAAGCGGCCGGCCGCGCGCCGCGGGCAGCGCTGGGTCGTCACCGGCATCGTCAGCCAGTACGGCAGCAAGGCGCCCTTCACCGACGGCTACCGCCTGCTGCCGCGCTCCGCGCGCGACTTCCAGCAGATTGTGACGACCCGGCCAGCCGCCGCAGTCAGGCTGACCGCGCGCGGTCTGAGAATCACTGCTCGCGAGATCGAGTAGCAGGGCAACGCCAGCCGCGCTCGGCGCATCGTTCTCACCCGTCAGGGCAAGGCCCGCCGCGCGCATCATGGAGGCTGGCAGTGGTGGGGGGCATGGAACAGAGGCCGATTGTTGACAGGGATTGACAGAGACACAGAAACCCAACGAGTTGCGCCCTGAGAAGTGTTAGGTTACAATCAACCCATGATCAAGAGCTTTGCACACAAGGGGGATGTGGATTACGAGGACTATCACTGTGAGTCAACTGGCGTGATGACGCATGACTCGCCGTCAAATTTCACATGAGGTGGGGCAACCTCGATGCCATGATGACCGAGTAGTGTAATCGTAATGAAGAAACGCTACGTGCTGCTGCTGATTCCTAGCATTCTCGTTCTTGCGGCTCTTAGTCTAGACCTGGGGCTGGCCTGCGAAAATCTTCTCGTTTATCCGATATACATGGTTGGTGGCCTTTTTGGCTTGCTGGCTGTAATAATTGGTATTGGTTTAGGTGTGCGCGCTGGCCGCAAAGGGCTATTCTTTGTCGTGCTGTGTGTAGCGGTCATTGGAGCCTATGCGCTGCTTCCAAATATCTTGGATTGGCGTCAATCACTAGAGTTTGTATGGAAGCGCGCAGGCTATATGGAAGTTGTTGACCTTGTGCGTGAAGGAAATATAAAGCCTGGAGATAAGTCATTAGCTGAGATAGATTCTGACCATCGATATTTGCTGCCCTGTACTAGCCAAATCGCCATCGAAGATAACAGCAGGGGCTTGTTTGTCATTTTCTTTACGTCAAATCGCATGTTCGGTGAATTCTCAGGCCATATGTATGTGGAGGATGGGCAAGCTCCATCTGTTCAACAATTTCGAGAGCTCCGAGCACTCGGCCCGGAGCAATGGTCTCACATCAAGCGCGTTGATGCAAATTGGTTCTACGTGATTTGGAGCCATTGAGATTGCCCACTGTGCCAATGAAGCGTGAGACACTTCAGCGGCTGAATTTAGTGTACAATTCAGTCGAACGCTTGCCGAGATCGGCGGGTGGTTTGCAAAAGACGACAGCGGTTGGCGCCGCGAAGACAACCGCTTCTACGAAAGAATCTATGCATCATGGTCGCAATTCCTGGGTTACTACGGTTATTTGCCCAATATCCGAAACTCGGCGGTCTGTTTGGTCTCGTCGCCGCAGTGGCATTTGCCTACTTGGGATTTGTGAGCTGGAATGAAGTACAGAAGATGCCCGATGCGCCTATTAACGTCTCTGTGACGCAAGCGGCTGCGCTAGTCAATTGGGGCGAGAGCGCCTGGGTTACTCTTCAGCACATACAATGGGATTGCGAGAATATCGTTCACAGCTACGTGAGTCGTCGCAGTTACCGAACCGAAATCCTGTTTACGGATGAAACCAACTCCGTATTGGGCGTGGCGCTCTTTTCACGATCCAAGAGGTTATCATGCGCTGAACTGACCGACACCGAGCTAACCGGCGTCTTATCTCGAATCGAAGATCGTTTCTACGAAAGAATGCCTGCCAGAGGGTTCAATCTCACACGCTACAATGGGACAACGATGCGCGTGCATCTGTGTACTTTTTGTGGCCGAGACAATTCGACGCTCGGAGTCATTTGTGGTTTGGTAATGGCTCCCCTGGGTTTGAGCATGTATCCGCTGTGTCTGAGCCTTAGAAAGCACTATCTGGCGAAGGGGATTCTGTAATGTGTCCTTTCTCGTGGTAAAGTTGCCACTTGTTCGCGAGAAAAGAGCGCCAGTGATTCGCGGCGAAAGGGAGCCACGCGTTCGCGAGGATGTGGAGCCAGGCGCGGGCCTGCCGAACACGGCGCGCACCGGCGGCTCGACTGAGCTTACCGAAGTCGGCGGCGGCTGGCGCGTGGCGTTAGCCGCTTGGCGCCGCCATCGCGCCAAAGGTCTTTGCAAACGCCGTAAGTCAGGTCCGAAGTGAGAAAGTCATAGATGACAGATACTCTTGCAACGTGTCCACGCGATGGGTTTCCCCTCATCTACGTCAACGGAGGGTGGGAATGTGCCGCCGAATATCTCGATCGTTGTTTGGGACAACAACCGATTGCCGACATAGTCCAGCGCGGCGGAACCGTATACTATCTCTTCGAAAACGGGCATGAACTGCCGATGCTGTGCTTCTGCTGCGGAACGCCTTTGGTTTATGGCGATATAGATAGAACGCGCCGTGATATGCAAGGGCGGCGACTGGAATCTATGTCGTGCGACATAGTGACCACGCAAGCAGGGAGGGAAGCGGTTGAATATCGGCTGGAGTTTTCCAAGAAGGGGTTGCTCAGACCGGGTGTGCGCGTGGCAATTGCCTTGCAATCTGCTGCCAAGTTGCGACATCCTTCGTATTGTCCGTATCGGGACAAGGTGTCAACACCTGCCAGTCAGCGAAAGAGAAGACGCAAATGAGCGGCCCGCCCGACTGTACCTATGAAGGCCGAGACAGTCGAACGGTCAGAATTGGTGTACGATTCGGACAGGGGGAGTTGTGCCGGTCAGGGCAAGCCAGTCTCGAGGCGTGGGTAGGTCAGGTGTGGGCGCACACCGGCTGCCGACAGTCGCCGCGGCGGGCGGTTTCGATGAAGTCGGCGGCGGCGGATGCGAGGCTTTGGGCGGGTCGTCGGGAAGAACAATGGGCGAGTGGAGTATGGAACCTGACATAAAAAGCCGTGAAGCTGAACCACGCATTGGGCGGGCCATCCAGTTACACACACCGCATGCAGACCGCTCCTACATAAACAGGAGAGTGCTCGTCCCGTGTCTCACAGCTTTCGGGAGAACACATGCCGTTCGACAAGGTCCATCGCTTCCTGAATGAATTCGTGGAGTGGGCCGAAATGCAGCCGGATATTCAGGCTGTGGCTTTGGTCGGCTCGCACGCCAGAAATGCCGCCACCGAAAGCTCAGATGTCGATCTGGTCGTGATTACCCGTCAGCCCGACGAGTATTTACGCCGCACTGAATGGGCTCAGCGCTTCGGACAAGTTCTCCACCATCATATCGAAGACTATGGCTTACTCATCTCTCTCAGGGTGTGGTATGCGGACGGGCCTGAAGTAGAATATGGTCTGACCGACGAAAGATGGAGCGCATTACCTCTCGACAAAGGCACTCAACGGGTCATCACAGACGGCATGCGTATACTCTTTGAACGAACGCCGATTCTCAGTGGTGTTCAACCAGGTCGGTAGGCCCGCCCAACACGGCATGCAGCCGACCGCTTCGCCTGCGGCTCGCGGCGGCCAATGTGCCAATGAAGACTGAAATGGTCGAACACGAAGACTAATCGGATGAAGAAGATCGGTACACCAACGCAGATTTGACGAACGTGAGAATCCGTCGTATCTTCTATGCAGGATAACCGCCGCGGCGAAGTACTGACTGGCCCAGGGGTTGGGGGTGAAGCGTGGCAGCGCCATCGGCGCGAGAGAAAGAGGGTTGTAGTTGGGAACTCGAAAAAAGCGGTCAGGCAGATCATTGGACGCCTCGCAGTCTGTTGTGGTGTCAACGTATGAAGTTACTGATGAACCGATTCTTGACGCGGCCTATCGTCGGCTGCCCGACCATGTCAAGGCGTCCATCCAGAAATTACATAGCGAGGCGCAAATTCGCCCTCGGAACGCGATTAGCGAACTTGAGGCGCTTCTGGCGCAATATCCACGACTACCGCAGCTCTACAATTATCTCGCTGTCGCCTATTCGCAGATTGGCGAAGACGAGAAAGTGGAAGCCATCGCGCAGGCTGGCATACAAGCCAATCCTGACTACTTGTTTACACGCTTGAATTATGCCGAGTTGTGTCTGCAACGGAAAGAGTACGCCAAAGTGGCGGAGATATTCGACTACAAGTTCGATCTGCATCTGCTGTATCCCAAGCGCAAACGGTTTCACGTCTCCGAAGTCGTCGGCTTCATGGGCATGGTAGGTCTCTACTTCTACGAAACACAGCGCCGTGATCTGGCGCAACAGTATTATGATATACTGCAAAAACTTGCCCCCAACCATCCTATGACCAGAAGACTCAAACAACGATTGGCGCCCAACCTCATTGATATTGTGCGGGCACGCTTGATGCGCTAAGGAATGAGAATTAAATAAGTGTCCGCTTTGGTGCTGTCTGTATGCTCAGAATTTGCTCGGAACTGGACAGTTAAAAAATTCTCATTCCTAATGGGCCATTACTTTCCTGAATCCGACTGCGCCAATGAAGGCCGAGACAGTCGAACGCGTGAGCGCATCGTTCTTACCCGTCAGGGCAAGCCTGCAGCGCTCATCTTTCGAGGAAATTATCAAGCCTTATTCGTCCACAAATGATTCGAAAATCACCAACAATGAGGCGTCGCCGAGCAGATCAGCCAGGGTTTGGCGGCTCTGACTGGCAAGCGCCTCATTGTTGTAGGCGATCTCGTCCGCGTTGATGAAGCGATGCGGCAGCGGTAGATCAGACAGGAGATGGGTCACCAAAAGGATTGGATTGGAATTGAGTCCGTTTACTTGAAAAATATGGGGAGCTATGCGATAATGACAACGTAAACTGGCGCCGGCACAGGCGGGTTGTCGCGACCTGCCCGACACGACGCCATCGCAAGCGAATCAGCAAGGAGTTGAAGATCGTGACGACTAAGATCGTTTTGTTACGGCACGGACAAAGCACCTGGAACCTGGAGAATCGTTTTACGGGCTGGACCGACGTGGATTTGTCCGAGCAGGGTTTGCAGGAGGCGCACAACGCGGGCAAGGTGCTGCACAGCGAGGACTATGTGTTCGATGTGGCGTACACCTCGGTCCTCAAGCGTGCCATTCGCACCCTTTGGATCACCCTCGATGAGATGGACCTGATGTGGATCCCGGTTCATCGCACCTGGCGGTTGAACGAACGTCACTACGGCACGCTGCAAGGACTCAACAAGGCCGAAATGGCAGCTCAATTCGGCGAGGCGCAGGTCAAGGTCTGGCGCCGCAGCTATGATGTGCCGCCGCCAGCGCTGGAATTGACCGACCCGCGCTATCCTGGCTTTGATCCGCGCTACGCTGGCTTACCCGCGAGCGACATTCCGGCCACGGAATCGCTCAAGCTGACGCTCGATCGCGTGCTGCCCTACTGGCACGAAACCATCGCCCCGGCCGTCGAGGGCGGTCAGCGTGTGCTCATCGCCGCGCACGGCAACAGCCTGCGTGCGCTGGTCACCTGGACGACGTGCCGGAGGCTCCCAGCACACGCCCCCGCCGCGAGTTGCACCCACAAGAGCAAACATGCCCACCGGCTTACCGTAGTCTAGGCAAGCTGGTGCAACACTCTCAATACTTGCGCACCTCCAGAATCTTTACGAACAGGGCTACCAGGACAAGGTGATGTCTGAACCGTGCGCAAAGTTGTTGGAGGGTCAAAATAAGCTGAATGGCGACGGCGGCGCGGGGGGCGGGGGGGGCCGGGGCGGCACGGGGGGGATGACCAATAAAGTTATCTATTCGATGGTGGGCGTTGGAAAAGTCCACCCGCCGAACAAGCAAGTCCTGCGCGACATCAGCCTGGGCTATTTCTATGGCGCCAAAATCGGCGTCATCGGCCTCAACGGCTCCGGTAAGAGCACTCTCCTGCGCATCATGGCCGGCGTGGAGACGGAATATGTTGGACAGACGGTGCTTTCGCCGGGTTTTAGCGTCGGCTTCCTGGAGCAGGAGCCGCAGCTCGACAACAACAGAACAGTGCGCCAGATCGTGGAAGAAGGTGTGCAGCCGGTTGTGGATGCCCTGCGTGAGTACGATGAAATCAACGCGCGCTTCGAAGACGACATGACCGCGGATGAGATGGACTCGCTGCTGGCGCGCCAGGCCGAGGTGCAGGACAAGCTGGATGCCACGAACGCCTGGGACCTGGACAGCCGCCTGGAGTTGGCGATGGACGCCTTGCGCTGCCCGCCCGCTGAGACGCCCGTCAACATCCTTTCCGGCGGCGAACGGCGCCGGGTGGGGCTTTGCCGCCTGCTCCTGCGGGCGCCAGACATCCTCCTGCTCGATGAGCCAACCAATCACCTGGACACGGAATCGGTGGCCTGGCTGGAAAAGCACCTGCAGCAGTACCCCGGCACGGTGATTGCCGTTACTCATGATCGTTATTTCCTGGATAACGTGGCCGGTTGGATTCTGGAACTGGATCGCGGCTATGGCATCCCCTGGAAGGGCAACTACTCCTCCTGGCTGGAGCAGAAGCAGCAGCGCCTGGCGCAGGAGGAGAAGAGCGCATCGCAGCGCCAGAAGACCTTGCAGCGTGAACTGGAGTGGCTGCACATGTCGCCCAAGGCCCGGCAGGCGAAGGCGAAGGCCCGTGTCAATCGCTATAATGATCTGTTGACGCAAGACCCGGAACGCGCCCGTGAAGAGCGCGAGATCTACATCCCGCCCGGCCCGCGCCTGGGTGACGTGGTCATCCGCGCGGAAAATGGCGCCAAAGGCTATGGCGAGCGCCTGCTGTTCGAAAATCTGAGCTTCGATGTGCCGGCCGGCGCGATTGTCGGCATCATCGGCCCCAACGGCGCCGGCAAGACCACCCTCTTTCGCGCCATCATCGGGCAGGAGACGCTGGATGCAGGCACGCTGACCGTGGGCGCGTCGGTCAAGCTGGCCTACGTGGATCAAACGCGCGAGGATCTGGACCCCGACAAAAGTGTGTGGGAAGAGCTGAGCGGCGGTCAGGACAGTATCCAGCTTGGCGACCGCGCCATGAACTCACGCGCCTACTGCGCCCGCTTCGGTTTCAGCGGCAGCGATCAGCAGAAGAAGGTCGGTGCGCTCTCCGGCGGCGAGCGCAACCGCGTACACCTGGCCAAGCTGCTCAAGTCAGGCGCCAATGTCATTCTGTTGGACGAGCCAAGCAATGACCTGGACGTGAACACCCTGCGCGCCCTGGAAGATGCGATCGAAGGTTTCGCCGGCTCGGTGCTGGTCATCTCGCACGATCGTTGGTTTCTCGACCGCGTGGCAACCCACATCCTGGCCTTCGAGAATGACAGCCAGGTCTTCTGGTACCCCGGCAATTACAGCGACTATGAAACGGATCGGCGCAAGCGCCTGGGCGCGGCGGCCGAGCGCCCCCACCGCGTGACTTATCGCAAACTGCGGCGGGCCTGAACCGCTCTGAACCACAAAACAAGAGGCGGTCTCGCTGAGAGACCGCCTCTTGTTTTGTATTCACTTGGATTTTATCGGGGGATCACAGCCAGCGCTTGTTACCGGCCATTCTGGCAGGGGACTGTACAGATCATCAAGCTCTTTCTTGCGGGAGGCTGCGATCATTTCTGACCACAGCCTCATTGTGGCAGACGAAGATAACGATACAAATGACGAATCTGGCGACATTTGGATGCCTTATGATGGAGCGACAGCGACCGGGTCGAGCCGCTCTGATTCGACCAGGTCGTGGTCATCGGGTCGGGCGGCCAACTGCTCGATGTAAGCCAGGGACTGATGACGGAAATAGGTGTTGTACAGTTCGGCGTAGTGTCCGCCGGCCTGCATCAGGTCGTCGTGACGCCCCTCTTCGATGATCTGGCCCTGGCGCATGACGATGATGCGATCGGCATGTTTGACGGTTGACAGGCGATGGGCAATCACGATGGCCGTGCGGTCCGCCATGATCGCGTCCAGACCATCTTGAATTTGCGCTTCGGTGAAGGGGTCAACGCTGGCCGTGGCTTCATCCAGGATGAAGATGGCCGGATTCTTGAGCAATACCCGCGCCAGGGCCACCAGTTGGCGCTGGCCCATGGAGAGATTGGCGCCGCGCTCGCCCACGTCGGTCTGCAAGCCAAAGGGCAGGTCGTTGAGCCAATCGCCGTGGCTGATGCCCGTCGCCGCCTGCCTGACCTCATCATCGCTGGCCGTGGGGCGACTGTAGCGGATATTGTCGCCCACCGTGCCCGAAAAGAGAAACGGATCCTGTGGCACCAGGCCGATATGGCTGCGATAGGCTCCCAGGTCGAAATGTCGAACATCGCGGCCGTCCACCAGCAACTGTCCGCCCTGAAATTCATAGAAGCGTGTGATCAGCTTGGCGATGCTGCTCTTGCCCGCGCCGGTATGCCCTACCAGGGCCACGGTTTCGCGCGGGCGAATGGTCAGGGAGAACGCCGGCAGCACCGTTTCCGTACCGGTGTAGGTGAAGCGCACATTGCGAAACTCGATCTGCCCCGCAACCTGGGACACCGGTTCGGCGGCGGTCTGCACCACCTTCGGCGCGGCGTCAATCAGGGCAAAGACGCGCTCGGCTGAGGAAAGACCGTCCTGGAATTGGCTCCAAAACGAGGCGATGTTGATCAAGGGCCACCAGAAGAAGCCCACCGCCTGCATGAACAGATACCAACTACCTGGACTGACCGCGCCGCTGCGCGTGGCCTGGCCGCCCAGGTAAAAGAGCAGCGCCACGCCCAGGCCGGAGGAGATGCCCATGATCGGGAAGATGGTGTTGAGTGTCAGACCACGGCGCAGGCCGACCTGGTAGGCCTGGCGATTGTTCGCGTCGAAGGTCGCGTACAGGGCCGGCTCCTGCCGAAAACTTTTGGCGACCATGATGCCGCTGATGGATTCCTGGATCTGCGCGTTGATCTTGGCTGTGACGCGGCGCGCCCGCTGCGTCACCGTGCGCGCAATGCGGCGAAAGCCGAGCGCAATGATGACGGCCACAGGCGCCATCCCGAACAACAGAAGCGTCAGCCAGCGGTCAATGCGCAGCAGCCAGACGGCCAGAAACAACACCACGAGCACCTGGCTGATCAGGTTGACGGTCAACGTCACCACTTCGGAGAAATCCTGGGTGTCAGAGGTGACGCGGCTGACTACCTTGCCTGACGGGTGGTCATCATAAAAGGACATATCGTGCTGAATGGTGGCGTCGAAGACATCCTGGCGCAGCTTGAGCACCACACTGCCGACGACACGCGCCGAGAAAAGCTGTTGGATGTAGTTGAACGTCCAGGCTGTCACGCCCAGCAACAGGATGCCGGCGGCAAAGAGGAACAGGTTCTCGTTGGAGAACTGGCGCGTCAGGCCGTCAATCGCGTTGGCGACGATGATCGGCCCCCCGCTGCCCGCGGCCGAGTTGAGCGTAATGGCCGCAGCAATCAGCGCCATCTGCCGCGCATACGGGCGGAAGTACGCAGCAATGCGGCGAATCAGATCGCGATCGGTATAGTTGCGGTCGTAGGCCTCGCTGTCGAGGCCATCAAGAACAAAACCCATAATTCAACTCTTTCTTGACACCAGGCGTGAATCTTCGTGGCGCCGGGAAACGATTTCGGCCAGGGAGATATAACGCAATGTCGGCGCTTGCATCCGCCAGCTCCTTTTCGCCGACTGGCGGTTGTCGTTAGATGGCCAGGTCAAATGGCAGATCGGAGATATCCCGTAGCCGGTTGCCTTGAATCAATTCATTGAGCGTATCGGTCACGGCTTCGTTTCCGATTGACTTGGCCGCGGCTGTCAACTCAGGGAGGGCAAAGTGATAAACGCAGTCAATGTCGCCGGTGCCGAGTGCCAATGACGCAATGCGTGATGGCATCGGCTCCGCGGTAACAACGGCAATGTGAGGAGTTCCACCCTTGCGGTTGCGGATCAAATTGAGGCCCTCCGTGCGCGCATTTTGCGAACGATCGCTGCGTAGGGTCAATTTGCACGAGATGCTGGCATGAAGGATAGGCTTAGCCTTGTCAATGATATCGGCGCGCAAAGGAGTCAAACGTGGTTGTCCTTCGGCGGTTACAATCGTACCGTGCTCGTTGATGGCAGCATCGGATACGGGCGCCCGCGCCACAATAATGTCGGGCGTCACGACGTAATCGCCCAGCGACGTGCGCAATTCGGGCGAGTTCTTGATCAACTCGCTCAATCTGGCGATATGTTCATACTGGGCATACTGGGAGATCGCGCCTTCCAGGGAAAATTGCCAGTCACCTGGCCGCAGATGATTAAGCAAGCTGAAAGCGTCGCGTAGAAAATCACGCGTCACAACTTCAAACTGCTTACCGGCGGTCTGTCCAGGTATCTCGCGGCCACTGACCGGTATCTGAATATTCGTCATCAGTTGGCGTGCTAGCGAGACGCTCAAATCACTCGCTACGTCAGCGATACTCGGTTTGTTTCCTTGTTTCTGGTAGATCACGCTGTGGCAAAGGTTTCGGTGATATGTTTGCCGCAATTGAAGTATGGTGTTCATCGTTACTCCGGCTTCCAAAGGCCTAATACGTATTCTTCGTGCATTCGCTGCTGAATCTGAGATTCACGATTTACATGGTTTCCCGCTGGCATCATACGGCGATCGCGATCCAATCCGCGCACACTGATTTGCGGCACCTCAAACCCGATCGAACGCGCAATGTCAGCCAAACATGCGCCAACCTCGATATCCTTGTTGCGGATTATCGAGGTTCCGACAACAATAATAGCTGCTCTACCAGGTTTGAGTACACGATACATCTCCCGAAATGTGCGTGTCATTTCAGAGTAGTAGCGTCGTACCACTTGACCCTTACGTGCGTCCAACTGAGCGATCTGCTGGACTATCGCCTCTGTATAAGGTGCAAGTTGCTCGAATTGTGCTTCTACGATAGCCTCTCCACCAATGTAGTCACGGCGTCGCTGGCTCAATTCCTCGACGGGATACCCTAGCCATACCAGCGAAAATTTGTGCGCTCGCATATAGTCAATGGCGTTGGACGCATACGGTGGAGAAGTCACGATGAGATCAACTGTCCCATCTGGAAGCGGCATTGCCTGTGCGTTTCCTAACCGAACCTGTGCATGGTTTGATCCCGGCCCCAATTCATTGATGCCATCGAGGTTTTTCCGCAGCCGTTTTGCGAATTCCTCGACAGGTGACCGTAGCATCTTGATATGGTGTTGCAGGTTTGGAGTCCCGGTTTCGACAAAGCTCTTCCCTTCCAGTAGCGCTCCGGATGGCGCGTAAATAACTTTGGCGCGATGAGGTCGTGTATGACCCAGATCGCGAGCCAATGATACTCCACCCGACTTCGTAATAATGATCGAGGAAAAGGCCAGAAGCAGGAATGAGCGGGTGGCGTCATCCGCAACGGTTCTAATCTCGCGTAACAGGGCCATCAACTCAACCTGAGTTTCTCGTGCAAACCAATAATCAATAAACTCGCGTGTTTTGTCATCCCGCTGAGACCCAAAAAACTCCATCAACTGCACAGCGTTTTCCTTGGCCGCACGACTGGCTTCGCCAATGACATGATGCCCAATGCGCTTGGTCTCATCGTAATCAATCGGCGTTACCTTGACCTGCGTCAACAAGAGAGCGAGCGGGTCAATGTCAAAGCCAATCGCCTGTCTTCCAGCAAGGAACGCCTCAACAACCGTCGTACCAGAACCTGCCATTGGATCGAGCACAACATCCCCGGCACGCGTCAGCGTCTGGATGAAGAGCCGCGGCAACTGAGGAGGAAATTTAGCTGGAAACGAATGAAATGTATGCGAGGCATAACTGCTGTCTTCGTCATGAAATCCCAAATCTTGGGACAATGCCCAAAGCAGCGCTTCTTTGCAGGAGTCCTCTATTGGCTGCGGTTCAGTTGTGGGGGGAGCGAAAGGAAAGATCAATTGCGTTACCGTCATGTTGCGATTCTCAAAGGATTATCATTAACAGTCAAACTCCGACTCTCACAGTTGCAGTCATTGTGGCTGGTAGGTCAATAACGAAAAAGCTATTGATGATTCGCGTTTTGCCCATTACTCATACCTCGCAAAAATACGCCGATAATCAGCGCTGCGCGCCAGCAGATCCTCGTGCGTGCCCTGGTCCACCAGCTCACCGCGGCGCAGAACCAGGATGCGGTCGGCCCAGCGAATCTGGCTCAACCGGTGCGTGATGAGGAAGGTGGTGCGCTGGCGGCTGATGCGGCGCATGGCCTGCTGAATCTGGTCCTCGGTCGCGCTGTCAATCGCACTGGTGCTGTCATCCAGGATCAGGATGCGCGGGTTGGTCAGGAAGGCGCGGGCGATGGCGATGCGCTGGCGCTGACCGCCAGACAAGGTGACGCCGCGCTCGCCCACTTCGGTGGCGTAACCCAGGCTGAAGCTCTGGATGAAATCGTGCGCCTGCGCCTCCTGCGCCGCGTGTTCGATGGTCGCCTGGTTGGCGTCGGCAACCCCGAAAGCGATGTTCTCGGCCAGCGTGCGTGAAAAGAGGAAGATGTCCTGCTCGATGGTTGAAATCTGCGAGCGCAGCGCCTCCAGACTCCAGTCGCGCACATCCACGCCATCCACCAGCACCCGGCCGCGCTCGACATCGAAGATGCGGTTGATGAGGCGCGTCAGGGTGGTCTTGCCGGAACCGGTCTGACCGACGATAGCCACGGTCTCGCCCGGATGCGCCACAAAGCTGATGTTGTTCAGGACAGGCTGCCCGTCATAGCCAAAGCTGACGTTCTCGAAAACCACCTCACCGCGCATCGGTTGCGCCAACCCGGTTACGTTCTCGTCCAGGTCGGTTTCGGTGTTGATGATGGCCAGGATGCGCCGCGCGCTGGCGATGCCCAGTTGCACCAGGTTGAAGCTGAAGATCGAGATGAACGTGGGGAAACGCAGGGTGCTGAACAGGCCGATGAAGCCGAGGGCCTGACCCAGGGTGATCGCGCCCGCGTGCCAGAGCAGCATCCCATGCACAAATGCCCCGGCCCAGCCCAGGCTGAACATGAGCATCGGCAGGTAGCGGGCCTGAATCTCGCCCTGGCGCACAAAGTGGTCGCGGTAAACCCGCGCATTGTGTGTGAACTTTTCCCACTCGAAACGTTCCTGCACGTTAGCCTTGACCACTTCGATGCCGGTGATGGCCTCGGTCAGGCCGGCGTTGAGCGTGCCAAACTGGTCACGCATGGCCAGGCTGACCGGACTGAGCCGCCGGTTGTAGTCATAGATCGTGAGCGCCAGGGCCACCAAGAAAAGTAAGGGCACCAGCAGCAGTTCGCTGCGCAGGCGGGCGATCAGCACGATTGGCACGACCACGGCCATGGCCGAATCGGTCAGGAGCATGACCCCGGGGCTGAACATCAGGTTGAGGGTATGCACATCATTGGTGGCGCGCGCCATCACGTCACCGATGCGCTGGCGCCCGTGGAATGTCTGGCTCTTGCCCAACAGGCTGACATAAAGTTCATCGCGTGCGTCGCGCTCCACCCGCTGCGCCAGGAACTCGACCGCGTAGTTGCGGGTGAGGCCGGTCAAGCCCTGACCGACTGCCGAGCCGGCGATGACCAACGCCAATGAGAAAAGGGCCGGCAGTTGCCAGCCTGGCGTGGAAATCACATCGAAGCCGCGTCCCACATAAACCTGGATGCTGCTGTAGAAGAAATTGTTCAGCGCGGCCGCGGCAATTGCCAGCAAAGGAAACCAGGCATAGCGCAGTTGGTGCGACATGATCCAACGCAGTGGCCCACCGCGGTTGAACCGGTATTCATTTTCGAGCTTGAACTCGCGCTTACTCACGCTGCCTCCCAGAATCCCCAAGCAGAAGGTTCAGAACGGCGTTCGCCGCGTCGGGAGAGTATACCATAGCCACGCCCCTGCCTGCAACGCTGGCTGCCCACCAACAGGAATTCCAAATTCCCGACACAGGTTGTTCGACCTATTTTAGCGTTCCGGCACGGGTCTGGTAAAATAGCCTTAGCGCATCACAGGATCTGAGGCTGTGACGCCTCACCCATTCGACCTCAAGTGTTGTTCGTGCTTTGAGTGAAGGATCCATGACTGAATCATCCATGACTCCCGATTCCCGTGCTTTTCGTAACACCATTGGCCTGTTTGCCACCGGCGTCACCGTGATAACGACCGAGATCAAGGGTGAGGTTCACGGCATGACCGCGAACGCAGTCGCCTCGCTCTCGCTCGACCCCATGCTCCTGCTGGCCTCTGTGGGGAAGAAAGCCCGCATGGCCGGCCTGCTGCAGGAAGCATCCACCTTTACGGTCAATATCTTGCGCGCCGATCAGGAATCGCTCTCGACTTTCTTTGCCGGCGGCTGGAAAGAGCCTGAACCGCCGCCGTTCCAATTTGCCGGCTGGAAAGAGCAACCGCAGATGGGCATGACGCGTCTGGAGAACGTGCTGGCCGCGATCGCCTGTGTCAAACATGAGATTTTGGAGGGCGGCGATCACTGGATCATCGTCGGTCGCGTCGTGGCCCTGCATCAAGGCGAACCCCCACGCTCGCCCCTCCTTTTCTACGGCGGGCGTTACTACCAGTTGTATGTGACGAAAGAACATCCGGCTCCGCCCCGCCGGGACATGTAAATCAGCGGAGAGAGGGAGATCATGTTCGAGACTATCCACTACCAGGTGACGAGCGCCATCGCGACGATTGTGCTCAATCGGCCGGAGAAGTTGAACGCGCTCAACGAGCGAATGACGCACGAAATGCTTGAGGCATTCAACCAGGCCGCCCAGGATGAGCGTGTGCGGGTGATTGTGCTCACCGGGGCCGGCCGCGGCTTCAGCGCAGGGCAGGACCTGGAGGACTTGCAGCATCGGTCCGACGATGTCAGCATCGGCGATCACCTGCGCCGCGGTTACAATGCCCTGGTGCTGCTCATGCGCACCATCGAGAAGCCGGTCATCACCGCCATCAACGGCGTCGCGGCCGGGGCCGGCATGAGCATCGCCCTGGCTGGCGATTTTCGCCTGGCCAGCGACCGGGCCAGCTTCATCCAGGCCTTCATCAGGATTGGCCTCATCCCGGACAGCGGCTCCACCTGGCTGCTGCCGCGCTTGATCGGCCCCACGCGCGCCCTGGAGTTGATGACCACCGGCGATCGCCTCAGCGCGGCCGATGCCCTGGCCTGGGGTCTGGTCAACCGTGTCATTCCCGCGGAGGAGTTCGAGGCGACCGTCGCCGCGTGGGCGCGGCGCCTGGCCGAAGCGCCCACCCGTGCGTTGGGGCTGACCAAGCGTGCCTTCAACCAGGCGCTGACCAGCACGCTGGCCGAAGCCCTGGAAGTTGAAGCCGTTCTCCAGGACGTGGCCGGCGCCACCGCGGACAGCCGCGAAGGGGTGCAAGCCTTTCTCGAAAAACGCGCCCCGGTTTTCACGGGGCGTTGAGCGCGACCACCCCGTTCACGAGGAGCAGCACGATGCCCAGCCCACTTCCTGCCAGCCTACCCGCCGATTTGCAGGCGCGCCTGGCCGCTGCCGGTGTCCGTGACACCACCGATTTGCCTGCGGCGCTCGATCGCGACCCTGCCCTGCGCGCCGCCTGGATGAGCTTCCTGGCTGAATACCAGGATGAGATTGTGGAGGCCGCGCTGTTGGCGTTCTTGAGCGCGCCTGACTTCGACGCCCTGCAAACGCTCGTCGGCCAGGCGCCGTTCATTCTGGAGGAGGGCTTCAGCGAAACGGTCAACGAGGTCATCGCGCAGGCAGAGGAGGCCGAAGAAACCGATTTTGCCGAAAGCGTGCGCCTGCGCCTGGCGGGGTTGCGCCAGATCAAGGCTGGCATGGCTCTGTCGCCGCTGGCCCA
>NZ_JADIZS010000030.1:0-28102 GCF_016704685.1 Candidatus Amarolinea dominans
TTCGGCATGGTTCACTTTGAGGCATCAACCGGGCCTCGACACTAACCCCACAAATTGCTCGAGACCGACCTTGTGCAGGACAGCCGGTCAGAACCGCAACCGCATAGATGCGTACAAAGGCGCACCACGGAGTCGATGTCGTGTCGGGGACCGATCGCCCTCAGGCGGCAGGATAGCCGAGCAGGGTTAGCCAGTCTCGTCGGTGCCAGGGGTGAATATTCGCCCCTGGAAGGGACTATGGCCGGCGCGCTTGCCGCGCTGAAAGCTGCGCATGTTGTGCCAGAGCACGAGCAAATTGAGATAGGCCTGGGCCGTCTCCGGATTGCGAAAGGCCTGGCGCGCCTGTAAGTAAGTCTTCACGATGCCGTTGATGGTCTCGATCAAGCTGCTGGCATGCGGGGTGCCGTCCGGGAGCGCCGTCGGGTCCCGCGGCCAGTTGGCGATAAGCGGGCTGGTCAGCGACCAGCTGGTGCGACCAAGTCGGTCGCCTCGTGCATCAGGCGCGCGCCGGTGTTGGCCATTGATACGCCTTATCGTAAAAGCGCCGAAACTCGGGCGACAGTGCGCTCGAAGCAGACTTGCGCCGCCGGTGTCGGCACGTTGGCGGCCAGGCGTTGCCGCCAGGGATCGCGCGGCGGCCAGCCAGTCGAAGTGGAGTCAACAACTGAAGCTTGGTAGCTGCGCGGCGTCCTGACGAACTTGCGCACGGCAGGATGCCGTCCACGCCGCCGCGCCTGGAGCGTCTCGTCCAGGGAGAACCAGGCAATGGTCGCCGGGTCGACGGATGTCACCGGCCCGCCAGTCGACCATTTCAGGGCATCGCCGGATGCGCTCCAGCACAGAAAGGTGTGGCGCATTGGGTGATCAGGCATTCGCGCTGGAGCCACCGACACATGGGTAGTGTCAAAGCGGCTGTCCCGTCCGGGCAATTGGTCTTCCAGGCGGTAGACGCTCGCCAGGGCCGTGAGCGCCGCCGTCCAGAATGGCGGCGCACGTTTGGTCCAATCCAGGATATGGGGTCTATATTTACTACCAGGTAAATGCCAGGGCCTTGAGGAGCAGGAAGATGCGCCCCAGCGTCTTCGACCAGCCTCCAAATAAATAACACCCGTGTCTTGCGCCTAACAGGGCGAGTACGGGTATCGGCGAGGCGATCTTTACAACGTGGCCCCAACAAGATCACGCCGGGCGCAGCTCGACCGGGGAGAAGATCAGACCCTGGAAAAACGTTTCGTCGCTCAGCCTCAATCACGCGCCCGGGGCCGATAATCCCAGGCTGGCCACTGCTGACCCGCCTGCTGACCGGCGCTCGTCAACGATTCGCTGATGAAACCAACCGGGCGGCTTTCGTCAAGGCGGCCTGCAACACAACCTGCATCGGCCGCAAGGCCTCGTTTGCCGAGGCAAAGCCAGCGTCCAGTAACGTCCGTTTGATCAGAGCGTTCGCTGACCGGCGTGCGTGTGGCTTTCTGGGTTGCCGCCGCCGGTGCTGCGGGCTCAGCTACCCCATCCTACCGGCTCAAGCCATTGCTGGAACGCCTGGGCGGCAATCTGATACACGGTGGGCCGGCTGACGTCAAACACCGTGCTGAGCCGGAACCGCTGCCCCGGGGCGCACATCCGGCGGCAGGTTACCGACCGCGGCGATGTACATCCGGGCTGACAAGCCCAACTCAACGCTTGAAGCGCGCAGGTAACGCCGGCTCGGCACCCAGCATCCTGGTAGATCGTCTCCATCGGCTCCAGCCAAGCCAGACGATTGCGGCATAGACAGATTATAATGACGACACAAAGGTAGCCTCCCATGGTCACAGGGTGAAGTAACCTATATTGTGCGAAAAGGCCACCTTTGTCGATCAATTGTAAAGGTGCTTCAAGTCAGCGGTGAACCATGCCAGATATTCGAACCAACCGACCAGATGCGGGCACTGATCGTGTGAAACCCGCTACTATAGCTACTGTATCAGCCATAAATGAGGATGACAGCTAGTCGTGTGTGTATTGGATGGCATATCTCTGGTAGCCGTATTGATGTTCACACCATCCACAAATATGCTCAAGTGACATGGCAGAACAGGTAGTCATCTTTTGAGCACCCTGCAAACTGAGGAAGAGGAAGCCGGAGTTGGCCCGTGAAACTACACGTGAAAGAGGTCCCCGCTCCACCCCCATTAGTCGTCTGATCAAAACAGCAGTTAGGGACAGGTATGGTTACCGGTAGAAGACAACAGCCAGCTTAGCCTGAGTCAGCGCCATCCACTATCTCCCCGTCGTCACACTCCCATCCGGCACGGTCAGCGCCTGCACGGCGAACGGTACGCTGCCGGTTACCGCGCAGAGAAATCATCGTCCGCGCCGACAGTGATGCCGAGCCAGAGGGTGTTGTTGCCAGTGACAACGGCCTGCGGGATGGGCGTCGGACTGCCGGCATGACGTTGAAGAGACCGTCGCTGACCTGCACGCCGTTCGTGCCGGTCCTGCTCTTCCCACGACGGCACGCCACCGCTGGCGGCGTTGTAGAGGCGCGGAAGTGATGCTGTGAGCGCCGGTCAGGGGCGAGCCGCCGGCATCGGCCAGACGACCCTGGTAGGCGATGGTGTTGGTAGAAGGGACACTCGATACAACAACACCGGAAGAGCCCCTGCTGAAGAAGCCCATACCAGCAGGCCAGCGACCAACAACGTGAAGATCACATTGCCTGGCGTCGGCAGCAAACGACGGAAGTTGAATCCATCCGATCGGATGGTCGGCCAGGGGATGCGGAGCTTGATCTCTTTGTGTTCCATGTCAACAAACCTCCTTGTAAGTTGCGCCGTTGTAGCGTCTACTGGTCAGATGCGGAGCAAGAATTTGCTGAACTGCGCCAGCATGGCTTGCATGGTTGCAGGTGAAAGCCTGGCGCACCGTTTGCCTGGCTCCAGGAAATCTCGGTGCAGCGGTTGTAATCGCCGGAAGTCAGCATAGGACTCGCTGATGCGCAAAGTGGTCTCTGGCGGCAAGTGAAAGGCGTTGTAAATCTGATGGTGGCGTAAGTGATCGAGCAAGGCCGGATCGTCAGCTCGGTCGTTGACGGTGTACACCGGGACGACGAGCACGTAGGTTTGGCCCTTTCTGAGTTCGGCGTCGTGAGAGAAGACCACCACGAAGCGCGTCTTGCATTCGGTGATGATGAATTCCTTGTTGTCGCGACTGCCGACGCGAAAAGCGTCCCTGACCCGACTCGCCTGCTGCACTTCGGCGGCGCCTTGTTGCCAGTTGCGCAGGACATGAACGGGTGGATTAAGCCAGGGGATGGGCACAAACTCATAGATGTCGCCACGACCGATCAGCGTCGCGGCGGGCGGCGGCGCCAGGTAAAAAGGAGCAGACATGGTTACTCTGATCGTGGCTCGACAACCGGCCTGATCGAACGGAAACAATTCGATTGGCTCGGCTTCGAGGGCCGCCTCGCCGAATTCTCCCACATCATAAGGGGCGGGCGCCTCCTGGAGCGCCGTCTGGCTCAGGCGAACCAACTCGCTGTGCGGGAAGGCGGCTGCCAGTGCGTCAACCGTGAATCTTTCCGCAGTATCGGCCATGAGTTCGCCGGATACCGGTTGGTGCAACGGTGTAATGATGATCTGCTGTTCACGCGTCGTCAGCCGGACCGGTTCTCCGGCGCGCAGCCCCAACGACTTCAGAAGCGCAGCCGGCAACCCGACGCCCCCGCGCGTGGCAGTCAGAACATAGGTATTTCCCATCGTCTGCGTCCTCCTTCCTGTCTTGCATTTTAGCACCCTGGCGGAGGTTGGCAAGCCCTCACGCGGTCGGGGGTGTTTGGATCGCGGAGGCGGGCTCACCGCGCCTGCGACGGAAGCACGAAGACCGCATCCGCGGCGACCGCCTTACAGCGTCCCCAAATAAGCGAGACTCAAACTGCGCTTGTCTCGCTACATACCTCTGTCGCTCTATGACTGAGCAAAGACAAGAACATCGGTGCTCCCAGTAGCCCGCTGACGAATCGTAGTAATAACATGTGCCAGGATGGGCCTGGGGGCTGCAGGCGAGCACGGAGATAAGATGGTTCCTGCTGGTAGGTTTGATAAATCCACTACCAGAAACCAGCTAAAATGCATATCCTTCACTGGATATTCCCAATTCCGAGAACACGTTTACTGCGCCCGCAGTGACTACTACGTCTACACGTCCATTGGCGACAGAATGCTGTATCAATCAACGATGCTGGATAAAGGCCGTACAAGCCGTCTCGCAGTTGATCGTAACCGACGTGCCGGTTTCCGCTGAAGTTGTGTTTGTGAGTAGACTTGGCGGTACTATTGCGCGCTTCATAGACGTTGTGGAAAGCCAAATGACGTGATCAGTACGCTCCCGTCCCCTAATTTCGCCTGCGTCACCGCCTGATCGGCAGTTTTGGTGGTCGTCACGCATCCGGCACGGTCAACACTGCACGGCAAACGACACACTCCCCACTGCGGGCAGCCATCTCATCGTCCGTGCCAACGGTCGATGCCGAGCCAGAAGAGTGTTGTCCCGGTGTCAACCGTCTGCGGTATGGGCGTCAGGCTGCCGAGCATGACGTTGGAGACCGTCGCTGACCTGCACGCCGTTCTGGCCGGTCCACTGTTGTTCTTCACAGCGGCACGCCGCCGCTGGCGACGTTATGAAGGCGGAAGATGATGCTGTGAAGGCGCCGGTCAGGGCGAGCCGCCGGCGTCGGCCCAGGCGGCCCTGGTGAGCGATAGGTAGTGGTCGAAGGGACATTACCGGCCCAGGGCGCAGCGGCAGCTCCGGCTGATGAAAGCCGCATAGACAGGCCGATCATCAGCAGATTAAACAGGACGTTGCCTGGGGTGGGAAGAATCGGCGCATGGCGTCTCGATTCCATTACCAACCGCGGCCACGGAGATAGGCCGAGATCAAAACGGATGTGCTTGCGGTCCACTGATTCATGCTCCTCTAATACAAAGAAAGTTGGCTCACCTGGGATGCGATACGGCCCGGAAGCGTCGCAGCGCATCCAGGATCAGTTGCCACTGCGAACAACTGCCGCCCCATCGTGCGGTGTACCACATGATGTCTACGATGGTGACCAGATTGTCGCCATTGCGGTCGTAAAGACAGTCCGGCGCTCTGCTGCCAGCGGCTGGCTTCGGCCTGCGGGTCAGCGATAGTGATAGGTCATCGCCACCGGCCAGATCACTAACCAGGCGGCGCAGGCCGGGACCACGGCTCGCTCAGTTGCCCACCATGTCCTGACCTGCACCCAGACCACGGCTGGTTCGTCGAAAGGCCCAGGCGACGGTTGGCGTGTAGGGCATGTGGCGACGCCGTCGAGCAGGGGGGATCATTGCTCAGGCGCATGATTCCCGCGACGCTTTGCCCGGCCAGACCGTCGTAGGCCGGGATGGTCACGGTGCGCAGTGAGGGTGTTGCCGGGCGCCACTTCGACATATACCAGCGGCGGCGAGATGTCCGGCGGGAGGTGTCGCTGTAAACCTCCGAGTCATTGCCGGCCCATCCGGTACTGCGCACAGAGCGTGATGACCGGCCGGGCGGTCAGCGGCTTCCTGAGCCAGAGTTACGGTCATAGTATGCGGCACGGCTGCCAGGGGCATCGCCGAAGGTCGGATCGACGCTACGCCGCATGTCCTCTACCCCGCTCAGGTTGTCCTCTGCGCCCAGGTAGACCCGTCGTGGTGACGGTGTCCGGCCCGATGATGCGCGGACCAACGGCGGGACCGCCGGGGAGGCAGCGTGTCAAGCGCGAAGCTGGGTATTAAGCACGGTCGAGACATTCCCGGCCTGTCACCCGGAAGCGGGCGTGAACCGTCTTGATCCCGTCGCCTCCGCGGGCCCCACGGTCTGAGCGCCGATTACGGCACCCAGGTGGTATCGGTGGGCTTTCGGCGTTAGCGCTGATCTGCATCTCAAGCCAGGCCGCTGTTTCGTCCGAAGCGATCACATAGATCGGCACCGACACCATCCTGCCGCGGTTTGGCATAGGAGCGACCTGGGATGGGCGCGGCGTGATCAATGGGGATCGCCAAAGGCCGGCTGCGAGCCGTCTGCCGGCTGCTGGCCCCACGCCGCTGGCGCTGCGTAGACCAACTGCTCCTCCCCGGCCAACTGCCCAATGGGCGGGTTGGGGTCGAGATGATGTCATCGAAGTAGGTGGCATGGATCTGACGCCGTTGACGTCCTTGAAAGCGGCGTACACGGCGCGACAGCACACTCTCTGCCCGTGGCTCGTAATCGATCCAGTCCCTGGTTTCCGGCGTAGGCTCCCAGAGCACGCCGCCGACCACCGTCGTTGCTGATCTTCATCTCGACAACGCTCCCGGTGAACAAAGCGTCGGAGTGTGACCGCGGTGCTGTGGGTGAAGGTCACCGTCGTTGATGCTGACCGTGGAGAACTCGCGCAGGGTGGGCGTTAGCGTCGGTGTAGGGGTCGGCGTTGGCGTTGGCGTTGGCGTACCCATCGGCAGGCCAGCCGCCGGAAGCCAGGCTGATAACGATGATTCTGGCTCTGCAGGTCGTTTCGTTATGGGGCAAGCCCGGGCTCGCCCAGGGTACCCTGCAAGCTGCACAGCGTCGGGGTCATCGGGTTGCGAGCCGTTGCCGGAAGCGAAGATGCCGTTGATGAACAGGCCTCGTCATGGCCCGGCTCGGTAATCCGGGAAGCGCCTGGCTGCCTGCTTCGTAGCCCCCCTGGAAAGGTAGTGGGTGCTGGAAAGGCGCGGGGAATCGAGGATCTGGCCCAGGGTGCCCCGAACCGCTGTAGAGGGTGGAGGTGTAGGCGCCGCTGCCCGCGTCTCAGCGCATGATCGAAGAGACGGTAGACGGCGAAAGCGGCTGCTGTGGGTTGACATCCGAGGTAGACGGTGTGCGAGGTGCGCCGTCTGAGGTCAAGCTGACGCCGTCGCGCACCTGCTACTACAACGGCCACCCTGCCGGCTGATCCCCAGGATGGTCCGGGGGCGCTGCGTGGCGTAAGTTTCCCACGGCGTCCAAGCCGCACCGTCGCCGAAATCCGCATCTCCTGCACGCCGCTGCCGGCGTCCTAAGACGTGATGTCGAGGTGATCAGGGTTGGGATTGGTCCGTGTGTGCTTCGCCGTTGATCGTGAAGCTGTCCATCGGAGGCGCATTGTCCTAGCGCAGGACAAAGCCGGTTTGGCCAATCTTCGGCCTCGTTGTTGACGTTATCCCGGCTGCGCAGACGCAGGTAGCCGGTACAGGCGGACTGCAACACACAGCGGCGTCGCGGGGCCAACTGTTGGCCGGGCTGAAGCTGCTGCTCGTTCAGCGGGGTTATCTCCCAAGTACACGGAATAGCCCTGGATACCCAGACACCGTCGTGCGGCGCGGGCCAGGGTGGAGTCGGGGATAATCGTGATGTTTTGCCAGACATCGTTGGCGATGCCAGCGGCGTGAGTGATGCCGGTAGGATTCTCGGGTGGGGTGCCATCGTAGCGGAAGTTGTACAGCCAAGCCCCGGCGTCCAGTTACCGGCCACATCGCACACGGCCGCGCGAAATAGCTGCCGGTATGGACCGCCTGGCTGCGGGGTCCACATATGCGGCTCGGCTGCCAGGAAGGTCTGATACGCTGTGCCGTTGGGGTCCTCGCCGAAGTAGAGTTGATAGCCCCACACCCCGGAGGTGGGATCGCTCGAGGCGTTCCAGGTGAAGGTTGCCACGTTGTGATCGCGCTGCCACTGACCATTGACCACAGAGTGGGTCTCGACCACGCCGGATAGCGAACTGGGGGGTGTCTGGTCAATCTGGAAGTTGACCGTCCGACTGCTTTCCTGGTTGCCCACATTGTCCAGGGCGTAATACTCGACGCTGTGGCTGCCGTCGGTGGTAACCACAAGACTCGCATCGCTGCCGCCGACCGTCTGCCAGCCGCCGTTATCGAGCCGGTAGCGCACCTGGCTGACTCCGCTGCGCGCCCGGCCCGTATTGCCATCGTCGGCGTGCAGGCGCACGGTCACTGGGGTGGTGAACCAGGTCGGCCAATTCGCCGGGTTGGCCTCGTTGTTGAGGCTGAGGGTCGTCACGGGCGGCGCCAGGTCAATTTGCAGGTCGAGATGGCGGCTGGCAGCGCTTTGATTCAGGTTATCGTAGGCGACGAAGTAGACGTCGTTCTGACCGGCCATCTCGGTGCGCGTCAGCGACCAGGTGTTGCCATTGGTCTGGTTGGGGCCGCTGCCAGCATTGTCGCAGTTGTCACAGCGGAACTCAATGCGGTTGAGCTGGCCTTCCAGGTCATTGGCCGTGCCGGCGAAGGTCCAGGTGCGGTCGCGGCTGCTGATCTGGCCTTGGCGGGGTTGCCGTTGGCCGTCTGGAAGGAGATAGCAGGGGGCTGGTTGGGCTGCTGAATCGTGAAGTGCCAGGTGGTGCTCCAGCCGCTCTCAGCTCCATAGTTATCCCTGGCCTTGACGTGCCATTGGTAACCGTAATACTGGCCATCCAGATTGCCAGGTCGCCAGCAGGTGCTGCCAGTCCAGCCGCTGTTGGCGTTGACTGCGCTGCCGTAGATCTCCGCGTGAGAACTGCACCGAGTCGCCGTCGGGATCGCCGTTGTTGTTCCAACAACTGCGGCGCACGACCGTCAGTGGCGACATGCCAATCACCAGGGGCCTGGAGAGATGGCGTGTTCGGTGCGTGATTGTCGCCGCAGTTCGGTACGTTGAAGACCTCAAACGACGAGACAGCATCATTCAGACTGGCGCCGTTGTTGAACTGATTGCCGCCAAAGTTGTCGTCGTTGCTGTTGCGGCAGGCCCAGCCGCCGCCGCGGTCACTGTGCTCGAAAGTTTGACCGACCAGCCGGAAGGGACACGCACGGAGGATGCGTGGTCATTGAAGCCGCCCACATTCTGCCAGCCAGTCTGTCGCGGCGCACCCACCGCCGCCCTCGCCTTCGTTGGCGCACTGGTACTGCCAGTCTTTGCAGAGAATGACGCCGCCAGAGGTAGGGGCAAGTAGGCACTGGCAGTGGGGTCGGTCCACTTGTGCCATTGAAATGCTTCCCAGATGCCGAGGTGGTTCTATAGGACACGCCATTGAAACCTGTATTTCCACCACAAGCTCGCGGAGTAACAATCCATTTTCGAGACGTGTTGCCGCTGCTTGCACTCTCCACGTAAGCAATATGATTGCCCGTGTCCCACACGGCAAGAGATCGGCTTCCGGGGTCGTATCCACAAGTTTGTCGGCCCGTGACGCACATTCGTCCCACGTGTTAGCGTCGCCAGCGCACGGCATCGCCTGCGTTTTATGACAGGCCCACCAAACGCAGTTACCTACCTGTGCACCGTCGAATCTCTGGTGCAACACACGCAGATATTGCCAGGACTGTTGATGCCACAGCAGTTCGCAATGAGTGGTCTCGACGGCAACATGGATTCTGAATATCGGCATCTCCGAAGTATGGGCGTCCTGTTGATTGCCACCTCAATGTCCGTTCAATCTCCGTGGAATACGCTGCGCAGTGCCCCATCAGCAACAAGGTAAGTAATCTCGATAGCAGCGACCTCTGACTGCTACCACAGCAACCTGTGCGGTGCCCGTAGAGTCGGTGTCGTTCTGGCCAACCTGACCATCGAATTCGGCTTCGAGAACAACTGTGAGATCGGTCGAACTGGAAAACAATGGCTGTTTGTAGGTCTGAAACCATGTTTCGGCTGGATGACCTGACATGTTCTGGAGCTTATCAAGCCAGATAGTGGCGTTATCTGGGCCAATCAATGCCACCTTACGTCGAATTACCTGCTCTGCTGTGTTCGAGTGCTCGAACATGACCCTTGCAGACCAAGATTCTGATAGCGAATTGACCAGCCAAAGTCAGGATCGGTATAGGTATGCCAGTCTGACGGCACGTTTTGTTCTGCCTTTGGATGTATGCTCTGCAACCAAGCTGGCGGTTGCAACGTCACCAGTATGGCCAGCAACAGCGTCAGAATGTCATATCGCAATTTGCGGCGATTCGGACGCCTCATATCGTAGCCTCCTTGTTGCCAAGAGACAATGCCTCGATGTTGCGAATGGGATTGCACGACACCGAGTTACGGACATCGTCCTCAAATTCCGAATGTTGCAGTGCATTTGCGTCCGAAACCTTGAGTCCCCGTTATCCGTCCGATCCAACCTGCGTTGTTGCTTGTTCTCCAGTATATATCATGCGAATAACTAGTGAACCGCCGCCAAAATTGGATAGTTTTCCGTGAAGTACATACTGATCCGACAGTGCTCAGGATATGCGTGGGCATTCCATTTAACCCTCCTCCTGGTGATACTGATAGAATTATTGCTCCGTAAGGGTTTGCCCCGCTGGGAATCCCTGCAACAAATGAACACATGATTACGATATCACCGACAGGAACGTTAGAAAAGTTGAACTCACTCACAACAACAGGCCCCTGACCCTGGGCAACCAAGTATGAGTTGTCCTCTACGTAGGTCGCTGCTGCGGTCTGCTTTTGACTGGTTACGGCTTGATTGGCGATCTTCCCCGTCGTCACGGCTCCATCGGCCAGTTTGGCGGTGAAATGCTGCCCATCCGGTGGCACCAGATTCACGTCGGGGCCGGTTTGGCCTGCGTCACGGCCTGATCGGCGATCTTGGCCGTCGTCACGCTGCCATCCGGCACGGTCAGCGCCTGCACGGCAAACGGCACACTGCCGAGTTGAACCCGGGGCCATTTCGTTATCGGTGCCGACGGTGATGCCGAGCCAAGGGTGTTGTTGCCGGTGACCACTGCCTGCGGAATGGATGTCAGGCTGCCCAACATCACATTGAACAAGCTATCGTTGATGCGCACGCCATTCGTGCCGGTCCACTGTTCTTCCCACCCGGGGCCGCTACTGACCGGCGTACAGGCGGAAAATGATGTTGTACGTGCCGGTCAACGGTGCGCCGTTGGCATCGGCCAGACGCCCCTGGTAGGCGATGGTGTTGGTCGAAGGCGGTTGGTCCCATCAGGCGCAGAGGTAGCGCACCGGCTGACGAGGCCCACAGCAAGAGGCCAATCATCAGCCGGGTAAAGATCACGTTCCAGGAGTGGGCAAGAAGCGAGTCAAGCGGGTGCCGCCTGCCCGGCAGCTTCAGGTATTCGTACATTGAAGTTGAATTCTCGGTGTTCCATGCGATCGAGCCTCCTCTACATAAATAGCTGACTTGCAGCCCTAACACATCGGGCCGCCTGCGATGAAGATGAACATTCAAACATGCTTTTGCTGGCTTTGGTCCGACCCTACCTTCTCACATCGCACGCCCGTACAGCCCTCGACAAGTCACTCCGCCGCCAGCGAAACTGCACATCGAAAACACACCTTCTGAGCCTCCACAGCATAGCGTGTTTGCTGGACATAACTTGTGGCGCGTACGATGGTAGACTCAGCGCCGTTAGCCGAAGAACATACACATCCACAAACTTCTGCTACGAGAAGACAAGGTACTGAAGACAGGTGTTCAGGTTGGCCCCCAAGTAAGTGACTGCACCGGCAAATTGCCCATAGGTACGTAGTTCAAGATTATGAGCACCGGCAGGGACTGCAATGTATCTGAGTGTTCCAATTGGGCGCCATTCGGTGTCTGGCGGGCGTTCATGTACGGTCGATATCTCGGTGCTGTCGAGATAAATCCTTGTTCCGTAAAAGGAACCGCTGGGCGTCACAGCGTACGTTGCACCCATCCAAACAAGGATCTTTGCCGACGAAGCCAGGGGACAGTTGGAGTGACAAGCCTGGAATCAGCACTTCACCCCAGCCCCGGGCACATTCACGGTAGCATTATCGGCTGCCAAGGCAGACACTTCCTTTCTCAAATCGAGCTTTGGGCTTGTCACCGCTCCATCGGCCAGTTTGGCGGTTGTGATACTTCCATCCGGTGGCACCAGGCTAACATCCGGTCCTAACTTTTGCCTGTGTTACGGCCTGATCCGCAATCTTGGCCGTTGTCACGCTCCCATCCGGCACAGTCAGCGCCTGCACGGCAAACGGCACACTGCCGAGTTGTACGCGCGGCGCCATCTCGTTATCCGTACCAACGGTGATCCCCAGCCAGAGGGTGCTGTTGCCGGTGACTACTGCTTGTGGAATGGATGTCAGGCTGCCGAGCATCACGTTGAAGAGGCCATCGCTGATGCGCACGCCATTCGTTCCGGTCCACTGTTCTTCCCATAGCGGTGCACCGCCGCTAGCGGCGTTGTAAAGGCGGAAGATGATACTGTACGTTCCTGTCAACGGCGCGCCGGCCGCATCAGCGAGACGGCCCTGGTAGGCGATGGTGTTGGTCGAAGGGGCATCTGGCCCTGTGAGGCGCAAAGGCAGCGCACCGGCGGACTGAGCCAACACCAGAAGCGCGATCATCGCTAGGGTAAAAATCACGTTGCCGGGTGTGGGTAGCAGGCGGGTGAAAGAAACCGCCTTGCGCTCTGAACTGATGGTGCGGCGATAGGTTTGTCGTTGATCCCACCATTCTGCGAGAACGGTGAATAGGCTCTTCGGAGTTTCCATGTGGCTAACGTCCTTTCCAATGAAATGAATGTACTCACACCGTCACCTAATACTCGAACACGGCCACCTGACGTTGGTACCACCACTTAATCTGAGTGGCAGGATAAACGTACCCCATAGCTCGAAACGTATAGGTACCCGGGGGAAGGTCGGCAAACACATAGGAAACAGAACACCCGATATCAGTGCCAGTTCTCGCATTTGTTTGTTTCCAGGCTCGCAAAGCGGACTTGGGTACCCCTTGAAGGACAGAAATACCACACCACGGCTCGGCTACCGGGCTGAGGGAATGCCTGCTTGTCATTAGCACCATGACAACGCCGCCTTGGGTGGTCGCAGTAACTTCGATGATGTCCTGGGCGTTTGCGCCCTTTACTGAGACCCAATCGAATTGATTGGACTCAATTGGTTGTCCACAACCATCGCAGGTCTTCTGCCCGAGGAGTCGCGGTAAGCGAACACCGAGTTTCGGCTCTGTCACGGCCCCGTCAGCCAGTTTGGCGGTTGTGATGCTCCCATCCGGCGGCACCAGGTTAACGTCCGGTCCTAGCTTCGCCTGTGTTACTGCCTGATCGGCAATCTTCTCCGTCGTCACACTCCCATCCGGCACGGTCAGCGCCTGCACCGCGAACGGCACACTGCCGAGTTGCACGCGCGGCGCCATCTCATCGTCCGTACCGACGGTGATGCCGAGCCAGAGGGTGTTGTTGCCGGTGACAACCGCCTGCGGGATGGGCGTCAGGCTGCCGAGCATGACGTTGAAGAGACCGTCGCTGACCTGCACGCCGTTCTGGCCGGTCCACTGTTCTTCCCACAGCGGTGCGCCGCCGCTGGCGGCGTTGTACAGGCGGAAGATGATGTTGTAGGTGCCGGTCAAGGGCGAGCCGCCGGCATCGGCGAGGCGGCCCTGGTAGGCGATGGTGTTGGTCGAAGGGACATTCGGCCCCAGCAGGCGCAGCGGCAGCGCGCCGGCCGATTGCGCCCACAACAACAGGCCGATCATCAGCAGGGTGAAAAGCACATTGCCCGGCGTTGGCAGGAGCCGGCGCCCCAGGCGCTGCCAACCCTCGCGGCCGCGGCGACGCAGGCGTGTAATGAACGACGGCAATTGAATGGTGATGGTTTCTGGCGTTTCCATTGGATACTGCTCCTCTCTCGTTTCAGTCAGGGCATTGGGTCGAGATCGGCCGATGGCTCAGGCACGCTCGACGCCACGACGATGCCGGTGGCCGGCTCAAGCAAATCTCAGGATACACATGCGACAAGATCATTATAACATAGAATGACTTTCAGTGGTCTGTCAACTTTCTGCCAACCTGGCAAAAACCCTGTCACCGATCGGGAAAAACCGCATTGCAATTCATTGCTGCTCATCCCCTCCCGGGCCGCGGACGGCCGGGAAGTGGGCAGGCTGGCTCTGCCGGGCTTTGATTGAGGTGAGGGGTTCGGCGGTGGAGACTGCTGTGCAAGGTCTGGATTTGCTGACCGGTTTACCGGTTACTCGCTCACCGTGCTATAACCCGGTTGGCGATGCCCGATTGCTGACGAGGATCCAAGAGGAAGACGGACGATGACCTGTCAAACGATCACCTTGAAGCTGCCAGGGTCGCTCTATCGCACCGTCCGACAGATGGCCCAGGTTTCCAGGCAGCCTATCGAGACCGTGCAGCAGGATAGCCTGGCGGCTGTACTGCCACCAGGCGAATGCCATACTGCAAGCGGGCACGAATTGCGCCTGTTTCCTTAGGCGAAAAAGTGAAGTCCATTCCCGCTTGCAGTATGTAATTGTCCTGCGAACAACATTTCGAACCGGGTTCGTCCGAGGTAACTGATGCAAACTTGGACCACTAGTGGGCGGCGTAAGTTGCCAGGCAGTTCGTAGTGACGGCTAAAGCCGTTTCTGCGACCGCCTTCGCGTCACTTCGCGGCTTCGTGATCCAAATCCGCTCGTTCGAACCTACGCGCTGCGCTCGCCGATGACGACATCGAGGGTTTGCACCTGGCCCCCACGCACGATGCGCGCCGACAGCGGCCGCCCCACCCGTTCACCGGTCAACAGGGCCATGAGATCATCGAGATGCCGCACCGGCTGGTTATCCAGGCTGATGAGTGTGTCGCCCATGAAAAGGCCAGCCTTGTCGGCCGGGCCATCGGCCTCGACGGAACCGAGCAGCAGACCGCTCTCCTGCTGCAACTGCTGAGCGAGCAGGGCCGGGAGGCGTGCGGCCTGCGCACTGACGCCGAGGTAGCCGCGGCGCACGTGGCCATGCGAGAGGATGGTCTCTACGACGCGGCGCAGCGTGGGCGCGGGGATGGTCAGACTGACGCCGCGCAGCATGGCGGAGGTGTTCATGCCGATGATGTGGCCGGCCGCATCCACCAGGGGGCCGCCAGAAAAACCGGGAAGCATGACTACATCGCTCTGCAGATAGTGGTCAACTTCACCGCCGGCCGGTGTGCGCCAGCCCTCGCCCAGCGCGCTGATGATGCCGAAGGTGGCCAGGACACGCTGACCAGGACGCCCCAGCGCCAGCGCCAGGTGTCCCACGCGCAGGTCGGCCGGATCGGCCCAGGTTGGCACAGTCAGGGGCAGCTGTCCCTGGCCGATCTGCGCCTGCAGCACCGCCACATCGGTGGTTGGGTCACGCCCCAGCAGGCGCGCCGACAGGGTGCGCCCGTCATGCAGGCCGATGCCCACATGGTCATCCTGCTCGACCACATGGTGCGCCGTCACAATCACGCCGGCGGCCGACCAGACGATGCCGGTCGCGGGCAAGCGCCGCCGCGCTTCCACACGCACCACCGCCGGCCCGGTCCTCTCCACGGTGAGCGCCAACGCATCCGAAAAATCCTGTAAAACTGAAGCCATCTGATAGTCTCCTTTGTCACGATCCACAAGTCATAGCCGACATCGCGTCGGTACGAACAGGCTCAGGATCGCGCCAACGGCGCGGCGAGGCATCCCCCGCTTGATGAGGGCGCGACCTGGAAAAAAGATCAGGTCAGAGGTTGATCAACCCCAGGCGCGTGGCCCGCACGACGGCTTCGGTGCGGCCCTGGGCGCCCAGTTTGCTCAGAATGGCGTTGACGTGGAACTTGACGGTGTGTTCGCTGATGGCGAGTTGGCGGGCGATTTCTTTGTTGGGCAGACCCTCGGCCAGGCACCGCAGGACATCCAACTCACGGGGGGTCAGCTCCTCCAACAGCGCGACGTGGGAGCGCTCGCCGGGCACGACCCGCGCGGGAGCCAGGGCAGGATCGAGCACGACCAGGCCGGCGGCGGCCGCGGCCAGCGCAGCGACGATCACGGCAGGGGCAGCGTCGCGGAAGAGCAGGCTGCGCACAGCGGCTGCCCACAGCGCGGGGGCATGCGTGGCATCCGGCAGCAGGGCGACGATCGGAATCTGAGGGCGTTCGAGGTCAGTGAGCTGTTCCAGAGCCGATTTGCCGCCAGGGAGGGCTGGTCGCTGCGGATCCCAGCCGAGGTCCCACAGCGCCGCGTCCGGGCGATAGACGGCCAGCGCCAGCGCCAGTTCACCATCGGCAGGCGCCTGGCCGATCACCTGGCAGCCTGGTTCACCGGCCAGGTGCGCGGCCAGGCCCATGCGCGCCAGGGGATCATCGGCGATGATCACGACCCGCAGTTCAGGTGGCATGACAAATCCTGATGGTCCGCGGCATCACGGGGACAGCGCCGGCTTGAGCATGACGGTGAAGGTGCTGCCCTGGCCCACCTGGCTGTCAAGGGTGAGGTGGCCGCCGTGCAGTTTGACGATTTCCTGACAGATGGCCAGTCCCAACCCGGTGCCTGGGACCTTGCTGTGCAAGGCGGCCTGGCCGCGGAAAAACCGATTGAATACCTGGGCCTGTTCCTCAGCCGGAATTCCAGGGCCGGTATCGTTGACCGCCACACAGACCCATTCGGCGCCGGCTGACTGTGCGACGAATGAACGCAGGGTGATGGTCCCGCCGGCCGCTGTGTAGTTCATGGCGTTGGTCATCAAGGTGGTGAGTATCTGAATCAGCAGGCGGTTATCGGCCTGCGCCCACAGGGGAGCCGCATTCATCAACAGATGCAGGGCCAGGCCGCGTTCGTTCACCAACGGCTCACGATCCTGCGCCAGGGTGATGAGCAGGTGATTGACATCCACCGGGACCAAAATCGGCGTTGTCTTGTCGAGATCCAGGCGCGAGATCTGGAGCAGGTCTTCGATCAAACGGTGCAACAGGTTGGCTTCGCGATGCAGGGTGGTCATGTATTGCGCATGCCGCTCGGGTTTGCCGCTTGCCAGCAGCGTCAGGTAGAGTTTGATGTTGGCCAACGGGGTGCGCAGTTCGTGCGAGACGTTGGAGACAAATTGGCTCTTCATGACATCGAGCTCCTGCAGTTTGACGTTTGCCTCCAGCAGGGCGTGCGTGCGCTCGGCCACCCGTTCTTCCATCTCGGCCGCGTGCTGCTGTACGGCTTCATACAGGTGAGCATTTTCGATCGCCACGCCGGCCTGGTCCGCGAAGGCTTGCAGGCGCTCGGCATGGGCCTGTTGGTAGAAGCCGGCGGTGGCGCTGCCTACGGTGACGAGACCGACCATGACGCCCTTGCGGCGGATCGGCGCGCCGGCAAGGGAGCGCAGCCAGGCGATCTCTGGCAGAGCAACCCATCCTGGAAAGGTGCGCGTATCAGGAATGGCTAACGGAAGCCCTGTTTGCAGCATGTGGCGAAGATTGGCCGTTTCCTCGACGCGAAAGCGTAGGCTCAGTACAAATGCCGCCTGATTCGGCTCGTTGTAGCCGCGCACACGCACGATCTGGGCGATGTCGCCGGTGATGAGCATGATCTCAGACGTGTCATGGGGCAGGACTTTGCCGACGTTATCGAGAATGCGGTCGAGCAGCTCATCGAAATCGAGCGTGCTGCTGAGCGCGGCGGCGGTGTCGCGCAGGGCCTCGGTCAGCGTTTGCTGCTCGCGCGCCACCAGCTCCATCTGTTTGCGCTGCGTGATGTCGTGCAACATGACGGAAATGGCCTGGCGATTTTCGATCTGCAGGAGTACCGCCGTCACTTCGACCGGAATCAGCGTCCCATCGCGGCGTCGGTAATGACGTTCGGCGACATGAAAATGTCCGCTCGTCAGCACCCGTTCGATGTTGGCATCTAGCGCTGGAGGCGCAAGCGCCACCAGGTCGTAGAGGGTCACTGTGCAGATCTCGGCCGGCGTGTAGCCCAGCAGCTCGCAGACGCGGGGATTCGCGTCCATGATGGCCCGCGTCTGCACATCCACCAATAAGATGCCTTCGGACGATTGTTCGACCATGCTGCGGTAGCGCGCCTCGCTGTCAAGGCGTGCCTGGTGCGACGCGGCGAGGCGATCGAGCATCGAATTGATCGAACGGGCCAGCCCAGTCAACTCATCGCTGCCCGTGACGCCGGTGCGCAGCGCAAGCGTGGCGTCATCCGTACCGATCGCATGGACATCCGCGGCCAGCCGGGAGACGCGTGTGAGAAGAACTCGTTCCAACAAGATCACAGCCAGCACGCCGAAGACGATGCCGATCAGGAGCAGCGCCAGCCCGATGAGGCGCACCGTGATCAAGGTGGCCTGGTAGATCTCACGATCATTGGACACGCGCAGCAAGAGCGCGGGGCTGCCGTAGATGTCGGTGAGGGCAACGTAGCCGGTCACAGTCTGGGCGTCGAGCGGCAGCACTATGACTGTGCCCGGTGTGTCCAGCAGGGTGTGCAGCGTGGCGGCCGGCAGCAACGGGTCCGCTTGCTGGATGGATTGCACCGTGACAGAGCCCTGGATTAGGTCGCTCAAAAGCTCCACCTGCGGCGCATCGAGAAAGCGCGCCATCAGCAGGGCGCCGCGCGGCGGGCCTTGCTCGTGACTGGTCAGAATGGGTTGGACGGCGAAGATGAGGGGGCCTTCGGGCAACACAAGCAGCCCGCTCATGGGGCCGCCAGGTGCGGAGAGCGTCAGTTGATGCAGGGCCGGCAGCTGCGCCAACAGATCGGCAGGCAGTGGGAGCAGTTGGCGAGTCTGCAAATCATAGGCTCGACCGCGGAAAACAGCGCCGGCAGGGGTCACGTAGAGCAGAATATTCAGACGCAACGTCTCCAGAGTTTCAGGCATCAGATTGGAGTCAACGAAATCCTCGCTGCCGGTTTGCATGAACTCATAGCTATCGTCCCAAGACGCCCAGTCCGTTGTGGTGGCACGCAAGGTCTCGAGTTCATTGTCGAGCGCCTGCCGGGCGCGCTGCACATGATTGAGGGTGTTGAGCGTCTCAAGTTGGAGAAACTGGCTGAGTAGAATGCGCGACAACGCCACGTACAGCACCACAAACAGTGCGACGGTCGTTATAACCCACGCCAGAATGACTTTAGTACGCAGCGACATGTGTTTGCATTTACCTTGAGCGATCAAGACACAGCCCATGTCAGTTGCGGGCGACTGCAAGTCGCTGCAACGACTGCGAAGCCCGCCGGCGTGGGCTGTGACCCAAGACTGAAATGCACCTCTCAGGCCTCATGCGGCCGGGAAAGCGCCAGGGGTAACCACGCGGTAAAGGTGCTGCCACGGCCCGGTTCGCTCTCCAACGTAATCTGCCCGTCATGCCGGCGCAGAATCTCCTGACAGATGGCAAGCCCCAAACCGGTGCCCGACGCGGCCGCGGTGCGGCTGGCGTCGCCGCGATAGAAACGGTCGAAGATATGCATCCGATCCCTGGGTGAGATTCCTGGCCCTGTGTCGCTCACGCTGAAGGTCAACCAGTCATGCTCGCTGTTCGACCGCAACTGAGTCGCCAGCGTGATGACGCCGCCGGTCGGCGTGTAGTTCATCGCGTTGGTCAGCAGGTTGGTGAGCACCTGGGTCATCATGGCTTGATCTGCCGGGATCGTGGGCAGATCGGGAGTCAGCCTGGTCTGCAAGGTCAGGCCGCGATCGGCAATGAGCGCTGCCCGATCGCTGAGGAGGCGCTGAATGAGTAAGTTGACATCGAGCGGTGTCAGCGCGACCGAGCGCTGGCCCAGGTCGAAGCGCGAGAGATCGAGTAACTCCTCGATCAGCCGGTGCAGCAGGCTGGCCTCACGGTTGAGGGTGGCCAGATATTGGGTGTGTTTGTCTGCGCGGCCTTTCTCCAGCAGTTGGAGATAGAGCTTGATGTTCGCGAGTGGCGTGCGCAGTTCGTGCGACACATTAGCGACGAACTGGCTCTTGAGGTGATCGAGTTCTTGTAGTTTGGCGTTGGCCGCTTGCAGCTCGACCGTGCGGCCGGCCACGCGCGCTTCCAACTCGGCTGCGTGCGCGCGCACCCGCTCGTAGAGCTGCGCGTTGTCAATGGCGATGCCGGTCTGATCGGCCAGGGCTTGCAGGCGTTCGGCATGGGTGGTGTTGAAAAATCCTGGCTCCCGGCTTTCCAGGGACAGGAAGCCGATGATGCCACGGCGGCAGCGGATCGGGGCGCCCACGAACGCGCGCGCCTGGTGCCCAGCCTGTGTCACGATCCACCCAGGATAGGCGGTCACATCGGGAATGACGAGGGGACGGTTGCTGGTGAGCATGGTGTGTAGATTGCGTGTGGCGGAGACGACAAAGGGAAATTGCAACGCCTCGTCCGTCAGGCCCATGTCTGCATAACCGGCGCTGCGCACGATCCGCGCCAGGTCGCCCTCGATCAACATGATTGTGGCGGCGTCGTGCGGGACGACACGGCCGATGTTGCCGAGGATGCGGTCCAGGACCTCGTTCAGATCGAGGGTGCTGTTGATAAGCGCCGCGATGTGGCGCAGCATCTCTACCAGGGCATGTTGCTGGCGCTCCGCGGCTTCCATGGTCTTACGCGCGGTGATGTCTTCCTTCACCGCCAGGTAATGGGTGATGCGCCCGGTCGGATCGGTGATTGCAGAGATCGAAGCGGCCTCCCAAAACAGTTCGCCGTTCTTCTTGCGATTGTGGAATTCTCCGCGCCATTCCCCGCCACTGCTGATGGTTTGCCAGAGGCGCGCATATTCTGCGGGCGCGGTTTCGCCCGACTTGAGCAGGCGCGGGTTGCGACCAATGACCTCTTCCGGCTGGTAGCCCGTGGCCTGGGTGAATTTGGGATTGACGTATTCCACGTTGCCCTGCGTGTCGGACAGCATGATCGCGGCCGGGCTTTGTTCGATGGCGCGCTGCAGGATATGCAGCCTTTCTTGCGCCTGCTTCTGCTCGCTGATGTCTTCGACCGTGCCCTCGTAATAGAGGACATCGCCATCTGCCCCATAGATGGCATGTGCGTTCTCGCAGATGATCAGGGAAGATCCGTCGCGGCGTTGCCAGATCGCCTCATGACCGCGCAGGATGCCGGTCTGCTGCAGCAGGCGCTTGAACTCAGTGCGTGAGTATGGAGGCGCGAAGCCCTCAGTTTCCAGGTCGCGCAGGGCCATCTGCGCGAAGGAGTCATAGCCCAACATGTGGATGAGCGCGGGGTTGGCATCCAGGATACGTCCGCGGGGAGATGTGCGGTAGATGCCGATGGGCGCCTGCTCGAACAGGCTGCGATATTTCTCCTCGCTCTCTCGCAGCGCGGCTTCCGTGCGTTTGCGTGTCAGGGCGATGGCGATCTGGCGCGAGACAAAAGTCAGTAATTCTTTATCGGTTTCACTGAAGTGGATGGCGTCGTGATAGCTCTGCACCACCAGCACACCCAGGACATGGTCATCCACCTTGAGCGGCACACCCAGCCAGTCCACGGCCGGGGTCAACACGAGTTCGACCTCGCCTTGCTCTTGCAGTTTACGAAAGACGGCCGGCGTCACCAGGTGGGACTGCCCGGTGCGCAGGACATACTCGGTCAGTCCTTTGACCATGGGACGCGGCGGGGGGGGCGGGTCATTTTCGTCCACAAAATAGGGAAAACTGAGGGTGTTCGTCTGCGCATCGTGTAGGGCGATATAAAAGTTGGCAGCAAACATCAATTGCGCGACAATGCTATGCATGGCGGCATAGAAGGTGGGCAGATCACTACCGCTGACGGTCTCTTCGGCAATACGATACAGGGCCGCATGCAGGGTGAGCGGTTGGTCTGATGCGTACATTCGGTACTCCCCTGCGGAGGTAACTGAGTTCTTGGGCAACCATGCTGCAAGCGGGAACAGACTTCACTCTTATGTCGAAGGAAACAGGCGCAATTCGTGCCCGCTTGCAGTATACGCAGGCTTTCGCGCCAGGTGAAACGTCGGCGGACATGGCACAACAAGCCTATGTGCATTATAGCCCAACGCCGGGTACAACGCAATTGATCGCACAGCCGTAAGCCCATCTCAGGCCGGGGGCGAACCGGGCGACTGCCACACGTGCGCTTGAATCAGGGCCTTTCCTGATGAAATTCTCAGGTTTTTCCTGATTCCGGTGAGCGGCCAGAATCGCTACACTACACCGAACACGTTTGATTGTGCGGAGAAGCTATGCACGCGGAAATGACTACGGCCCTGTTCGTTGACTCGCCGTACATCGTTCTCACGCTGGATCGCCAGGGAGCCATCGTGGATGCCAACCCCAGCGCCCTGCGTCTGCTCGGTGAGCAAATTTGCGGTCGCGCCTGGATTGATCTGCTCGATCTGTTCAGTCAGGAAAAAGGCCGTTTGTTGCTGGCGAACAGTTGGCGCGACGGCAGCGCCAGCGATTGGGAAGTAGACCACGTCAAGCCTGATGGCGAGTTGATGTTAGTCAGCTACACGACCTTTCAACTGGGCACGGACAGCCTGCTGGCGTTGATCGGGCAGGACCAGAGCGAAAAACTGCAGTTGACCAGCCAGTTGGCGGCCGTCAACCAACGCCTGGAAGGGGCTTACCTGGCCCTGGAAAAAACGCATGCTGAATTGAAGCACACGCAGGCGCAGTTGGTGCAGTCTGAAAAGATGCGGGCCTTGGGCCAGATGGTGGCCGGCGTCGCGCACGAGATCAACAACCCGGCTGCGTTCGTGTCCAGCAACCTGGCGCACCTGGCTACGGTGCTGCCGGACTTGCAGGCGGTGTTCGCGGCCTATCAGCCGCTCAGGATGGTGGCCGATGTCGCCACCCGGGAGGCCATCGCCGCCGCCGAAAGCGCGGCCGATCTCGAATTTTTGTGGGCCGATCTACCGCAGCTCGTGCAAGAGAGCCAGGATGGCGTCACCCGCATTCGCGACATCGTGCTCTCGCTGCGCAATTTCTCCCGCCTGGATGAATCCGCGCAGAAGGACGCGGACATCAATGAGGGCCTGCGCAGCACCCTGCGGATCGTGCGGCCTCTGTGCCAGAATCGCATCGAGATCAAAGAGGCGTACGGAGATCTGCCGGTCATCTGGTGTCACCCTGGCCAACTCAACCAGGTGTTTCTGAATGTGCTCATCAACGCGGTGCAGGCCATCCCTGACAGCGGCACGATTTGGGTGAGCACCGCGCTGCAGGCTGACCAGGTGGTGGTCTGTCTGCGTGACAGCGGTGAGGGCATGGACGCGCAGACCCTGGCGCGTCTGGGCGAGCCGTTTTTCACCACCAAACCGGTTGGCGCCGGCACCGGACTGGGGCTGGCGATCAGCTTTGGCATCATGGAACGTCACCGGGGGCGGCTGCGCTACGAGAGCCAACCCGGCCAAGGAACCACTGTGTTTATCGAGATTCCAGCGCAAAGGAGACGAAGTGTATGAATCAGGAGATGACAGGCGTCACAACGGCGCCCGAGGCCACAGCAGTTCTAGCCGATTTTCAAGCCGATTACCTGAACGCGATGATTGCGGGTAGCGGCCGGCAGGCCGATCAAGTGATCACGCACGCGTTCGATCAGCAGGTGGTGGTCAATGATGTTTATATGAACATTCTGCAGACCACAGCCTATGAGATCGGGCGCTTATGGCAGGTCAACAAGTTCACGGTGGCGCAGGAACACCTGGCCACCGCCATCATCGAGCGCCAGATGGGGGACATGCATGGTCTCTTCAAACCGCAGACAGACCTGAAGCGCACCCTGGTGTTGGGCTGCGTAGAAAGAGAATTTCACCGCGTGGGCTGTCGCATGGTGGCCGATTTCATGGAGCAGGCCGGCTGGACCGTCTACTATCTGGGGGCCGCGGTGCCTGTGCGCGATTTTGTCAGCATGGCACGCAGCGTCAATGCCGACCTGATTGGCGTATCGGCGCAAATGGTCTACCATGTGCCGAGCATCACCAATTTCGTGCGTGAGTTCGACAGCCAGGGCATGGGCGGTATTCCGATCATGGCGGGCGGGTTGCCCTTCGTGCAACAGCCGGAACTCTATCGGGCCTTGGGCGTGCGCTTCAGCGGCGTGGATGCGCGCGCGGCTGTCACCCGAGCCAGCCAGGTTGCCTGAGCGGCCAAGATGTCAAATCATGGCAGGAAAGCTGCCATTCTGATGCAGGAGGGTTATCATGGATACAACGGTTGAGTTGAAGCCGGTCTCACCCGCGGCGCTGGCTGCGTATCGTAAACACAAAACCAGGATCGTCGAGAACGTCGTGGCGCGCGCGCTGGAGCAACCGGCAGAGGTGGCACAGCATGGGGATGATGCCGAACGGATCGTGACTGCCGGCATCGAATTCACCGCCCAGGTGTTGGAGAGCGTGATGCAGGTGGGCGACCCCGCGCTGCTCGACTATCAGCTCAGTTGGGCGCAGGATCGTCTGCCGCATGACGGCGTCTCTCCTGCATTCGTCCTGAGTCGTTTTCGCAACTTCGCCGACAGCGTAGCCGAGGCGCTGGCGCCCGCACACGCGCAGGAGGTCAATCAGTGGGTCAACTGGCTGATCAACCGGCAGCAAGCCCTGGTGAACGCAGCCGCATGAAAGCACACGTTCTGGTCATTGACGACGAGGCGCCTGTCCTGGCGGCGTTGCGCCGCCTGTTGCGTCGCGAGTTCGAAGTGTTCACCGCCAACTCCGGCGCTGAAGGTCTGGACCTCATGCAGACGAACGAGGTCCAAGTCATTCTGACCGATCAGCGCATGCCGGGCATGACAGGGGTTGATTTTCTGGCCGATGTCAAGACGCGCCACCCTGACGCCACGCGCCTGCTGTTCACCGGTTACGCCGATCTGGAGAGCGTCATCCAGGCCATCAATGAGGGCAACGTCTATCGCTACCTGGTCAAGCCCTGGAACCCGGATGAACTACTGGGCATGGTGCGTGAGGCCAACGAACGCTATGAGCTGATTGTGGCGCGACGCCAACTGATGGCTGAACTGCAGCGCATCAACGCCGAACTGGAGCAGCGCGTGCATCTGCGCACCGAGGAGCTGGCCGCGGCCAATGTGCAGTTGCGGGAGCTGAACCGCCTGAAGGATGATTTCATCGCCATCACCTCGCACGACCTGCGCTCGCCCCTGACGGCCATCCTGGGGGCAGCCGAACTGCTGCAGGACATCTCCTGGAAGGATAGCGATATCCGTGACGGCCTGTTGACCATGATCGAAGATGCCGGGCGACGCATGCTGGAGCTGGTCAACAACCTGCTGGACTTGGCGCGCCTGGAAGCCGGCGGGGCCGAATTGCATATCAGTACCGTCTCCCTGGCGCACCTCCTCGGTGAATGCATCAGCACCCTGGCGCCCGTGGCGCGGGGCAAAGCAATCGGCTGTGCGCTGGACATGGGGGCGGAGGTGCCGGACATTCAGGCGGACAACGCGCGCCTCTACCAGGTGTTCAACAACCTGCTGAGCAACGCGCTGAAGTTCACCGACGCGGGCGGGCAGATCAAGGTGTCAGTCCGCCTCAAGGAACCGGAGTGGGTCACGGTGTGTGTCACAGACACCGGGCGCGGAATTGCGCCAGACGATCTGCCCAAGTTGTTCAATCGCTTCAGGCAGACGAGCACCAGGGCCACCCGTGGTGAACAAGGTTCCGGACTGGGGCTTTCCATCGTCCGGCAGTTGGTACACATGCACCACGGCGAAGTGCATGTCAGCAGCACATTGGGGGTGGGCACCACCTTCACGGTGCGCCTACCGATCAAGCCGCCTGCGCAGGCCTGAAGGGTCAGCCTTGAACTGAAGTTCAGGCTGTTATGGGAAGTCCGCTGAAGCGGACTGGGGGCATGAGCGAATCTCGGCGATGCGCGTCGGTCTCGAAGGGCCTCGATTTCCTGCCACGAATTTCACCGATTTTCACGAATCGAGCTTCTGCCTTCGTGGCGGTTCGTGCAATTCGTGGCAAGAATCCGCCCAGCTTTCTCTGCCACGAATTTCACTAATTTGCACGAATCGAGCTTCTGCCTTCGTTTCGATTCGTGCAATTCGTGGCAAGAATCCGCCCTTGCTTTCCCTGCCACGAATTTCACTAATTTTCACGAATTCCAGGGTAGACGTTGCTGCTGCCCGCCTGCACCGCATGCGGCTTTGTCGCCTGCGTCCCCGCCCGACAATTCCCGGCGACGACGCACCGTACACATAGCTCCCTATAGTCGTGCTCGCCGTGGCATTCATCCTATCCTACCTTGATTGTACATCCCAAATTCAGCCACGGAAGTGGCTCAGGCCTCAATGGCACAGTGGGGTACGCTGTTGCGATAAGAAAACAAAGGACAACTGTGAAAGCGTCCATGTCGCGTATCCCTGAAGTAACAGATACTCTGTTCTCTCAACACGGGATACACCGCCATCAGTTGCTTAAGTACGTCTGGAGCATCTCTAAAACAGTAGAGCTGGTCGTCGTCGATCATCAGTGCCGCCGAAATCGTTTACTCGATGAAATACTTGCAGAAATAGCAGATTCTCAGTCGGGTGCGTTCAGGCAGTTGTCGTCTTAACTGCTCATCGCACCGCCCAAATCCGTGACTGCGTATCCAAATTGAGTCGATGCTGCAGTTTCGACGTATGCATCGTCAATGAGTTTGAGTTGATAGACGACGAGTCCCCTGATTCTCCGCCCGGCGTCCGATCCTCATAATAAGGATACAATCGCTCCTCAAGCATGGCGATCTGCAGGATACCATCATGGGATACAAGCACGTTGTGTGGTATCACGAGATAGCTACCATCGGGAAGCTCGTTCAAAACATCTGACGGTATGTGGAAGAATTTGACTTCATTCACCGGAACTCGCGATTCCCAATGCAAACCATTGCATCCCACTGACTACGATCACTTAACTGTGAGTACCGATGTTCAATCTGGACAATCTCCCTCTGGAATCACTCACAACATAGCCCAGCAATTGCCGAGCGACACGATTGTCTCGTTCTCGATTACGTTCAATCTCCCCCTATCGATTCAGTGAATTACATCATGTGGCGATAATGCTGCGATGCTGCAGAGGCAAGCAACCAACCTGCATCTAAGGCCACGCACGGGCTTTGGTGTCCGAATGAACTGATTCAGACGTTGCCACAACGATGAGTTTTCATCGGTCGGTCCTCCCTGGAACACGGAGGTGCCCAGGCCTGCCATGTTGCGGCGTGTATTCGGGCAAACCTAGATCAGTCTGGAGTGCCTCGCTCTCATAGCTCTCGAAAGGACTTGACCCAGTATTTATTGGGCCCCGCTTGTGTTTGGCCGTTCGGTGGGCAGTTCGTACAATACACGGATGCGCCATCGGGATCAATTCGTAGCTTACCGCTGCTACGGGCGAGGTCTGGCTTAACCGTCCCACAATTCAGACATATTGATCCTCCTGTCCCAATCCCCCCCACCATTGCCATCATCCCAAGAGCCGCATTCCCCCCATAACCGGACATCGCCTCAAAGATTACGCCATTGGTGGTGGCAGCGCCCAGCGCCAACCCGCCAGGTTTGCTGCGCCCAATTCCGCTGAGCTTGCGCATACCCGGTCGAGATGATGCCGTTGAATTCTTCAGTTGGGTTGAGTGGCTGATAGGCGCCTGCGTTCTCGCCAGGTGCGCCAGGTAATACTGATAATACGCTTGCTTGGCGCCGATTGGATCCAGTCTTCCTTGCCGCAGTTGCATTTCAATGCTTGGAGCGCATCTATGCCGCCACAACCATCATCTGCACTTGTTCCACAATGGCTGCGTGTCCGCTGGGATCGATGACCCGAGAGGTTGATTCCCGACGTAGCTGTACCGGTTCAGATTTGCGGATTTTGCGGCTGGGGAAACGATCGTATCCGTGGCCAGAAATCGCCCGATGAGCGGGTCGTACCAGCCGGGACTGGTAGAAATACAACGCCGTGCCGCTATCCCAACGCTGACCGGTGAAACGGTAGGTCGTCACCTGGTTGCCGGCGTTGTAACGCGCCGCACCAAAGGGATAGTAGCGCAACTCCGGTTGGTGGACGCCGCTGCTGGTCAGTGTCAGCGCGGTGCGAGCCAGATGGTCCGTCAGCAGGTAGAGAACACCGCCGCTGCTCCCCGCCACCCGCGCCGCGCCAGCGTAATAATACTTCACGACGGTCCCGTTGTCCAGTTCGTAAGGTAATTGCCGACGAAGACGCGTGACGCCGGCGATGGTCTCCTTGACCCGGTTGCTGTCGGCTCATAAAGACGTAGCTCGAAGTCACGCCGCCGCTCATGCCTGTCAGCCGGTTCTCGGCATTGTAGGTCAGCGTGATGTCCTGGCTGCCGTTGATGCGTCGTGTGCGTTGCCGTTC
>NZ_JADIZS010000031.1:0-63227 GCF_016704685.1 Candidatus Amarolinea dominans
ATAGAACAGACAGAACGTGAATAATGGCTTGGTCATCGTCAACAATGAGGATCTTTTTCGGCATCATCGGTCAGAACCATTCGATTATAGCAGGAGAGCAGAACCGTACAAAAAAACACCGTGGATAACGTCACACCCTGGGACAGTGGGCATCTCGCCCGCTGTCCATGTTCCCAATATGTTACGCTCACTACCGGGCGCCCATGCGGTGCCCATGCAATAGAACAAGTCTATCTCTCGATCCTTAATACTTTGTCACAGTCTTGTAACAGACGAAAGCAAACGGGGAGAGTCATGCGACTCTCCCCGTTGTGATTGCGAACACGCAGGCTGCAACCAGCCCGCGCCCTACCGACTATTACTTCTTCTTCCCGCCCTTGTGCTCCACGGCCGCGGTGGCGGCGGCGAAGTTGCCGCCCTTGCGGCTGCGCTGCACGGCCCAGCCGATGATCAGCAGGCCGATGACGATGATCAGACCGGTGGTCAGAGTCAGTTCTTTGTACTGAACGATGATCGGCGCAATGATCAGGCTAACCAGGTTGATCACCTTGATCATCGGGTTGAGCGCCGGGCCGGCGGTGTCCTTCAGTGGATCGCCGACGGTGTCGCCGACCACGCTGGCCTTGTGACGTTCAGACCCCTTACCGGTGTTCTTGGCCAGGTTGCGCGGCTCATCTTCGATCGTCTTCTTGGCATTGTCCCAGGCGCCGCCGGCGCTGGCCATGAAGACGGCCAGCAGTTGACCGGACAAGATGATGCCGGCCAGGAAGCCACCCAGGGCCTCAACCTGCAGCGCCAGACCAACCACCACCGGCGTGACGATGGCGAGTAGCGCCAGGTTGACCAGTTCGCTCTGCGCAGCCACCGTGGAGATGGTCACGGCCTGGCGATAGTCTGGCTTGACCTTGCCTTCCATCAGACCCGGAATCTTGAACTGGCGACGGACCTCTTCCACAATCAGGCCGGCGGCGCGCGCCACCGCCTTGATCGCGAGCGCGGAGAAGAGCCACGGTACCGCGCCGCCGATCATGAAGCCGATGAAGACGTTCGGCTCTGAGACACGGATGCCATTGGCCAGGGCGAGGGGATCAATCTTGGAAACGTCGGTGATGTAAGAGCCAAAGAGCGAGACCGCCGCGATGACGGCCGAACCGATGGCGATACCCTTGGTGATAGCCTTGGTCGTGTTACCCACACCGTCGAGGTCGGCCATGATCTGGCGGGCGTCCTTGTCCAGGCCGGCCATTTCACCGATGCCGTTGGCATTGTCGGAGATGGGGCCGAAGGAGTCCATCGCGACGTTGTTGCCGGTCAGGGTCAACATACCGATGCCGGTCAGGGCCACGCCGTAGAGGATGTACGCCACGCCCATGCCAGAGTAGATCAAAACTGAAGCCAGGATGGTGAGTGCAATCACGAGGGCTGCCCACACACTGGACTCATAACCGACAGCCAGGCCGGATAAGATCGTGGTGGCCGGGCCGCCGCTGGTTGAGGCGCGAATCTCACGCACAGGCGTCGCTTCGGTGCCGGTGAAATAATCGGTCAGCCGGTCAAGCACGATCGCCAGCAGAACGCCGGCACTGGTCGAGAGGAACGGTCGCCACCAACCACCGGGAACATCCCGCATATAGAAGAAGGCGACAATCATGAAGAGCACGGTGGAGATGGCGGCTGAGGTCAGGAAGCCGCGGAAGATGGCGGCCATCGCATCGCCCGACTTTCCGGGGCCGGCCTTGACCAGGTAAGTGCCGATGATCGAGGAGACGACACCAATGCCGCGCACCAGCAGCGGGTAGATGATCCAGTTGATCTGGTCGGTGGCGGCGACCAGGGTCAAGCCCAAGATCAGGGCGGAAACGATGGTGACTTCATACGACTCGAAGATGTCGGCGGCCATACCGGCGCAGTCACCGACGTTGTCACCCACCAAGTCGGCGATCACGGCGGCGTTGCGTGGGTCATCTTCGGGGATATCTTGCTCCACCTTGCCGACCAGGTCGGCGCCGACGTCAGCCGCCTTGGTGAAGATACCGCCGCCCACGCGCATGAAGAGCGCCAGCAGGGTGCCGCCAAAACCGAAGCCCAGCAGGGCATCCGGCGCCGCGACGCCAAAGATCATGAAGATGATGGTGCCGCCGAACAGGCCCAGGCCATCGGTCAACATGCCGGTGATGGTGCCGGCACGGTAGGCAATCTGCAGGGCGCCGGCAAAACTCTTACGTGATTCGGCTGCCACGCGCACGTTGGCCTCGACCGCCATGCGCATGCCGATCTGACCGACCGCCAGACTGAAACCGGCGCCCATGATAAAGGCGATGGCGCGACCGAAACCGATCAGCAGTTTCAACGAATTCTCATCCATGCCAGGGAAGCGTTGCAAAGCCTCACGCGACGGCGGCACGATGTATACGCTCAAGAAGAGCGCAATGGTCAGCAGGCCAATAAATGGCAGAATGCTGCGTAACTGGCGACTAAGATAGGCATCGGCGCCCTGCTTGATCGCTTCCCACACTTCCTGCATCTTGGCGGTGCCCTTGTCTGCAGCCAACACCTGACGGCGTAGGAAGAGGGCGTAGACCAAGCCCAAGACGGCGACGACCAGAACGCCCCACAGCGAGAACGCTTCAAATGTCGTCAGGTTCAAATGTTGCAACATGCTCTTTCCTTTCTCCTTGCATTTTCTTCGCGCAAAACGAGATGAGAGATAACGAACCGAGCGGTAGGTGGGTCTGACAGATGTCGAGTCGGAACAAGAAAAAAGCCCCCCTGCGTAACCTGGCGGTACGCCAAAGAGGCCCTGGAAACGCAACAGACCACTGAAGGACACAAACGCGGCGAGTAACGAATGCCCACAGGGGCACATTCGGAAGAAGGCCTCTTTGCCGCTAACAGAATCATTGTAAAGGCGATGACGCGAAATGTCAAAACAAAAAACCGCAGCCGATGAGCGCACAGCGGCGGTCCCCATGCACCGAAACGCCTTGCTCTGTGCCCGAAGTTGTGTTACACTTGTCGTCGCATGACGCCAGTAAAAGGAGCATTATCTTGAGTGTTCGACCTCAGGTTCAATCTGCAGAAGGTGCTTTGCCGCGGGTTGCGTTAGAATCCACTGTGATTGCACACGGTCTGCCCTATCCGCACAATCTGAGATTGGCGCGCCGTCTGGAAGCGCATGTCCGCGAGCACGGCGCCGAACCGGCCACTATTGCTATCTTACACGGCGAATTGCGCGCCGGACTGACCGATTCGGAGCTGCATTACCTGGCAACCGCGACGACGGTGCGCAAGGTCAGCCGGCGAGATTTGCCTATCGTTGTCGCGCAGAAGCTGGATGGCGCCACGACCGTGGCCAGCACGATGTTCATCGCGCACCGCTTCGGCATCGAAGTGTTCGCCACGGGCGGCATTGGCGGCGTCCACCGGGGCACCGTGTTCGATGTGTCGGCTGATCTACCGGAACTGGCGCAAACCCCGGTCACCGTGGTCTGCGCCGGCGCGAAGGCCATTCTCGACCTGCCGGCCACCCTGGAATGGCTGGAGACGCACGGCGTCACGGTGCTTGGCTATGGCACAGACCAATTCCCGGCTTTCTACAGCCGGGAAAGCGGTCTGACGGTAGATGCGCGCGTGGATTCACCGGCTGAGGTGGCTGCCATTGTAAGGGCGAAGCGGCAATTGGGGATGACGAGCGGGCTGTTGGTGTGTGTGCCGGTGCCGGCGGCCGCCGAACTACCAGCGCAGGCGGTCGAACCGTTTATTCAGCAGGCGCTGAGTGAGGCGGATCAACGCGGTATCCGCGGCAAGGCGATCACCCCGTTCCTCCTGGCGCGTGTCAGCGAGTTGACCGGAGAGGCCAGTCTGCGCACCAACCTGGCGTTACTGGAAAACAATGCGCGCGTCGCGGCACAGATTGCCGTGGCCCTGACCGAGCGTTAGCGATTCATCGCGACGCGCAGCAGGGAGAGGGTGTCCGGACAAAAAAGAACCAGGGCAGAAGTCCCCCGCTCCTCTGCCCTGGCCGCAAACTCCCGAAAGAGCTTACGTTGTTAGCATATACGCACTCGCACAAAAAGTCAATCAGGATTGCATAACAAACCCATAACAAATCGCCTGTTTTGGAGCCATTGTTACAGGTTTATTGCACGGCATCAGACGCTGGCAGCCGGTATGAACTGTGAAAGATCCACCGCGATCGGCTGCTCAGGCTGCTTGCTGAAAATCAGATCATCGCCGCCCGTCGTATCCACATCTACGTAGACCACATCACCGGTCTTGAATTCGCCTTTCAACAGGCTCTTGCTCAAGGGGCTTTCCACATAGCGTTGCAAAGCCCGGCGCAGCGGCCGCGCCCCAAACTGCGCGTCGAAGCCCTTCTCGGCCAACCAGCGCCGCGCGGCCAGGCTGAGATCAATGGTCAGGCCCTGTTCCACGAGGCGGGAGGCGATATCCTTGACCTGGATGTCCACAATGCGGATCACGTGCTCCAATTTCAACGGCTCGAAGATGATCACTTCATCAATACGATTCAGAAATTCGGGGCGGAAGGTCTGCTTCAGGCCGCGCTCGATCTGGTTGTGCAGTTCGCGCGTTTCGTTGGCATCGCCGGCTTCGCCGCCCGACCGGATGAAGCCTAAAGCGCCGCCCTTCTTGGCATACGCCGTACCGATGTTGGAGGTCATGATGATGACCGTGTTGCGGAAGTCCACCGTGCGGCCCTGGCCGTCGGTCAAGCGCCCATCCTCCAGGATCTGCAGCAGCGCGTTCCAAACCTCCGGGTGCGCCTTCTCGATTTCATCGAAGAGAATAACCCGGTAAGGACGCCGGCGCACTGCCTCTGTCAACTGCCCGCCTTCGTCGTACCCCACATAACCGGGCGGCGCGCCAAGCAAGCGGCTGACCGTATGCGCCTCGCGATACTCGCTCATGTCAATGCGCAGCAGAGCATCTTCGTCATCGAACATGAAGGCCGCCAACGCCTTGGCTAGTTCCGTCTTGCCCACACCGCTGGTACCCAGGAAGATGAAAGAACCAATCGGCCGGCGCGGGTCTTTGAGACCGCTGCGCGCACGCCGAATCGCATCAGCCACCGCGTTGATCGCTTCGTCCTGACCGATGATGCGCTCGTGCAGCACCTCTTCCATGCGCAACAGTTTTTGAGCCTCGGTTTCCAGCATTTGCGTCAACGGAATGCCAGTCCAACTGGCAATCACCTGTGCAATGTCCTCATCGCTGACCACCTCATCCAGGCCCGTCTCGGACCGCCAGGTGGCGCGCTCAACGGTAAACTCCTGCTCCAACTTCAGACGCTCGGCTTTATACGTGGCCGCGCGCTCGTAATCGCGGGCGGCCCAGGCGGCCTCTTCATCGGCGGTCAGCTTTTGCAGGCTGCCCTTCCTCTCTTTGAGGCCGTCCGGCATGGTGTACAGTGCCACCCGCAGTTTGGCTGCCGCCTCATCCATCAGGTCAATGGCCTTGTCTGGCAGTTTGCGGTCGGCCACGTAACGATGCGACAGCCGCGCGGCTGCAACCAGGGCTTTGTCGTCAATGGTCACTTTGTGGTGCGCCTCGTAGCGATCACGCAGGCCGTGCAGGATGCTGATCGTATCCTCGACGCTCGGTTCTTCGACCCAAATGGGGGAGAAACGCCGTTCCAGGGCGCTATCCTTCTCGATGTACTGGCGGTACTCGTCTGGCGTCGTGGCGCCAACGCAGCGCAATTCACCGCGAGCCAGGGCCGGCTTCATCATGTTGCTGGCATCCATCGCACCCGACGCGGCGCCCGCACCCACCACGGTGTGGATTTCGTCAATGAACAGGATGATTTCACCTTCGGCGCGCTGCACTTCTTCGATCGTCGCCTTCAGGCGCTCCTCGAACTCGCCGCGAAAACGAGTCCCGGCCACCATGGCGCCCAGGTCAAGCGAAAGCACGCGCTTGCCCATGAGAATTTCTGGCACCTCATCGGTGGCGATCTTCTGTGCCAGGCCTTCGACAATGGCGGTTTTACCCACGCCGGCCTCACCGATGAGCACGGGGTTGTTCTTGGTGCGGCGGCTGAGCACCTGAATCACGCGCAGAATTTCGGCATCGCGCCCGATCACAGGATCGAGCTTACCCTCAGTAGCCAGCTTGGTCAGGTCGCGGCTGAATTTCTCCAACGTGCGATAACGGCTATCGGTGGCCTGGCTGGTGATCCGTTGTCCCCCGCGCAGTTGCTCAACCGCCTGGCTGATCCTGTCCCTGGTGATACCATGTTCTTTCAGGATGCGAGCCGTCGGCGTATTGCGCTCGGCCGAGATGGCCAGGAAGAGGTGTTCCGTTGAAACAAACTCGTCCTTCATCCGGCTGGCCTCTTCATTGGCTGTATCGGTCACCCGCTTGAGTCGCGGGGTGATGAACACCTGTGAGACTCCCCCGCCATAGGGCGCGTTCGTCAGCCGGGGCGCTGTTTGCAGCACTTCGTCCAGCTTGGCCGCAACCACGCTGGGCGGCACCGCCAGGCGATCCAAAATCTGCGGCACCATGCCGTTGGCCTGCTCGACCAGGGCCAGGAAGAGGTGCTCGGTGTCTACCTGGGTGTGTTGATAGCGCTGCAGAATTTCATACGCACGCATCGCCGCATCCTGCGCGCGGTCGGTAAAACGATCGAATCGCATCATATGTCTAAAACCACAAGCCTCTGTTTCTTAATTTGTCAGCGTTATCGCGCCGCGATGAAAAACGCTGTGTAGCGCGTGTTCCCATCGTCTCCATCTCTAACGGAACGCTAACACAGGGTTGTTGACAGCAGAGACACAAAGAACACAGGGCCGAAATCAGCTCGCATTCTTTGTGCCTCTGCCGAGCGGGCAATCAGTCGGGCCGTGCCCAGGTCATGGCTGACCTGGGGCGGCCGTCATCAGTTAGGGCGGTCAATAGCGCAACAGAGCGCCGATATTTCCGAGGAGAGAGAGATCGGGAGAATCGTCGCCGCTGACAACCACCACACTATTGCCAGCCTCCAGGGTGCGACGCACCAGGGTGTTGATGACATCAGGCACCGGCAGCATGGGGCCGCCACAGAAGTCGCACGTGGCGGCTGTGACTATCGAGATGTAACTGCAATTCTGACACCGATAGGCCGGCGCCTCGTAGCCCTCCGTCATCACCAACTGCATCACCCGGCCATCCTGCAGCGCAGTCACCGTGTCCGCCAGCCCCATGACGGCCGGGCCGCCCTTGCTGGCGGTGGTCACAACCTGTTCGACCAGGGCACGCTCGCGCGCCACGGCCACCTGGCGAGCCACATTCAGAGCCAACTCGCCGATTTCGGCCGCGCTGGCGTTCGCGTCCACATTGAACGTGCCCACCACGCGCTCTTGCCACGCCCGGGGCAGTTGGCTGCGGAACAGCGACACATTATCGTCGGTCCCGGCCACCATGATGCGTTTGCAGCTACTCTCGAAGAAATGGATGGCCTCCTCGACGGCATCCTTGACATTGCGCTCGACCGTTTCTTCGGCGGCGCGCTGGAAACGCGCGGCGGAGCGACCACCGGCCCGATGATGCTTGACGTCCTCGCCCAACATGCCGCTGACATCTTCCAGGGTTCCCATGTAAAACAGAAAGAGACGCACACCCTCATGGTCCACAACGGCCACACCGTGACGGGCATAGTTGTCCACAAGATTGCTCAGGGGTTTGATGTACGGACGAGGGTTGACGAATACACTGTCCTCGATTGGCACAAAGAGTGGGTAGGCCCGCCAGAAACCATCGGCCTGACAACTGAAGCAGGCGACCCCGCGGCCGTGCCAGTTGTACTCAAAGTCAAAGTAGCGCAGCACACGCTGCAGGTCAGCGCTGCTTGCCTGATCGTCCACAGAGGCAAGCAAACGCCGCAGCGCCAACTTATACTTCTCGACGGTGCGACGGTGCGGGTCCACATTGAGGTAGAGGCTCAGGACCGGCCCCTTCTTTCCCATCATCTCAACCAATTCTTGCAGTTCAGTATCGCGAATCATATATTCCCTCGATTCTGTCGTGCGCGCCTTCGCCATCCCTACGGAATGACCAGGCGCTGACCTTCGTAGATCTTGCTGGCGTCACTGATCCCATTGGCTTGGGCAATGGCGGCGGTGCTCACACCATAACGGGCGGCGATCTGTGAAAGGGTGTCGCCACGGCGCACTATGTAGATGCGCTCGCCGCCACTGCTGCCACCACTGCTGCTACTGCCGCCGGAGCTGCCGGGAACCTTGATGACCTGGCCGGGATGAATGAGGTTCGGGTTGGAAATACTGTTGATGCGCTGCAACTCGGCCACGGTCGTGTTATAGCGGGCCGCAATCGAACCGAGCGTTTCGCCCCGCTGCACGGTGTGCGTGCCATACGGCTGCGTGCTCACATCGGCCGGCTGCTTGCCCGGAATCTTGATCACCTGACCGGCGCGAATGTCACCCGCATCCTTGAGGTTGTTGAGGGCCATCAGGGTGTTGACTTCGGTGCCGAATCGTGTAGCAATGTCGGTCAAGGTGTCGCCGTCCTTGATCACATACGACCAGGTGTCGGCCGGGGCGGGGAGGGTGGCGATGACCGAGGGTGGCGGTGTAACCACGGCCACACCGCCATCAGGCGCAGGCTGCGTGGCAGGTACCGCGGCCTGACCGCCGGTCGTTCCGCCAAGGGGACTGGTGTTGGGTGCGGGCTGCAGGCCGCCCACGGACGGCGTCTGCGTCCAGGTTGCTTCCTGATTGGCCACGGGCCGGTCACGCGTGCAACCGAGCAGCGCGGCAGCCATGAGCAGCAAGCTCAGCGCCACCAATAGTGTCAAGCGAAGTCGTTGTGGATGCATCATGTTTCCTCATTCTCCCTTCAATGGGTGCCTTCTCCCGATTCGTCCACGGTGGACAGTTCCGCTCTTGCCATTCTCCCTGAGAATGGCTGTGCAAACCACTGTCCGAGCCTGCACCGGAGATTACCACGCCTTGGGGACAGCGTCAAGTCACTTCGGCGGCGGATCAGATGACGCCGAGCTGCTTGCCAACCGTGCCGAAAATATCCAGCGCCTGCGCCAGGTCAGCCTGGCTGTGGCTGGCGCTGATCATGACGCGGATGCGCGCCTGGCCACGCGCCACGGTGGGGAAGCCGATGGCCATGGCAAACAGGCCATGTGCGAAGAGCGTGCGACTGAACTGCTGTGCTAACGGCGCCTCGCCCAGCATGACGGGCGTGATGGGTGTCTGGCTGCGGCCGGTATCGAAGCCCAGGCGTTGCATCTCGGCCTTGAAGAAGCGCGCATTGCTCCACAGACGGTCCACCAGCTCGGTGGATTGCTCAAGCAGGTCCACAGCAGCCAGGCAGGCCGCGGTGTCGGCCGGCGTGACCGCACTGGAAAAGAGGAACGGTCGCGCCTTCTGGCGCACAAAGTCAATGACGGTCTTCTTGCCGGCAATCACGCCGCCTACGACGCCAAAAGCCTTGGACAAAGTTCCCACTTCGACATCGAGTCTGCCATGCAGGCCGAAATGATCCACGATGCCGCGCCCGCCGCGCCCCAAAACCCCTTCGCCGTGCGCGTCGTCCACCATCGTCATCACGCCCTGGCGCGCGGCCACGGCGTAGAGATCAGCGAGCGGGGCAATGTCGCCATCCATGGAAAAGACGCCATCGCTGATCAACAGGCCGCGGCGAAAGTTGGGCAAGTTTTCCTGGATGACACGTTCGGCATCTGCCGCGTCGCCATGGGCATAGGGCACGATCTTGGCGCCCGACAAACGGCAGCCATCAATGATAGAGGCGTGATTGAGGCGATCGGAGAAAATGACATCCTCCTTGCCCACCAGCGGCGCGATGACCGCTTGATTGGCGCAGAAGCCAGACTGCACGTAGAGCGCATCTTCCACGCCTTTGAACTGGGCCAGGCGTTTTTCTAACTGCACATGCAGCGCCGTGGTGCCGGCAATCGAGCGCACCGCGGCCGGGCCGACACCCCACTCGGCTATGGCGGCCTGCGCCGCCTGGCGCAGCGCCGCATGATTGGCCAGCCCCAGGTAGTCATTGGTACACATATTGAGCACGCGCTGACCATCCACCACCATCCACGGCCCCACAGCGGAGCCAATGGTGCGCAAATTGATCAACAAACCCTGCCGTTCGAGACTCGCAACCTCTTCAGCAATCCAAGCCAATTGCTCGGCCATGATCTATTCCTCCTTGTTCATCTGTTGGCCATCCGGAAACATGATCACCTTACCGCTCTGCCCGCTCTGCATGACGCTCAGCGCATCCTGGAAATCATCCAGGGCAAAACGATGGGTGATGATGGGCGCCAGGTCCACCGCGCCGGACCGCAACAAGCCACGCATCTGGTACCAGGTTTGCCAGAGCCGGCGGCCCACAATGCCGTAGACGGTGGCCCCCTTGAAGATGATGTGGTTATTGAGGTCGAAGCCGATGGCCGCCGGCGCCAGCCCCAACAGGGCCGCCTCGCCGCCATCACGCAGCGCATGGAAGCCCTGATCCAGTGCGGACGCGGCCCCTGACATTTCCAGCAGCACGTCCACGCCTTCGCCGTCGGTCAGGGCCATGATCGCAGCTACCGGGTCGGTTTCGCTGACATTGTAAGCCTCGTGCGCGCCCATGCGCAGTGCCAGGCGCAGGCGATAGGGGGAGATGTCGGTGGCGAAAATCTGGCGGGCGCCGGCCGCTTTGCACACCGCGATCGTCATCAGGCCCACCGGCCCGCAGCCGGAGACGAGCACCTTGCGCGCCGTCACATCGGTGGCAAACGCGGTGTGGACGGCGTTGCCAAAGTTCTCCTGCAAGCTGGCAATTTCCACCGGCATGTCTGGTGGGTTCAGCCACAGGTTGAACTCCGGCATGGCGATGTATTCAGCCCAGCAGCCATCGCGACCGACGCCGATGATCCGGGTGTTTTTGCAGATATGTCCGTTGCCAGTGCGACACTGCGCGCAGGTCTGACAGGTGATATGGCTTTCGGCCGAGACAAAATCGCCCACCTTCACCTGGGTCACTTCACTGCCCACCTCCACTACTTCGCCGCAAAATTCGTGGCCAACCACGATGGGCGGGTTGATATGCGCCCGCGCCCAGGGGTCCCACTTGAAGATGTGCAGATCGGTGCCACAGATAGATGTGGCCTTGACTTGGATGAGGGCGTCATGGGAGCCGATCCGGGGAATGTCAACCAGGGCCATCTCCAAACCAGGGGAACGTTCGGGTTTGATCACGGCCCGCATCTTGCCACTGTGGGTCATAGAAAGCCTCTCCTTTGAGGTTAGTCAGGGCGAAGTTGGCTCCGCCAGGTGAATCTTACTGCTTCTGATTACTACGGGCTGTCAGCACGGCTTGGGAGATCGTTCATCCTTGTGCTACTGAAATCATAACACGGGTTATGCCGTCCGTCAAGGGTCGTCATAACCGCCAGGCGCACCGCGCCATCTTCGTGTAATCTTCATGATTTTCACATCCAATCTTGATAGGTGTTATGATATAATGAACGCAGAGTAGATATTACCCTCAACAGGAGCGCCGCACCATGAACCGTCGAATTCTGATTGTAGACGACGACAAGAAAACCGTTGACCTGATTCGAATGTACCTGGAAAAAGACGGCTACCGTGTGCTGACGGCCAACGACGGGCAGCAGGCACTGCTCGCCGCACGGCACAAACGGCCCAATCTCGTCATCCTCGACCTGATGCTGCCCACCGTGGATGGCCTGGACGTGTGCCGCATCTTGCGCAGCGAATCGAAAGTCCCCATCATTATGCTCACCGCCAAATCCACCGAACACGACAAGCTGGTCGGGCTTGACCTGGGCGCCGATGATTATGTCACCAAGCCGTTCAGTCCGCGTGAATTGTTGGCGCGGGTGCGTGCGGTTCTGCGCCGCTTGAGCGAAAACGAAGCACGTGAGGTAGATGAAGTGCGCTTCGGCGACCTGCTGGTCAACTTCGTGCGCCATGAGGTGCGCCTGCGGGGAGAGCTTATTCGCCTGACACCCAAAGAGTTCAAGGTGCTGGAGATACTCATCATGGAGCCAGGGCGCGCCTTCAGTCGCCTGGAGCTGCTGGAGCAGGCCTTTGGCTACGATTACGATGGCCTGGAACGCACCGTAGATGTACACGTCATGAACTTGCGCCGCAAGATCGAAGCAAATCTGGAACAGCCCATCTACGTGCAGACCGTGTACGGAATTGGCTATAAGTTCGCCTTCGCGGGAGGTAACGATGTCCAATAGTCTGCGCTTGCGCTTGCCGCCGCACACTCTGCCGCCAGGCAATGCCCCGCTCGTTTCGATGTTCAACAGTCTGCGCTTTCGTCTGCTCCTGATGCTGGCTGTGGTCGTGGTGGTGACGATCGGCATCGCCGCGCTGGTCGGCGGTTGGGCCATTACCAACCAGTTCGAGAGCTATGTCAACATGGGCGGCACGATGAGCATACGCTGTTTCGATGTGGCCGTCGCCGCCGGTACGCGTGTCGGTGAGGATGTCTTCATCCGCTCGGTCAATCGCACCCTGCTCACAGCCATCGTGGCCGCCGGCGTCATGGCCGTCCTTCTCACCCTGGCCTTTACGCGCCGCATCCTGGGGCCTGTCAGCGCGCTGACTAAAGCGGTACGTCGCCTGGAGGCCGGCGATTTGCGCCAACGCGTGAAGGTGGAGAGTACGGACGAACTGGGCGCGCTGGCGCATGCCTTCAACGCGATGGCCGACGGACTGGCGCGCACCGAGCAACTGCGGCGCCACCTGGTGACCGATGTCGCACATGAGCTGCGCACGCCGCTGACCAACATTCGGGGTTACATCGAAGCCCTGCAGGATGGCGTGGCCGATCCAAGCCCGATCGTGCTCGACTCCATCCATGAAGAGGCCATGCTCCTCAATCGCCTGGTGGAGGATTTGCAGGAACTGGCCCTGGTGGAGGCCGGCCAACTTAAGTTGGTGTGCCAGGCCGTGGCGCCAGACGATCTCATTCTGCGCGCGGTCACTTCCGTGCAACCGGCCGCCGTCGCCAAGCAGATCAAGATCGCGGCGGACCTGCCGGAGACCTTGCCGCCCGTCTACGCCGATCGCGAACGGATTGGGCAGGTGCTGCATAACCTGCTGGACAACGCCATCACCCACACCACCGCGCAGGGAGAGGTCACCGTCAGCGCGCGCGTCAGTGGCCCGGAGATAGAGATTGATGTGCGTGATACCGGCGCGGGAATTGCTTATCAGGACCTACCCAATGTTTTCGAGCGTTTCTATCGAGCCGATCGTTCACGGGCGCGCGACACGGGTGGCTTTGGACTGGGTCTGGCCATCGTCAAACAGTTGGTGGAGGCCCATGGTGGCCGTGTCTGGGTGCGCAGCACAGTGGGCGTTGGTTCCACGTTTCTCTTTACCTTGCCCATCGCCTCGTCAGTCGAAACGGGTTGACACTGGCCGGTTGGCTGCGGCTTCCTACGGCGCACATGAGGCTCCGTGACGAATATCGGGGCGTTGGCGTCCAAGTGTCTGAAATTGAAAATTCAGATAGCCAGTAGGGAGAAACATTCATGAAAAATAAATGGTTGATGGGGATTATTGTGGCGGCGGTCGTCATTGGGAGCGGCGTCGTGATCCTGGGACGCGGCGCCGGGCAACAGACGCCGTCCCTGGAAGCCGCGCCCATCGCTCAACAGACGACGAGCGCCATTGTGGCCGAGGGCCGCGTCGTGCCGGTGCAGTCGGCCGGGCTGAGTTTCGCCGCGAGTGGGATTGTGGCCGAGGTGTTGGTAAAGGAAGGCGACGTGGTGTCAGCCAATCAGGCGCTGCTGCGGCTGAACGGAGCGCGGGCGCAGGCCAACGTCGCGCAGGCCCAGGCCAGCTTGAGCCGGGCCCAGGCACGTTTGACCGAATTGAAGGCCGGCCCCCGCGCACCGGAAATTGCGTCGGTGGCCGCGGCGCTGGACGCGGCGAGCGCGCAGTTAGCGCGCATTCAGGCGCCGGCGCGCGCAGAAGACCTGGCCGCCGCGCAGGCCGAACTGACGGCTGCGCGCGCCACCCTGCAGAAGGTTCTGGAAGGGTCGAGTCAAAAGCAACTGATTGCAGCCGCAGCAGAACTGGCCAATGCAGAAGCGGCCGTGCGTCAGGCGCAAGCAGCCTATGATCGGGTGCAGGGCGATCCCAACATCGGCGCACGACCGGAAGCGTTGCAGCTTCAACAGGCGACTAATAATTACAATGCGGCCGCGGCGCGCTATGAAGATTTGAAGCAGGGCGCCAGCGCCGCGGACATTGCCCAGGCGCGCGCCCAGATGCAGCGGGCGCAGGCAACGTTGGACAAAGTAAAGGCGCCGGCGCGAGCCGAGGACATTGCCGCAGCCCAGGCCGATGTGCGGCGGGCGCAGGCGCAGCTTGACTTGATCGAAGCGGGGACGCGGCCAGAGGTCGTGGCCGCGGCGGCCGCCGATGTGGAAGCCGCCCGCGCCGGGCTTGACCAAGCCCAGGCCGCGCTGGCCGACACCGAACTGCGGGCGCCGTTTGCCGGCGCCGTGGCGGTGTTGAGCGCCAAAGTGGGCGAGAATGTCGCACCTGGCATGGTGGCTGTGCAATTGGCCGACCTGAGCGTCTGGCAGATCGAGACCGAAGACCTGACCGAGATCGCGGTGGTCAAGGTGAGCGCGGGCGACACGGTCAAGCTAACCTTCGATGCCATTCCTGACCTGGAAATGACGGGTAAGGTGTTGACGATCGGCGCGCTTGGCGTCAGCAAACAGGGCGACATTACCTACAAGGTGGTCATTGCGCCAGAGAAGAGCGATTCCCGCCTGCGCTGGAACATGACCGCGTCAGTCACGCTGAGCAAGTAATCTCCTGAAGGAATTCTCACACAAGACACAAAGATACAAAGAAGACAATTTGCATCTCGATGTCTCTATGTTCCTGTGTGAGACATTCGATCCGGAATGTCCAGATTCTTGGTAACTGCTCACCCTGCAGACCGATTTGGACAGGATGAACAGGATGTACAGGATTCTTGCTCTGTGGTGTGCAAAACTATCGGCACAAGAGTGTAACTGCTCACCCTGCAAGTTGATTTGACCAGGATGAACAGGATTCTTGCTCTGTGGCGTGCAAAACTACCGCCACGAGAGTTCGAATATCCTGTCAATCCTGTGAATCCTGTCTGAATTCCAGGCAGGCTGAGCAGTTACGATTCTTGCAGGAATCTACGAAACGCCGATCGTCTCGCCACGCTCGCTCACAAGCACCTTGTCCACGCGCCGGCCATCCATATCAACCACTTCGAACTCGCAGTTTTCCCAGGTAAAGCGGTCGCCGGCGCTGGGGATATGACCGAGCTGGCGCATGATGAAACCGGCCACGGTCAGGTAATCGCCGGCGCCGGGCAGATCATCCAGGTCGAGCAGTTCCTGCATCTCGTCCACCGGCAGCGCGCCGTCGAGGAGCCAGGAGCCATCCAGCCGGCGCACCGCCTCGGTTGGTTGGGCCTCGTCCGAAATGTCGCCCACGATGGCCTGCAGGATATCTTCGAGGGTCACCAGGCCGGACACGCCGCCGTACTCATCCAGAATCAGCGCCATCTGGCTGCGCGCCCGCTTGAGGATTTCCAGGACACGCAGCGCGGGGGTGCTTTCAGGCACCAGCAGCGGCGGCTGCAGCACCGATTCGAGCGACAGACTGTCACCGCGGCCCGCGCTGGTCAGCAGGTCACGGGCGCGCACCACGCCGGCGATGGCATCGAGCGCGCCGCGGGCCACGGGAAAACGCGTGAAGGTAGTCGTAGTGATCTTGCGCCAGACCTCTGCCGGGTCGTCGTCGAGGTCCAGCCAGACGATGTCCGGCCGCGGGGTCATCAGCGTGGCTGCGGTGCGGTCGCCCAGGCGCAGGGTGCGGCGCATGATGTTCTGCTCGGCCGCGTCGAAAACGCCGGCCGCGGTGCCTTGTGCGATCAGCACTTTGAGTTCATCCTCGGTGACAGGCGCATCCTTGATGTCAGTTATGCCAAACAGGCGCAGGACCAGGGAAGCAGAGAAACTCAAGAAACGCACGGCCGGAGAGGCCCATCGCGACAGCACGCGCATCGGCCGCGCCACCAGGCTGGCCAGGCGCTCTGGATTGGAGAGCGCCAGACGCTTGGGCACCAGTTCGCCCAACACCAGCGAAATGTAAGCCACGATGATGACCACAATCACCAGGCTCAACGCCCGGCTGTAGGGCGCCAGGAGCGGCGCCCGTTCCAGAAGAGTCGCCAACTGGCCGGCCAGGGTTGCCTCGCCAAAAGCGCCGGCCAGGATGCCCACCAGGGTGATGCCAATCTGCACGGTGGAGAGAAAGGCCATCGGTTCGTTGGCTAACTCAAGCGCGATTTGGGCCGCTTTGTCGCCATCATAGGCCAGGCTCTGCAGCCGCGCCTTGCGCGCGGACATCAGCGCGGCTTCGGCCAGGGCCAAGACGCCGTTGAGTAGAATGAGAAAGAATAAGACAGCGACGTTGGTCATGAATGATCCTCTTCACGGCCAGGGGCGACCGGGCGTCCCGACCAGGTTCGGGACGCCGAACCGTTACGGATCGAGCAGCACGGCCGCGCTGTACGGCGGCAGGGTGACGCTGGTCACAGCCTGATAGGTGAGGCTGCCGGTTGGAATCCCATTGGCGGGCAGCGTTCCTCCCCCGCTGGCAACGGCGCGCTGAAAGCTGCCGCCCAGGTTGATGGTCACCGTGATGCCGCTGCCATCCCAGGGGTTGGTGGGGTTGACCAGGACAAAGCCGTTGTTGAAATTGCGCCGGTAGACCTGATTGGTTGCATCATACAGGTTGGCAATGCTGACGCCGGCGCTCTGCGTCGGTGCGCCAATGGGAATATCATACTCCGGCCACCACTCCGGTTCCAAATCCAGGTCAACGTTCATAAAAGTGCGATTGCCCTTGATGAGCAAGTAGGAACCCAGGGCAAACATGCGCTCCTGAACACCCCCCACATAGGTTTGACCCAGAATCGCCTGCCCGCGGTTGACCGCGCCCAGGATACGGTTCATCTGGAGCTGCCAGTCGGCGTAGGGATAAGGGCTGGCGTCGGCCTCCAGCGCGAAGCCTTCGATCATCAGCCCATCGGCCGCGGCGTAACCGGTGGTCTCGCGGCTGGTGATCCAACTGCCGACATTAGGCACCAGGTAGTAGGCGCCCAACGGCTGCGTCTGCAGCCAGGCCAGCCAGGCGTCGATGCGCGTGGCCCAGGCGCTTTCGAAGGTCTCGTCCACGGCGGGCAAAGGCGGGCTGTAGTGATCGGCGCCCAGGTAATTGGGCACGCTCAAGCTATCCATGAAGAGGCCATCGTCAGCATTGGCCTGCAGTTGGCGCAGCACCTCGGCTTGCCAGTAGGAACGCCAGGCGCTGTTGTTCAATTCCACCAGGTACCAACCCCAGTCGCAGTTGAGAACGCGTGGGCCGCCCGTCTCCGGCCAGTGAAAGAACCAGGGTTCCTGCACCACGCCGTTGCCCGGCCATTCCTGCACCCAGGCGTTGCCTTCGATGATGTGCAACCAGCCGCCGGTGGGCTGGCAACCGTTCTGAATGGCGCGGTAGCCCAGGCCGTGACCCAGCCGGTAGTGCAGGATGAGGAAATTGGGGTTGACCGCGCGCAGGCGATCGGCTTCGGAGCGGATCATCTTCTGCGTGCCGGCGTAGTGCGTGGCGATGAACTGAACCTGCGCCTGCGTCATGCCCTGGCTCAACTGGTCGTTGAACACATGCACGCCGCTGCTGGTATCCGGCCAGGCGCGTGGCGCGCCGCCGCCCGGTGTGACGGTGGGGGTGGGCGTGGCGGTTGATCCCGCTGTCGGAGTGGCCGTGGGCGTCCGCGTCGCGGTGACCGTGGGCGTCCGCGTCGCGGTGGCCGTGGGCGTCCGCGTCGCGGTGGCCGTAGGCAATGGCGAGGCGGTGGACGTTGCGGTCGTCCAGGGCTGCTGCCAGCGGCTGGCAACGAGCACGATGAAGCTGTGGCAGGACGGACTGACCGTCGCGGCCATGATGTCGAGAATGTCAACCACGCCATTGCCATTGGCATCAGTGACGCACTGGCCCTGGCCGGGCGTGGGCGTCGCGGTGGGGGTGGGCGTCGGCGTCGGCGTGGGACCGGTTGGCGCCAGAAGGAGGCGATTACCGGCCGCGCTGACGGCGAAACCGCTGACGGTGACGAGGCCCTGACCGGTGGCGACCACGGTTCCACTGGCGACGAGTCCGTTGTCGTTGACGCGGCGGTTCTGCCAGGCATAGGTGGCGCCCGGCATGATCGTGAAGGTCTGCAAGCGCCGGGGCGTGACATCCACGGTTTGGTTGGAGCTGTCCGTGGTGCGCAGGCTGATGCGCCACTGGCCGGCCGTGTCGAGCGGCGCGCCGTCCCAGGGGTTCCAACTGGCGGACCAATCGAGGGTTTGATTGTAGCCGCCGGTGGGGCCGGGCGGGTTGGGCGGAGGCAGCGCCAGATCGCCGCTGGCGTTGCTCAAGCCGGGCACGCTTTCGTTGAGCAGCGCCTGCAGAGCAAAGAAGGGAACCAACGAGGAATCGGGCGCGAGGGTGGGCGGCAGGCCGTTGAAGCCCAACCAGGTGTGCCCGGCATCCACCACGACGCCGCCCCAGGCGCGGCGTCCGGCGTTGAACGGGACATAAGCCGGGCGGCCCTGCGTGGCCCATTCGATGGTATCGTCCAGGCGCCCGTGGCCAACCCCAAAGGGCGCCATCTCATCGGCCAGGCGATTCTGCACCTGCGCCTGGTGATTCTGCCAATCCCAGACGCCCGTGCCGTTGTAGCCCTGCAGATGGTCGGCCCAGGCGCCCGGGCCGCGGATCAACACCGGCAGATTGAGCGCCGGCGCGCCCCACTTGGGCGTCAGATCAGGGCGCCAATCCAGACCGCCGCCATCGCCCGCCGTGGCGTAGTTGGTCATCGGCTCACTGGCGTAGGCGGCGGCAAAAACATTGGGGTAGCGCAGCGCAAACGCCAGCGTGCCACTGCCGCCCATCGAGGTGCCGTAGATGTAGAGGCGGTTGCGGTCCACCTTCGGCCCCAGGGTTGGATGGCGCAGCAGGTCGTAGAGCATACGCAGGATGCGCTGCTCGGTGTAGTTGACAATGGTGTCACCGGCCAGCGGTGTGGTGGTCAGGCGGTAGTCTCGATCCTGGTCGAAGCCAAAGTACCAGGTTTGGCTGACATCCACCGGGTAAACGTTGAACGAGCACCAGTAGGGGTCGGGATGACTGCTGGGCGGGTCGTAGGCATTGTCACCCCAGCCGTGCAATGACACGAGGAGGGGCGCCTGTGCGGGCACGCTGCCGTCACACAGGCTGGCGATCGGCTCATAAACGACATAGTCATAGGCATATTGAAGGGCGCCCGCGATGGCCGGCGCATTGGCATCCAGGCCGTAGTAGGCGTTGGTGGGATTGGGCGCATGAAACGTGGGGTTCCACTGCTGCAGATCCATGTACTGAATGAAGACATGCCCGCCGGCGCCCACGTTCGCGTTGATCGCGACCGGCAACGGGTCGTTGACTGTTTCGGGCAGCGGCCCAATGCTGTTGGCGCTGGCAAAATCGCTGCGATTCTCCTGGCCCTGGCTATCCACCGTGGTGACGGCGTAGTAGCCCGCGCCAGAGGTGAAGCCGCCCAATTCGGCGGTGTGCAGTTGCCAGACCAGGAGACCCACGCCGGCCGCCAGCGGCGCGGCCTGATCGCTGATGACAAAGCGGTCAACGTAGCGCGGTTGCCAGGTGCCGCCGCCGCCCACATTGTAACGGTTGGCGTAGAAGCGTCCGGAATCCTCGGCCACTTCGAGCAGCGGCCGCGCCTGCGCCAGGTTGGCGGCGTTGATCGGCAGATAGTGGCGATAGATGCGATAATGCTCGCCGGTCAGGTCGCCGCGCTCGCTCCAGGTGATGAAGGTTTGGCCGCTGCGGTGCATGGCGGTGACGTTGGTGGGCTGCGGCGGCGAGGCGCTGACGCCTTCGACAGGCGCACAGCCGAACCAAAGCAGGGTGACGAATAGCAAGGGAAAAAGTTTCAGGTGATGTCTCGACATGGTGTCCTCCAAATTGGCTGACGAGGGTCGCGTCTGCCTGTTACAAGGCGCAGGCCACGAGCAGCAGCAGTGAGGTCGTCAAGTTGGGTGCGCTGGCGAGTATCGTACATCCGTCGGGCGGCGCGGTCAAGCGTACTATCGGGTGAACAGCAGTGAAGAATCGTAACTGCTCACCCTGCAAGTTGATTTGGACAGGATGAACAGGATGAACAGGATTCTTGCTCTGTGGTGTGCAAAACTACCGCCACGAGAGTTCGAATATCCTGTCAACCCTGTGAATCCTGTCTGAATTCCAGGCAGGCTGATCAGTTACGAAGAATCCGGCTATGTTCGGAATTGCCGCCGGGTGAGTGAGCAGGCGCGAGGCGCATGTTATCGTTCGAGCCGTGAATGTGCTAAAATAGCCGCCAGGTGAGGCGATGTCAAGGGAGAACGCGCTGTCAGGAGAAAGACATGAACACGGCCGAAATTGCAACTCTGTTCGATTACAACTATTGGGCCAACGGCCGTGTGCTGAACGCGGCGTCCAGGGTGACGCCGGCGCAGTTCGTCGCGCCGGCCGGGCTGAGTCACGGCAGCGTGCGTGGCGCGCTGGTGCATGTGCTCAGCGCGGAGGTCGTCTGGCGCCTGCGCTGTCAGGAAGGCATCTCGCCGCCGGCCATGCTGCTGGAGACCGGCTTCCCAACGCTTGATTCCCTGCGCGAGTTCTGGAATGAAGAAGAACAAGCGATGCGCGCCTACCTCGCCGGGCTGACCGATGATGACATCAACGGCACAGTCCGATACAAGACGACCAAGCGGGTGTCGCATCAAAACCCGCTGTGGCACCTGCTGGCGCATGTGGTCAATCATGGCACCCAATTTCGCGGCGAGGCAGCCGTGGCGTTGACCGCCTACGGTCAATCGCCGGGCGACTTGGATTTGATCTTCTTCCTCAGGGCGATGCCGGCCATTCCCGCGCCGCCAGCCTGATTTGCGCTCGCATCCATGGAATAGCAATTCCTAATGTAACACACACTTGACCACATAGAACGCATAGAACGCATAGAACGCATAGAACGCAAAGAACACAAAGAAACGGCAGAAGAGTCGCGGATTGGCGGCGTCTTTGTGCTCTTTGTGCTCTTTGTGCTCTTTGTGCTCTATGTGGTTGAAAAATCGCTCAAACTTGGAATTCCTGTCCTATGGAAACGAGCGCTGCCAAACGCCAAAATCATGGTCGCGGCGGGAAGATACCCTGGAGAGCGATGTAGTAGCCTGTGTTCGGGATGGGCGCTTTGTCGCGCAAATCAGGCAGCGCGAAGGTCGTCTTGCCGTCGCCGCCGAAATTGGTGCCTAACAGCGAGAACAAGGCTGTATTTTGACTGATGGGCAGCAATTGGCCCGCGCAGGGCGCCCAGTACTCGGGCGCGAAGGTATAGGGGAATAATTCGATCTGACCGATAAACGATTCCATGTGAGTCTCCTTTGCTCATGCGCTGGTGCCCATGAGCCATTTTCATCCGCAACGGTGAGCCTGTGGCTCATAGACAACTCCTGGTGGGTCGCAGGTTTCTGGGTGGTGATCTGCCACGCTACGAGCGAGATGGGAAAATGCCGTAAATGGCGATGCAGTAGTGCGAGTCGGGGGTAGGCTCTTTACCGCGCAGGTCCGGTAGGGCGAAGGTTGTCTGTCCGTCGCCGCCAAAGGTGGTTCCGATCAACGAGTAGAGGGCTTCGTTTTCGCTGATCTGCAGCAGCTGGCCCTCGCACAGCGCCCAGTTTTGCGGGGCAAAGGTGAAGGGCAGCAATTCGATCTGACCAATATATGGTCGGTACATGGGTAACTCCTTTCGGTTGAACGGTTCTTAACAGAACTACTTTCCGTCAATTCCTGCTCGGGAAAATTCCCTGCAGGGCGATGCAATACTGGGTGGATGACACGGGTTTTTTGCCGCGCAAATCCGGCAGGGCGAAGGTCGTACGGCCATCGCCCCCAAAATTGGTGCCGAGAAGCGCGAACAAGGCCGGGTTCTGGTTGACGGGCAGCAGTTGACCTGCACAAGGCGCCCAATAGAGCGGGGCAAAGTCGAAGGCGAACAACGTGATCTGACCGAGGAACGGTTCCATGAATGTCTCCTTGGAATCAATGGGATGTTTCGATGCCGGATCAGTATAGCTATGCTGATGGTTGGAAGTAAAGTGGTAAATCTTCCGAATTCAAGAACATAAAACTACTCCGAATCGAGACCCACTCACCCCCGTCGCAGCGCAACCATCGGCCGCGGCCGTCAGCCGCTGACCGACGGTGCCGCCGGCCAATTGTGGCACGCGCGGGCCGAACGTCGCGGCCAGGTCCGGGCTCATATCGGGGTTGATGTAGAGCGGGATGGGCATGACACTCACGGGTTGATTGTGCTGCGCCTGCTTGCCCAGCGCCGGGCAGCCCCAGGCTTCCTCGTCCGTCGCGCGGCGCTGTTCCTTGAACTGACCCAGGATGCCGCAGCTAAAGCAGTGATCCCTGCAGTCGTCAATCACCGCGCCGACCTGGCTGTGGTGGTATTCCTGGATGAGGAACTCCTTGTTCAGACCCAGGCTGATGTGATCCCAGGGCATGACCTCGTCCACGCGGCGTTCGCGCCGCGCATACCAATCCGGGTCCAGCCCCTGCTCGGCAAAGGCCTGCATCCAGACGTCGTCGCGGAACTGATCGCCCCAGGCATCGAACTTGGCGCCGAGCTGCCAGGCGCGCTCGATGACATCGGCCAGGCGCCGGTCGCCGCGGCTGAGGTAGGCTTCCATGAGGGTTTCGCGCGGGTTGTTCCAGTTGAAATGGAAGCCAACCCCGCGCAGGCTGTCCTGCAAATAGGCGATCTGGCGGCGCACCGTCTCCTCGGCCTCTAACGGCACCCACTGGAAGGGCGTGTGCGGCTTGGGCACCAGCGTGCTGACGCCCACGCGCACCTTCGCCTTCCTGCCCATGATGCGGCGGCCGACGCGCATCACCGCCCAGGCCAGGTCGGCGATGGCGGTGACATCGTCATCGGTTTGCGTCGGGTGGCCGATCATGAAATACATCTTGATCGTCGTCCAGCCGCGGCTGTAGACATCCTCGGCCGTCTTGAGCAGGTCGTCGGTGGCGATCGGCTTGTTGATCACGTCACGCAGGCGGTCGGTCGCGGCTTCGGGCGCAAAGGTGAAGCCGCTGCGCCGGCGTCCCTTTTCCAGCAGATTCATCAAGTCCACGGAGAACGATTCGATACGCAGGCTGGGCAGGCCGATGCTCAGCTTGTCCGCGCCGTGCTTATCTACCACCGCCTTGACCAGCTCACTAATGTGGGTGTAATCGCTGGAGCTGAGCGAGAGGAACGAGACCTCCTCGAAGCCACAACTGGCGATCATTTTGTCCACCGCCTCCAACACTTCCTGCACTGGCCGCTCGCGCACCGGGCGGTAGGCCATGCCCGCGTGACAAAAACGGCAGCCGCGCGTGCAGCCGCGCTGAATTTCGATCGCGGCGCGGTTATGCACCACATCCAGGTAGGGCACGATGAAATCGGTGGTGGGCGGCGGCAGCGTCGCCACGATGCGCTTGGTCACCACCGGCGGCGCCACATCGGCAAATTCTGGCCGCAGCGTGGTGGCAATCAGCGTGCCGTCGGGGTGATAGGTGGCTTCGTAAAACGAAGGGATGTACACGCCGGGGATGGCTGCCAATCGGCGCAGCAGGTCGGTGCGGGTGACGCCGGCCGGGTCAGCCTGGCGCTTCGATTTCCAGGCCCCGTGCGCGGCCAGGATCTCCACAATGACCTCTTCGCCCTCGCCGATCAGAAACGCGTCTATGAACGGCCACATCGGCTCCGGGTTGGTGCCCTGCGCTGCCGCCCGCCAGGATCAACGGATCGTCCGCCGTGCGCTGAGCGGTGCGCAGCGGGATGCCGGCCAGATCCAGGCAGTTGAGCGTGTTGGTGAAGAGCTGCTCATAGGGCAGGCCAAAGCCGATGATGTCGAAATCACGCAGGGGGTGGCGCGTCTCCAGGCTGAAGAGCGGCATTCCTTCCTGGCGCATGAGCGCTTCCATGTCCACCCAGGGCGCGTACGCGCGTTCGGCCAGCATGTCAGGCTGGCGGTTGACGATGTCATACAGCAGCATCAGGCCCAGGTTGGACATGCCGAGTTCGTAGGTGTCAGGGAAAGGTCAGGGCCAGGCGCATGGGGATCGCGTCCCAGTCTTTGATCACGCTGTTGTGCTCACCGCCGGTGTAGCGGGGCGGCTTCTGCACCTTCCAGAGGATACGATCGAGGCGCGCGCTGATGCGCGCCGGAGTCCAGGTGTTCATGTTATTTTCTCCTACGTCTGCCCGGTCAAGCCGGGGCGGGGTTGGTACCCGCTGCAATCGAGGGTTGGTTCAAGATGCAGATGGCTGCGGCGCTGATTCTACCACAATCAGGCATGTCTAACCAATAGCGGAGCACGAAGGCACGTAGCGTTTGGAGCACGAAGTCGCGAAGCAGCGCGAAGGGCGCGAAGCGCGAAGGGGTCGCGCTATGTCTTGCCACGCGGCGGCAGGCGATGTACAATCCACCTGGGTGGGTATGACGATGAAGGATAACGGAGGCAAACTACCATGTCAGACACAGACAAGATCACCTGGATCATCGGCGACATTCACGGCATGTATGACCCTTTAGCCGCGCTGGTGAGCCACTTGGATAACGAACGACTCGCTAAATTTGTGTTCGTCGGTGACTACATTGATCACGGGCCATCCTCCAAAGAGGTCTTGGACCTGGTCATGGGACTGGGAGACCGCGCCATTCCACTGATGGGTAATCATGAGCACTTGCTGCTGCAAACACTCTATGATGCACGCCATCGGGAACACTTCGGCAAGCGAATCTGGCTGGAGAATGGCGCCCAAAGCACGATAACCTCGTTTGGCTGCAAGAGTTTTGAAGAATTCGAGGCCAAGATTGATGAAAAATACACCGGGTTCTTACGCGGCCTGAAGTTGTTTCACGTCGAGCCTCTGCTCAGTGGAGAGGCCAACCTGAACGTCTTGATTACCCATGCCGGTGTGATGCTCCGCGTGTCGCTCGCGGAACAACTGGCCGCCAACAACTATGCCGATTTCAACCAACTTGTCACGAAAGAGCGCATCTGGATTGAGGACTCATCGGTCTGGATCAGAGAAGATTTCTTCGGGGGTAATCCGGACCACTGGAAAGGCCACCTCATCATCCACGGACACACGCCGACCCACCTGCTCAACCATTTTGCCAAAGACTTTCCGATTGACGCTGAACGCCACTTCCTCTTCTTGAGAAAGCATCCACAAAACGAAACTGTCGTCTCGATCGGACTGGACACGGGGGCGGCTTTTGGCAATCGTTTGACGGCACTGGGCGTAGCTCAGGATCAGCTTCGAGGAGACACCGTGCCCAAGCTGACCCTCTACGTGGCTCAACTCGACATCAAGCGCGGGTATTATCGCCAGCAGCCGATCACCCTAAGCACACTGACGGTACCGTGTAATGTGGCTTGAAACCGAAAAGTAAAATCCAACGCACGTAGCGTTTGGAGCACGAAGTCACGAAGCAGCGCGAAGGGCGCGAAGCGCGAAGGGCACGAAGGGGTTGCGCTATGTCTTGCCTCGCGGCGGCAGGCGATGTAGAATCTGCGGCACTGGCAGAACCACGAGTGGATGACCCATAAAATAGGGTGAAAGAAGAATGGTATGACGGCGTTACTCAAATTCCGTTGGACTCCAGAAACCTACCTGGCGCACGAGCGAACCGCCGCCACCAAGAGCGAGTATCTCGCGGGTGAGATTTTTGCGATGGCCGGCGCCAGTGAAGCTCACAATATGATCGTGACGAACCTGATTGCGTGCCTGCGTCCGCAGCTGCGCGCCCGTGGCTGTAAGATATATCCGAGCGACATGCGCATCAAGATCAGCGCCACTGGTCTCTATACCTATCCCGATCTGACCATCGTTTGTGGTCCGGCTCGCTTTGATGACAAGCAGCACGATGTCTTGCTGAATCCAACCGTGCTCTGTGAGGTTCTTTCGCCGGCGACTGAAGCCTATGATCGCGGCAAGAAATTCGAGCACTATCGCCGGCTGCGCTCATTGACCGAATACCTGTTGATTGCACAGGATGTCAGCCATGTCGAGCATTACGTCCGTCAGCCGGATGATCGCTGGCTGCTCACCGAAGTGAGGGAGACGCAGGATGTCATCACCCTGTCATCAGTGGGTTGTCGCGTTGCCTTGGCTGATGTCTACGAGCAGGTTGAGATTCCCGCCGCGCCGGCTTGGTAGTTGGATCCAGCACTGAATGATGACATCTATCACCAAACGTTGGCAAACCGTTATCCCTGCGCCAATTCGTAAACGTCATGCGATCCGCGAAGGGGATTACCTGGTGTGGCTGGATGACGGCGAGACGATCAAGGTGATCCCCGTTCCGGCCGATCCTGTTACACTTCGGCAGTCTTGCTGATCATCTGACTCAACTTCCGAATGAGTTGGACATTCGCCGGCTCCACCAGCACCTCGCCATCAGGAAACACGATCGTGGGGACACTGCGATAACCTCAATTGAGCTGCTGCACCCATTCCGCGGCGTCCACGTCCTGGTCAATGTCTACATACTGGTAAGGAACGTTTAGTCGCTTGAACACCTGCGTCGCCCGCCAACAATCACCACACCACGCTGTCCCATACAACACAATCTGCTGCGCCGGTGCTTCGTTTCCCATTGAGTTCTCCTTTCGCTCAAATTCTATCATGAAGAAGCGCATCCGTCACAACCTGGCGCCCCGGACAAGAATTGGTCAAGGTGTACGTCACATTTCGCCCCAATTGCACTGATGGACACGCGATGAATAATCGGGTATAATCTTACGTGAGCAATTCCATGCACAAGGTGAGACAGCCGTGCAAATCATTGACATCCTGTGGCTTCCGGATATCGTCGAAAAACTAGCGAGTAAGCATGGCATTGAATCGGCCGAGGTCGAAGAGTTATTTGCAGGCCGACCTCAATTTCGACGCATTCAGCGAGGTAAAATACACGGCGAAGATCTGTACTCAACAATGGGACGAACCGGGTCGGGTCGTTATGTGATCGTCTATTTCATTCGCAAGTCAAGCGGCACGGCCCTGGTCATCAGCGCCCGTGACATGGACTCGGGAGAACGAAAACAATATGGACGCAAATAAGACGATGGATCTAATCCCTGAAGAATTCGAGACCCTGGAAGCTGCCGCTGAGTTCTGGGATACGCACAGCTTGGCCGACTATTGGGATCAAACTGCGACAGTGCATTTCGATGTCGAGCTACAGCGCCGTGTTTTCCTGGTGCCGCTGGAATGGAGTCTGGCCAATCGTTTGATGGCGGCCGCACGCCGGCAAGGTCTCACAGCCGAGACGTTGGCCAACCTTTGGTTGAACGAACACTTACAGCAGGTGGCGTGAGATCGTCTTTACCGCCACTCTACGGCCCTGATTCTTCCTGACACTTCCCACATGCTTCACCACGAACGCTGTCCCCAATAGGCCTGCCTGCAGCAGGGCGCCCTGACCGCCTCACGCTGATCCGCGCCATCCATCCAAACCTTCGCTGGAACGTCACAAACCCTGCACATGGAATTTGACTTAGTGTATTTTTTACACTATAATAATAGTGTAGATTTGACACTAAAAGTGTGAAGGAAACCACCGTGAATCAGGCGTTGTCCGAGTTGTTGCAGCAGTTGCGCGCGGCTACCCGCGTTCAGGAGGTCTTTGGCGCAGCGCATCTGACCTCGGCGCAGGCGTTGAAACGACGCTACCGCGCCCTGGCCGGCCAGGCTCACCCCGATCATCACCCGAATGACGCGGCGGCCGCCAACGAGGCGTTCAAGCGGCTGCAGGACTGGTACGAGGTGGCGCAGCGGTATGCGGCGGCCGCTGACCCCGCCGCGCCGCTCATCGCAGCGACCAGTCGCCTGCACCACTATCGCGGGGACCAGCCGCCGCTGAGCGGCGACCTGTGCGATCTCTATCCGGCCCTGGCCGACGGCGCGCCGGTCCTGCTCAAAGTGGCGCGGCAGCCGGCCAACCACGATCTGCTGCGCGTCGAAGCGGCGACGCTGGCGCGCCTGGCGCGGGAGCTGGACGGTCAGCCTGTCGCTGCGCACTTCCCCACGTTGATCGAACATTTCCTGCTGCGCGCCGACGACGGCGCCTTGCGCCATGTCAACGTCCTGCGTCAGGAGGTTGGTTACGTGACTCTCGCGGCCGTGCAGGGAGCCTTTCCCGGCGGGCTCTCCCTGGCCGATGCGGCCTGGATGTTCAACCGCATCCTGGCGGCCCTGGGTGTCATCCACGGGCTGGGGCTGGTTCACGGCGCGCTGACACCTGCGCACGTGTTGGTGCGGCCGGCCGATCACAACGGGCTGCTGCTCGATTGGTGCTATTGTGTGCCGATGGGCCAGCCGATCAAGGCAATCTCTCCGGCCTATGCCGCCGATTATGCGCCGGAGGTCGCCGCACGTCAGCCGGCCACCCCCGCCACCGACCTGTTCATGGCCGCGCGCTGCCTGCTGCACCTGCTGGGCGGTCAAAACAATCCTGATGACCTGCCGATTGGTGTTCCGCCGGCCATTCGCGCCTTGCTGCGCGCCTGCCTCATCCCCTCGCCCCAGCGCCGGGTCAGCGCAGCCTGGGAGCTTTTCGACGATTTCCAGGACATCTTGCAGCAGACTTACGGGGCGCGCACGTTTCGACCGTTTCACATGCCGTCAGCGTAGGGCAAACTGGCCGTTTGCCCCAACTTGCCAATAAACGGACTTGCGACAGAGCGAGAAAGGATCAGAAAGGACAATCTCATGGGATACTCGAATTGGAGTGACGCCGCCTATCAGTCGCGGCAGGGCTATCGGCAACAAACGCAGCAAACCGCGTTCACCTACGATCAGCAGGTGCGCGCAACAGGCATCGTGCAGATTCACGATCAGATGAACCCTTTCGGCAAGATGCGCGAGAGCCGCGACAGCGATCAGCATCCGGATTCGGTTGCCATCGCCGTCCTCTTCGACGTGACCGGTTCGATGGGCAGTGTGCCCCGCGTCCTGCAAACCAAGCTGGGCAAGCTGATGCGCGTGCTGGTGCAGCGCGGCTACGTCGCACATCCGCAGATCCTCTTCGGCGCGATCGGCGACGCCAACTGCGACAAGATTCCATTGCAGATCGGGCAGTTCGAGTCCGGCCTGGAGATGGATGACGACCTGGGCAAGATCTACCTGGAAGGCGGCGGCGGCGGCCAGGTGCATGAGACCTACGAGCTGGGACTGTACTTCATGGCCCGCCACACCGCCATGGACTGCTATGACCGGCGCGGCCACAAGGGCTATCTCTTCACCATCGGCGACGAGAAGCCCTATCCGGCCGTGCGGCGCAGCCAGGTGCAACATCTGATCGGCGATCACCTGCTGCTGCGCATCTCAACCGAGGCGTTGGTGGCCGAAGTACAGAAGCGCTACGAATACTTCCACATCATCCCCACCAACACGTCGCATGGCAGCAGCGCGGAGGTGCAGGCGCGCTGGCGAACGCTGCTTGGCGAGCGCGTACTGCTGTTGGACGACGAGGCGGCCGTGTGCGAAACCATCGCCCTCGCCATCGGCCTGTGCGAAGGCACGCTGGACAGTCTCGACACGGCCGGCCAGGACATGCAGAGCGCCGGCTACGATCCCGGCGCGACCGCGGTCGCCATGACGGCGCTCACCCGTTACGCGGCGTCGCGGCCGTCAACCCCGGCTGTCATCACCGGCGTTTTACCGGCGATCAAGCAGGCGCTGCCCGACGGCCGCTTGATCTAGGCGATTGAGCCACCCGGCCTGACCGGACGGCGCTAACGCAGGGGGGCGTGATCTGTCGCAGAGAGCGCCGTCACGCCGGAGGCGTGACCTACGGTTGAGGGAACGTTATTTTCGCAGCGGGAGGGATCATCATGCAGCAAGCCATTCTGACGGTGGATCTCGGTTTTGGCGATGCGGGCAAAGGCTCGATCGTAGACTACCTGACGCGGCAGCACGACGCGCACACCGTGGTGCGCTACAACGGCGGCGCCCAGGCCGGCCACCGTGTGGTGACGCCAGGCGCTGCCGGCCAGGCGCACGTCTTCGCCCAGTTCGGCAGCGGCACGCTGGCCGGCGCGGCCACGCACCTGTCGCGCTTCATGCTGCTGGACCCGTTGGCGATGATGGTCGAAGCGCAGCACCTGCACGAACTGGGCGTGCCCGATCCGTTCGCTCACACCACCATCGACGCGCGCGCCCTGGTCATCACCCCGTTTCAGCGCGCCGCCAACCGCCTGAAAGAGTTGGTGCGCGGCGCCGGCCGCCACGGCAGTTGCGGCATGGGCATCGGTGAAACGCAAGCCGACGCCCTGGCTTTTGGCGAGCGTGTGCTGCGCGTGGGCGACCTGGCCCGGCCCGATGTCCTGCACGATAAACTGCAGTTTCTGCGCGCCGTCAACCTGGCGAAGGCGCCGTTCTTCAGCGACGAACGCCGCGCCGACGCACAAGTCGCCGCGGAATGGGACATGCTGACCGCCACCGATTGGGCCGACTGGCTGCTGCCAACCTACGCCGATTTTGCGGCGACGGCGCAGATCGTGCCCGGCGGCCATCTCCACGCCATTCTGCGCCAGCCCGGCGCGGTCATCTTCGAAGGCGCGCAAGGCGTGCTGCTGGACGAATGGCGCGGCTTTCACCCGCACACCACCTGGAGCACCACCACGCTGGCAAACGCCGATCAACTGCTGGGCGAAGCCGCCTACGCCGGCCGCGTCACACGCCTGGGCATCACCCGCGCCTACGCCACGCGTCACGGCGCCGGGCCGTTGGTCAGCGGGGATGACAGCCTGACCCGCGCCTTGCCCGATGTCGCCAACGGATTTGGCGCCTGGCAGCGTGACTTTCGCAGCGGCTGGCTCGATCTGGTGATGCTGCGTTACGCGCGGGATGTGGTCGGCCCACTCGACGCGCTGGCGGTCACCTGCCTCGATCGCCTGGCTGAGCTGCCGGCCATTCAGGTGTGCGATCATTACCGCAGCGGCGACGCCATCATCGAACGGCTGACCCCTGCGCCGGCCCCCTACGATCTCGATTATCAGGCCGCCTTGACGCAGACCCTGGCGCGCTGCCGACCCGTTCTGACGTCGGTGACAGACGGCGACGCCTTGCTGGCTTTGGCGAGCGCCGCGTTGGGCGTCCCCATCGGCCTGGTCTCATTCGGGCCTACCGCCGCAGACAAGCAAAGCGTGAGAAAGAGCGTGAGGGGGATGGGATAGACTGGCGGACTGGCTGCAGGCGAGAGGCGAGACGCCCGCGCTCCCGGACTTCCAGCCTGTTGCGTTCTCGGTCGGTCAATTGGCGCACGCGCGCTTTTGGGCTATAATCGGCCCCATGCCAGCCAACAGACAGACCGCCGCCCGGCGGATCATTTTTCTCTTTCTCGATGGCGTCGGCCTGGGAAGCGACGACCCGGCCGTCAATCCGCTGGCACGCGCCCATCTACCCACGCTGTCCAATTTGCTCGCCGGCGCACCGCTGACCGCGTCCAGCGGGCGGGTCACCACGTCGGACGCTTCCCTGACCCCGCTCGACGCCACGCTCGGTGTGCCGGGCCGGCCGCAGAGCGCCACCGGCCAGGCTACGCTGTTGACCGGCCGTAATGTGCCCCAACTGGTCGGCGAACATTACGGTCCGCGGCCACATGCGCCCGTGCGCACCATCGTGCAGGCGGGCACGTTGCTGAGCCAGGTACGCGACGCTGGCAAACGTTTCATCTTCGTCAACGCCTATCCCCCCGGCTATTTCGAGGTGGTGAACCGGGGCAGACGCGTGCTGTCGGTCATGCCGCTGGCGGCCGTCTCGGCCGGGCAGGCGCTCTTGACGCATGAAGATTTGCTGGCCGGCCGCGGCTTCTCGGCCGATTTCACCAACGAGGGCTGGCGCACGCACCTCAGCTTCGCCGATGCTCCGCTGCTGACACCGGAACAGGCCGGACGCAACCTGGCCGCGCTGGCGCAAGCGTTCGATTTTGTTCTATTCGAGCATTGGCTGACCGATGTGCAGGGGCATAGGCAGGAGATGGACGCGGCCGTAGCCAACCTGGAGGCGTTCGATGGCTTTCTGGGTGGACTCATCGCAGCCAGTGACCTGGCGCAGACCCTGATCGTGGTCACCAGCGATCATGGCAATGTGGAAGACCTGGGCGTGCGGCAGCATACCATGAACGCCGTGCCCGGCCTATTCATCGGCGCCGACCACGCCGCCGTCGCCGCGCAGATGCATGACCTGACCGACCTGGCGCCCGCGCTGCGCCGCGCGCTTGCGTTAACGGACTGAAGCACCGCCGGAGGGTGAAACCCGTCCGGCTACGAGATGCAAGCCCCAGCAAGGGCTACAAGACCGCACTTTGCACTCTGCGCTTTGCGCTTTGCACTTCTGACCAACAGGTTGCTCTATGACAAACCAACTGAAAGTGGGCCTGCTCGTGGGCCGTGAACGTTCCTTTCCTGATGCCCTGATTGCCGAAATCAACCGGCGTAACCAGGGGGTGACGGCTGACTACGTCAGCGCCGGCGGGGTAACAATGGATGATCTGCTGGGCTATCGCGTGCTCGTGGATCGCATCTCGCACGATGTGCCATTCTACCAACCGCTACTCAAATACGCGGTCTTGCAGGGCACTTATGTCATCAACAACCCCTTCTGGCGCATCGCCGACGACAAGTTCTTCGGCACCGCGCTGGCGCACCGCCTGGGGGTCGCGGTTCCCAAGACCGTCGTCCTGCCCAATCACAGCCACAGCCCGGACGTGTCGAGTGAAAGCCTGCGCAACCTGATCTACCCGCTGGGCTGGGAACGCATCGTGAACTACGTGGGGCTACCCGCCATTCTCAAGCCTCACTGGGGCGGCGGCTGGCGCCATGTCCACCTGGTGCATGACATGGAGGAACTGTGGCGCGCGTATGACAACAGCGGCCGCCTGACCATGATCCTGCAAGAGTACATCCAGTGGGATCAGTACATTCGCTGCCTGTGCATCGGCCAGGACAACATCCTGCCGGTGCGCTGGGACCCCACCCGGCCCCATTTCGAGCGTTACGCGGGCGGCCACGAACCGTTGGCGCCGGAATTGCACGGCCGCGTGGTGGCCGATGCGCGTGCGTTGAATCAAGCCCTGGGCTATGACATGAACACGGTCGAATTTGCCGTGCGCGACGGCATCCCCTACGCGATTGACTTCATGAACTCCGCGCCCGATTTCGACATCACCTCGCTCACGGTGATCTACTTCGACTGGGTGGTCAACGCGATGGCCGACCTGATCATCGCCAAAGCCCTGGCGCCAGCCGGTGGGGCGCCCATGCGTTGGGATGCACTCCTGCGTGGCGAGAGCCGCGCCTGAGATATCGCAGGCCGCGGGCGAATTCCTCGTGGCCCCCCCAAAGCAGGAGGAAAAATGTCGCTGCAAGCAGCCATTGATTTCTGGCATGAGTTGCTGGCCGCCGATCCGCTGACGACGTGGGAACAGTTTCAATCCGCCACGCAGACCGATCGGCTCTATTTCGGCACGCGTCCCGTTTGCTCGGTCCTGCGTCCGCATTTCCTTTCCCCGCGGGCCTACAGCTACCTGGTGGAAGCGTCGCGCATCGTGCGCGGCGCGTTGGGCAAGGCATACGACTATCTGTTGACCCACGATGCCTTGCGCGCCAGTCTGGGAGTCAGCAGCCAGGAGGATGCCCTGCTCGCCCTGGAACCGACGCGTGGGCCTGGCGACTACAGCGGGCGCCTGGACGCGTTCTATCTCGCCGACGCCGTGCCGGCAGCCGGCCAGCATCCCACGCTCAACTTCGTCGAGTACAACGCGGAAAGTCCCGGCGGCCTGGCTTTTGGCGAATCGCTCAGCGCCATTTTCCGCGGCCTTCCCCTGTTCGCTGCCTTTGCTCAGCACTACCAGGTGACCTCCTTCGCCCCACGCCCGCGCATCCTGGCTGAACTGCTGGCCGGCTATCGTGCGTGGGGCGGCCAGGGTAAGCCGCGCATCGCCATCGTGGACTGGCGCGGCGTGCGCACCTACCGCGAGTTCGAGCTGTGCCAGGACTACTTCCGCAGCCAGGGCTACGACGTCGGCATCTTCGACCCCGACGAGTTGGAGCAAGCCCCCGACGGCCGCCTGACCGCGGGCGACTTTGCCATTGACCTGGTCTACAAGCGCGTGGTCACGTTGGAACTGCTGGCAAAGTATGGCACGGAGCATCCGCTGATGCGAGCCGTCGGCCAACACACCGTCTGCATGGTGAATTCCTTCAACGCGGTGCTGCTCTTCAACAAAGGCCTCTTCGCTCTGCTCAGCGACAGCGCCTTTCCGCTCGACCTCAGCCCGGTCGAGCGCCTGGTGATTCGACGCCATCTGCCCTGGACGCGGCTGTTGGTGGATGGCCCCACAAAGGTGGACGGCCGCACCGTGGATCTGCTCGCCTACGCCGCGGCCAATCGAGACAGCCTGGTCATCAAACCGACGAATGACTACGGCGGGCGCGGCGTCATCCTGGGCTGGGAGTGTGACCAGGCCGCCTGGGATGCCGCGCTCAGCGCCGGGCTGCAGACGCCGGCCATCGTGCAAAAGCGTGTGCCTGTGCCGCAGGCGAACTTCCCCAGCATCGTAGACGGCCGGCTTGACCTCTCCCCGCGCCTGGTGGATGTGGACCCCTACGTCTGGGGCTGTGCCGACATCGCGGGGGGCGGCGTCCGCCTCAGCACCAGTTCACTGCTCAACGTCAGCGCCGGCGACGGATCCGCCGCGCCGCTGTTTGTGATCGAGCCGGTGATGCGCGGCCTCGCCTCAACCCCCGACCCCTTCTCCTCTCCGCACAATGGAGAGGAGAAGGGGGGAAGAGGGCGGCTGTTTACCTGATCTCTGACCTCCGCTCTCCGCCCCAACAGCCATCCCCACAGCGCATACGCTCCGTACACCCGCGGATAGGCCAGCAAGGCCCACCAGCCGGCGCTGAGCTGTGGTGATTGATAAGGCCAGGGGGCGCTGAGCAGCAGGGCGGCCAGCGCCAAGAGCGCCCACTGTGACCAGGGTAAGCGCGCCGTCCACGCCCACCAGGCAGCGATGAGCAGCGCGGGCAGGATCAGCGTGTAATGATAGCCTTCGCCCAGCGGTGCGTTCGCGATCGCCAGGGATAGCAGCAGCGCCAGGCTCAGCACGCGCCCGGCGTGGTCAGTCCCCAGCATCCGTTGCCCCCGTGCGGTGATTACCAACGTGGTCATCTGCACCGTCAGTGTGAGCGCCGTGGCCAGCGCAGGCAGATGAGCCACCGGCGCCGGGCTGAAGGGCGGCGCGGCGACGAACAGATGGCCGAACAGACTGGTGATGGTCTGATAGCCGGTGGCGTAGCGATCGGGCATCGTGAAGAGCAAGGGCATCTGATTTAGATAAGCACGCCAGGGCGCAAGGCCGAGATAGAACAGGCTGAGCAATGCCACGGCCGCGGCCGTGATCCCTCCCCATAACAGGATTTGCCAGCGGCGCGCCAGCGCCAGCAGCGGCCACAGCCAGATCACGGCCGTCTTGAAAATCAACAGCAGGCCCAACATCACGCCGCCCAGCGCGTAGGCGCGTGGCCGCGCCGGCCCGGTTGCCAGCGCCCACAGCGCCAGGCACAGCCAAACCAGCAGCCAGAGGTACATCTGTCCCTGGCGTAAATTCTCATACACGGGGCGATACAACAGGCACAGAGGGGCAATCCACAGGCCTGCCCGCGCCGGCCAGCGCACGGCCCGCGCCAGCAGCATGAGGCTGACGACCAGGAAGCCCAGGTTGAGCAGCAGCCAGACCAGTCGAGCCGTGGGATAGGGCAGCCAGACCAACGGCGCCAGCAGCAGGCTGCCCGGCGGCGGCTGGTTCTTGAATACTTCGCGCACGCCGGGCGCGGTCAACAGAACCACTTGCGGTCCGTACCAGGCTTCGTCATAGGCCAACGCCAACTGCTCTGGCGTGTAGACCGCGATGTGACCGATGGTGTAGTACCCGGCAAAGCCGTCGGTATGCAATCGCGCCAGCGGCCGCACAACGGTCAGCGCAAAGAACAGCAGCGCCAGCAGAGCCAGACCTGTGGCAAGGTGTGTTAGCCAGCGATCATTCCGTTGATCGAGCATCACGCGGCCCTCTCAAGAGATCCGGGCGGTTGGGAAACGGGTTGGACGAATCAACCAGGGGCAGGGCCAGCCATAGAACCACCAGCGGTGTCACATGCGTCAGTAGGCGATCAATTGAATTGCTGACGTGCTGCCAGTAGGGCTGGTAGTCCGAAAAGACAAACCCCAGGCTGACCAGGGCGATGTAGATGACCGGCATGAGCAGCCAGAGATTGGGCCAGGCCAGCCGGCGCGCCGCGTCCGGCGCTTGTCCACGCGGCCAGATGACCCGCGCCAGCACCAGCAGCGCCGCCAGCGGCCACGCGTAGCTCCCGCGCGCGCCGGCCAGCGCGGCCCCTACCTGGCGCAGGATGGTGGGCAGGCGATGGGCGTTGGTCTGCCAGGCGGCCCAGGTCACCGGGACAAAGGCGTCGTTCAGCACGGGGTGGGCGCGCAGGAAAAGCTGCCAGGGCACATTGATAACCAACGCCGCCGCCAACAACGCGCCGACAGCCGGCCAGATCGGTCGTTGCTGTGCCTGCGCCCAACGCCCGTACAGACTCAGCAGTAACAGAACTGCAACCGACGCCAGCCACAGCAGCAATCCCTCGTTTTTTGTCCACGGCAGCAGGCCTGCGGCCAGCGCTGCAATCCAAAGCGCGCCGGCCGCCTCGCCTTGCAGCCAGGCTACCAGGTAGAGGCCGGCCACGGTGGCGAAGAGCGCCAGCGGCACATCGCTGAGCACCGCGCCGGTCCAGGTTGCCAGGTTGGGCAGCAGGGCGATGGCCGTCACAGTCGCCAGGACGATCAGGCGTGGGGCGCTCCGTCGTTGCAAGGCCGCGGCACAGAGGCCGAGCAGGGCGAGATAGTGAAGAACCGATAGCACGCCCACCAGGCGGTCATCGGCCGCGCCCAGCCAGCCGTAGAGCCAGGCCTGGCTCAGCGGCGCCAGCAGCGGATAGCCGAGCAGAGTGACGGCGCGGGAGGGGTCCGCATAGACCGCGGCCGAGACATGACCATCCAGAAAGATGATGCGTGACTTCATACCCCAGGTCACCCAACTATCCCAGATGCGCAGGGGCGCGCCGCAGGCCGCCAACACCAGCGCCGCGATTTGGAAAACCAGGAGAGCCGACAAAAAGATAGCGATGACGTGAGTCCAACGCCCGCGCGGCGGAGGGCTGTAGAGGCGCACGGCGGCTGGCCTGGCGCGCCTGGCAATCCATGCCCAGGCGCGCCAGGCCAGGATGGCAACGGCGGCCAGCGTCAGCCGCTGAATTTGTCCGGCAAGGGTCACGCTCAGGCGGTCGAGCGACCACATACCGAACGAGACCGCGCCCACGCCCAGCGCCCAGGCCAGGGACAGCATCTCCAGGTCGCTGGCGCGATAGCCCAGCCAGGCTGCGGGCTGCAAGGCGCCTAATCCGAGCAACCAGATGACGGCCAGGGCCAGCGGCAGCGCGGCCAGGGAGGGGCTGCGCTGCGTCGGGCTGGCAGGCCGGCCTAGTGGATTTGGCGGGCCGGTGTCCACGCTGAGCAGATAACCTTGATCCCAGGAAGCCAGTTTATGGCCCCAGGGCAGATCGAGGGCCGGGCTGTCCATCGGTTGAAAAACCAGGATGTGCGTGGCCTGGCGATCGCGGGCGACGGCTTGCACGGCCGGCGCGGTCAGCGGCGCCGAGATCCACCAGCGCGATTCCCAGGCGCCGTCCGCGGGCGCGGGCGTCAGCCACCAGACGCTGCGCGGCGCCAGGAAGTAGAGCGCACGGTGAAACAACGTGTATTCGAGGCGACGGGCATCGCGGCCGGGGGTGACGAGTAAAACACGCGCACTGGGCGGAAGCAAAGCATCAGTCTCACGCAGCAGGTCGTAGGGTGCGTCGCCGAGCAAGGCGCGATACTGGGCGTCCGGCTGGTTCCACAAGCGCAACAGAGGAAGAACAGGGCGCACCAGCAGCTCGAATTGAGCCGGCTGCTGCAACAGGCCGCTGAGCAGGACGATCGTCAACGCCAGGCCAGACCAGGCCGCAAGCGGCATCGCCTGGATGCGCGCCAGCAAGCGCACGGTCGTCGGCCTTACTTGAATCTGCGGCTTCATGGCTGCACCCAGTAGATGTCGAGCGCGCCGTAAGTCGCATCCGCGATGGACGCGACGCGACGGCCGTGATGCTGCGCCAACCAGGCGTTCAACTCAACCTCTTGTTCAGGATGGTGCGCGAAATAGTCACGCAGATGCGCGTCGAGCAGGATGACCGTCGGCGCCGCCCGGCTGAGCGCCGCGCCAAACGTCAGCGGCGGCGAGGTGTAGACCGGATCGGCCCACAAGATGGGCACGGCAAACGAATGGTAATCGTAGTCCTCCAGGCCCAACCAATAGTTGTGCAAGCCCAGGACACGGCCCCCGGACGGGAGCCATTGGCGCACCTGTTGGATGAAGGCCGGGTAGGGCGTGGTCTGAGCCGCGGCCGTTTCCAGCGCGGCCAGCCGCGTGACCCCTTCGACGCCAACAGCGAGCAGGAGCGCGACCAGGAGCCAACGCGTGGCGCGCAGGCCAAGGCGAGCCGTTGCCAGCCTGTCCCACAAGGCCACACTGCCCCAGGCCAGCGTCAGGCACCAGACCGGCGTGAAGAGCACCAGGTAGTTGGGCAGCTTGAGGAAGATCAACAGCGCCATCAGCGCGGGCAAGAGCACCGTGGGCAGCAGAAGCGCGCGCGCGGCGAAGTCATGCCGGCGCCAGGAACGCCGCATCAGGGCCAGGGCGGCCGCCGGTAGACCGAGCAGGTGCAGCCAGGCGCCGATGCGCGCCAGGCGAGGCAGGAGATCATCCGGCAACCAGAGAGCGTAGCGCAGCGGCTCCTGGCGCAGATTGTTCAGGTACCAGCGCCAGTCGAGCAGTCGGAAGCGTTCGCCGTAGAAACTGGTTTGTGCGCGCCAGGCGGGGAGATCGGCCAAGACGTAGGGCAGGTAGAGCAGCCAGGGAATGAGAAAGCCGGCCAGCAGCCAGATTGCGCGCCTCAGCCGGCCGGGTGACGGCGTCCAGAGGGTCAAGATCAAGAGCACCGGCAGCCAGAAGGCGCCGTAGAGATGGCCCAGGCTGGCGAGGGCGGTCAGCAGGCCGGCCAGCAGATAACCGAAGACCGCGCCGCGCTCTGATCCTGTAGGCCGGGCTGTGGTGCGCCAGAAGACGTACCAGGCGGCCAGGCCAAAAACCGGCACCGTCATGTCGTAGCGAGCGATGCGCGCCGTATCCAGGAGCGGAATGCCAGTCAGGCGAAATGGGCCGGCGCTATTCAGCCGCAGGAGCAGAAGCAAGATCAGCGCCAGCAGCCCCACGCGCCGATCGCGAAAGAGGGCTTGCGCCAGGGTCGCGGTGAGCGCCAGCGTCAGCAGGCCCAGGGCCACCGGTTCCAGGCGGGTTTGCAGCAGGCCAATGCCGGCCATGCGGTAGATGGCGGCCAGCAGCAGTGGGTGCAGCGGCAGGTAGCCGTAGTAATGCCGATCCATGTCATAGAGACCGGCAAACAGGTCGCTGCCAAAGACGCCGGCTGTCGCCAGCTTCCAGCCGGTGGAGGCCTGCCAGGGCTCGTCCTCGTAGACCGGCGGCGCCACAGTCAGATGGCGCAGTGAAATCAGCCAGAAGGCGAGCAGGAGAACGACCAGGATGGCCCGTCTCGTCCCTGGCGAGATGGCCGTGGTCATCTCGCCCCGTCGGGTTGGCGGCCTGCCCGGCGCCGGCGCAGCGATTGGTAAATGTTCAAGGCCTGGCGTCCCACCGCAGGAATGCCCAACCGGGCGTCGAAGAAGTCAGTCACGGCGGCCGCCTGCAGTGCCAGGGGGCGCCGCGCACACGAAACCAGGGACGCGGCAAAGGCGCCAGCATCGTCGGGCGGCCACAGCGCCCAAACCGCCATGTTGGTCAGCACACGGAATGAAGGAATATCGGTGACGATGGGCACGACGCCGCAGGCCAGGGCGTCCAACAGCGCGTACCCCGTGCTCTCATGATGACTGCCCTGCACGAAAAAATCGGCGCTGTTGTAGTAAGGCTCGATGTCCGCGCGCGGCAGGGTGCCCAGAAGTTCGACGGTTTCTCGCAGGGCCGGGCGTTGGGCGATGCGCGCCCGCACCGCCGGCAGCAGGTCGGCGAAACGAAAGGCCATGTAGAGCCGCGCCGTGGGCAAATGGGCCAACGCCAGCTCGAAACCATCCAGGATGGTCAGCGGGTCTTTGTTGGCGTCCAGGTTGCCGGCCCAGAACAGCACGGGATCGCCGGTCAGGCCGGTGATGGCACGCGCCTCTGCCCGCGGTCGCGTGCGAAAATCGCTCGTGCCTTCCATGATCTCGAAAACGGGTTGGGTAGGGTGGATGATGCCGGCCGCCTGCCAGGGTTGGGCCAGGGCCAGGGCTGTGAAGAGGAATCCGTCGCACGACCGCAGCGCCAGGCGCTGCGCCGCGCCGCGGGCACCTGTCCACGGGCGCTCGGCATGGTGCTGAACGACCAATGGGCAGGTGCGCGGTAAGCGTTGGCGCAAGGCCCAGGTTTGCAGGGGAAACAACAGGCCGTTGACATGAACGACGTCGGGGCGCGCCTGCGTCACTGCACCGTGTAAGCGCCGCGGGATCTGCCAGGCGCGGGGATGAGGGCCAAGCCCATCGTTGACGAAGAGGTAAGTGACACCCCGGCGGTGGCGCTGCGCGTCCAGGGCGGTGGCCTGCACCACCGTGACCTGCGCGCCGGCCAGCGCCAGCCCGTCCGCCCAACTGACCAGGCTGAAGTAGCGATCGAGCAGCTCGTCCGGATTCTGCAAATCAGGCGCGCAGGCGTAGTTGACGATAACCAGGTGCGTCACAACTGCAGGCCAGGAATGCTCACGATTCCGAGAGTCGCTTCTCAGGCCGGTACAGGTTCTGCCATTCGATCAGATTTTTCGCCGTCCTCAGGCCTTGCTGCAATGCACGCAAAACATCCACATCTTCGATCTTGTAGACTTCTGGCAAAACACTCACAGCCTCGAAGCCGAACTTCAACTCCAGGCCTAGCGCAATGCCCGTCAACAAGCCCTGGCGGAGGCCGATCTCTTCGCCCTGCTGAACCTTCCTGTTTGCCTTCCAGCCTGCCAGTCTCATAGCCGCGCTTCATGCCAATACGTTCGATACTGGTAATGTAGGTCATATGGCCGCGCCCGCGCGCCGCCCGCCCGGGGCGGGGCGGGGGCGCGCCGCCCCCGCCGCGCGCGGGGCGCCGGCCCCCCGCGGGGGGGGGTGCGGTGCTTCGTCCATCGGCGCCTCGCTGAATCTATTTGGTGGTATGCACCCCTATTTTACGTCAAATGCGCACGCTGTCAAGGTCAGATTTCGGGAGGCAGCTAGAATCCCGATGTCTCCGGGCGCTGATAGCGGATGCGCCTTTGCACGGCCTCCAGTTCGAAGGGCCAGCGGTAGACGCGCAGGCTGTAGCGCCAACCGCTCAGGGCCTTGAGAACCGGACGCCAAAGGGGGCTGCGCAAACGACGGTCGGTAGTCGTCGGGTAATAGGCGTTGAGCACGGTCTCGAAGTTACGCATCAGCTCGCGATCGTTGTGCTTGAACCACGGCGTGTCTGCGCTGCGGCGCAGTTGCACGCGCACCCATTTGGGGTCCGCCCACTCGTCCAGGGTCTGCGGAAAAGCAAAGCCAGACTGCTCGGCCGCCAGCCACATCTCGCCCGCCAACGGCACGGGGTCGTAGCGGTACATGATGATCTCCACGGCCGGATTGATCTCTTTGATCTTGCGAATGAACTCGATGCCACGCTCGATATCCTTGTGCGGATCGGGCGGATTGCCCAGGATGAAGCTGAACTCCGGCACGATGTCGTACTTGGCTGCGCGTGCAGCCAGGGCCAGCGTCTTGTCCGCGGTCAGCGTGCCGCCCTTGTTCATCTTCTTGAGCGTCTCATCGTCCGCGCTCTCCGCGCCCATGAAAACCATCTTCAGACCGCTGTCGCGCAACAACCGCCAGGTGCGGTCGCTAAATTTGAGCATGGTATCAATGCGCCCCTCGCCCCACCAGGCCAGGAGCAAATCACGACGCAGCAGGTTCTCAGCGTACGCGGCGGTCCGGCTCTCGCTGGTGAAGAAGTTGTTGTCATGAAACTCCAGGGCGTTGATGTGCCATTTGTCCCTAAAATACTGCGTCAACTCGCCCAGGCGCTCGGCGCTTTCTGGCAGCCACTTGCCTTCGGCCATGTTGACCACGGCGCAGAAGTTGCAGAAGAACGGGCAGCCAAAACTGCTGTGATGGCTCAGGGTGCGCGTGCCCAGGTGCGTGCGATTGACGTAGCGCTCCACCGGCACCTTGTGGTAGGGATACCAGGGCAGGTCGTTCGGGTGATGGGGCGGCCGCGGGGGGGTATGAATCACCTGACCGTCTCGGGCAAAGGCCAACCCGGCCACCGTCGCCGGATCGCCGCCCTGCTCCAGGGTGTCCAGCAGGGCCGGCAGCGTATCTTCGCCCGCGCTGAGCACCACGTAATCAATGGCCGGATCGTTGGCGCAGGTGTTCGGATGATTGGTGGGAAAATAGCCGCCCACAATGATGGTCAGGTCCGGACAGGCCGTCTTGATGCGCTTGATGTCCGGCACCGCCTGCTGCAGTTGCGGACCGGGCATGATGGTCACGCCCAGGTAACGGATGCCCTCGCGGCGCACGCGTTCGATGATCTCGCCCGCGCGATCTCGTTCCTGGTCGAGATTGCCATCCACGATCTCATACGGATAGCGCCCTTCCAACAGGGTGCCCAGTTGCAGCAGGGAATGAGGCAGGCGATGATAGCCCGGCTTGGCGACTTTCGGGTTATACAGTAGGATCAGCGGTGTTTCAGATGTCATCTCGTGTTACTCCCAACGGAGGTGAATGGGCACAAAGCCCCTCTCATCAATCGCGGCTCAGCGTATGACGTGTACGCCGGCCCCACAGATACGCCAGACCGTCAGTCCACGGGCCGGCGCGCAGGCTGCGAAAAACGATCGGCCAGGTAGATGGTGCGCTGGCATGCAGTCGTTGATACCTGGCCGCGGTCATTTCCCAAAACGCCTCGGCCTCGCCAGGCAGGCCGCAGGCGACGGCGGTGTAGCGCCGCATGCGCTGCGTGCGCGCCGTACTGTAAACCTGCGACGCGTGCGCGGCGATGGCGGCCCGGTGTTGCTCCCCAACGCTTGCGGTGCTGCTTACCAGGTTCGTCAGCGCCGAACCGAGGGGAACCTGCAGGGCCATGACGCGCACCCGCGGCGTTCCCGGCCACTGCGCCAGCGCCACAGCCAGCGCATGCGCCACCTTCCAGTGTTCGGGATGAAAATCCACCCGCGACGGCGCGTAGATCACGTCTGGCTGGCCGGTTTCAAGCTCTGCCAACAGGCGCGGCGCCAGGTCCTCGATCTCCCACTCCCACTCTGGCAGGCCCAGCCAATGCCAGACCGTGACGCCCAAAACCGCCGCGGCCTGCGCCGCCTCGGCCCGGCGCCGAGCGGCCATCTCGTCAGGCGACAGGCCCAGGCTGCGGGAGCGGCGGCCATCGGTGACATACAACAGCGTGACCGCGTCGCCGGCCGCCCGGTGACGCAGCAGCGCGCCGCCGCAGCCGCACGCTTCATCATCAGGATGGGGCGCGAGGGCCAGCACGCGTTGGCCGCCCGGCGTTGACCATGGCTTTACCCGCGGGCCAACCGCCCTGGTCGCTCGCCTGACCGCGCCGGCCAGCCAGAATGCCAGCCACCATCCCTGTTCGGCGATAACCGCCGCCCGGCGCTTGAGCCAGCGCAATGCTTGCTGAACCATCAGATCACATCGAAATCGCTGCCGGTCAGATACCAACTGGCCGGTTGGCGCAGGGTGTCCAGATCAAGCGCCTGCGCTAACGGCCGCACCCTGACCGTGAACGCGCCCAGGGCCGGCCGAAATCCAGCCTGCGCCAGGCTGTGATAGAGCGGGGAGGTCGGCAGCGCCAGGGTTGCCACTTTCTCTGCGCCCAGGTCATACAGCACGCGCAGCGCCTGTGCCAGCAGCGCCAGCCGGGCCGGCTCATCCGCGGGCGCCGTGAACAGGTCGGCGATGAAGCCGGTCATGCGCCCGGCCTCGGCCTGCACCCGGTAAGCCAGGTAGCCCACCGGATCGTCGCCGCGCTGAGCCAGCAAAAGATGATAGCGCCAGCGTGTCTCAGCGGTCGGCGCGGAGAGAAAGCGCCAGTCTACCCAACGCCGATCGCGCTGTACGCAGTATCCCTGGCGCGGCTGCGCGGTTTGCCACAGCCGATCAAAGCGCCCGTCGGCCTGCGTCACGGACTGCACCTCGATTCCCAGCGGCGGCCTGCTACGCCCGCGGCGCTGCCACAAGCGGCCGATGATCGCCGCCCGCGCCAGGAGCGGCAGGCGCAAGCGGCGGGCGATGAGCGCCTCCGGGCGCAGGGGCCGGATCAGCCAGGCCAGGGGCAGCAGCGGCTGCCAGCCCAGGTGATCCGCACGCGATCCCCAGCGTTCGTTGGGCAGCCCAACTGTACACGGCAGCCCGGCCTGGCTCCAGGTTTCATAGATCTGCGGCGCGTACGCGGTGAGCAGCCCGCGACGCCGCTGATCGGGCGTGGTCATCAGATCTGCGCCGGTCATCAGGATGGCCGGGCCGTCCGGCGTCCGGTACGGGGTTGGGATGCTGGCGTAGTGAAAGATCGGTCTGTCTTGCTCCCAGGCCGCCCACACATTGGGCGTCGGCGACGGCAGGCCGGTCAGTTTCCAGCGGTAGAGCGCCTCGGACAGCGGGTGGCCGTAGGCCGCGGCAAAAAGGGCAGTCAACGCGGCTTCGTCCCCGGCCTGGTAAGGGCGCAGCGCGGGGAGCCTGGCGTCCGGCTGCGGTTGATCTGCGCTCACCCGATCACCTCCTGATAAATGGCCTCGAACGCGGCGGCTGTCCAATCGGCGTCGAACGCCTGCGCCCAGGCCTGCGCGGCGCGGCCGCGGCGGTCGCGCTCCGCAGGATCGGCCAGCAAGGTCAGGATGCCTGCGGCCAGCCCGGCCGCATCGCCGACCGGTGCGGCCCAGGCGGCTTGCGGCGCCAGTTCCGCCACCAGCCCCACGGCCGTACCGACGGTGGGCGCGCCCGCGGCCGCGGCTTCGCACACCGCCACGCCCTGGCTCTCGTGCCGCGACGACTGCACGTACAGGTGCGCCTGGCGAAAATAGGGCGCCAGCACGTCGCTTGGCTGCACGCCATGCAGGGTGACGTGGCGCTCCAAACCAAGCGCAGATACCTGCCGTTGCAACTCGCCGCCCAGGGTATCCCCGCCAAACCAGTCCAAATGCACCTCCGCGGCCTGATCCGCCAGCAGACGCAGCGCCTGCAGGAGCGTGGCCTGATCCTTGACGCGGTTGATGCTGGCCGCGTGCAGCAGGCGCCAGGGCGGGCCGGGCGGCCGGGCGACGGCCGGCAGGTCGCCGGCGACGCGGCGCACATCCACGCCCAGCGGGACCAGGCGCGCATCGGGCCGAATGGGCAAGACGGGCGCCAGCACGAAGCGGCTGCCGCCGGTGATCGCCTGGGCAAATCGCAGCGCCAGCCTGACCTGCTGCCGATGGCGCCAGGAACCGGCTCCGCCATAGCCGATGTCGGGCAGCCAGGTCAACTCACCGCCGCCAATGCTGGCAACTACCGGAATGTTGCGCCAGCGGCCAACGCCCAGGGCCAGGGTGCTGGTGGCGCCCAGCCAGAAGGCGTGGATGACATCGGCCCCGCCGTGGGCCGCGAGGGCCGCCAGGCTTTGGCGCAAACGCTGCCCAAACCCGAATCCGGGCAGCCGGGCCGGGCTGCGCCCCAGGTTGATCACCTGCGCGCCCAAAAGCTCGTAGCTGGCAGGCGTCGCTTCCTGCTCCAGCGCAATCACCAGCAGGCGATGCCGGGCCGCCAGGCGCTCGATCAAGCAGAGCAGCGCGGGAATCACCCGCTCGCGGCCGCTGCGATCCACGCCGCCGGGCACAATCAGGGCGATTTTCATCACAACGCCCCGCTACCGCGTGATCAGGTACGCGGTCAGGATTTCGTTGATCAAATCCTGCCGCGCCGCCACCTGCTGTTCAAACCCGGCCGCCTGCAGACTAGCGAGCAGCTCGTCGCCCGCGCCGTCCGAAGACAGGATCAACAGCGCCTGCCCGCCCGGCTTGAGATGCGCGGCCAGGCCGGCCGTGAAACGCTCGAAAACATCTTCCCCGCGCCAGGCATGGTCGAGCGGGCGGCGGGGACGGCCGCGGTAGAACGGGGGATTGAACAGGATCAGGTCGAAGCGCGCCGCGGCCACCGGCGCGAACAGGTCGCCCTGACGCGCTTCGATGGCGTGCTCCAGGTGATTGAGCAGCGCGTTGATCCGCGCGCAACGCACCGCCTCCGGGTTGATGTCCACGGCGATCACGGATGCGCCGGCCCGCGCTGCGAAGATGGCCCCTACGCCCGAACCCGCGCCCAGGTCGAGCACCTCAGCCCCCGCCGGCAGCGGCAGGGTCGTCACGGTGCGCGCCAGGAACGCGCCGGTGCGCAGCAGCACCGGATTGAAGACCTGCGGCAGAACCACCAACGGCACGCCGTCAATCTCCTCCAGCACCAGGCGGCCATAGCGACGGCTCAGCACACGGTAACGCAGCGCCAACCACCCCCGCGCGACAACCGCCAACAGCCGGCGATTGAAATCGCACCTAAAGGGCGTACCGCCGGGCGTCCACCTTCGTGGACGCAAAGCCCGGTCGGCGTAGGCCGACCTCGTGGCGGAACACCCCTTCGCCCCGAATTCATTCGGCGGCGATCGGCCTGCGATTTTCAATCTCCGCTCCCCACTCTCCACTCTCCCCCGACGCATCATCGCCCTCCCGTGACCCAATCTCCAATCTCAGGTCTCCAATCTCCGCTCTATCACGACAACCTCTGCGCCGGCCAGAGCCAGCGGCTGACCACCTGTTCCAGCGGCAAGGCGTACAGGTCGCGTTGACAGCGCCACTGCGCCAGCACCTGGAATGGGCGCTTCAACGGGGTGGGATGGTCCCACGCCAGTTGCGCGTAGAACTTGAATCGCTCCACCTGCCGGTAGCGCTGCGGGCTGACCCAGGGCCCGGCCGAGCCGATGAAATCAAAATCGGCCCATTCGTCCAGCGTGGCCGGCAGTTGATAGCCCTGGCGCACTGCTTCATCGGTGATGGGGGAGCCGGGATAGGGCTTGAAGAAGAAAATCGGCGTCTCGAAGTCGGGGCTGAGGCGACGCAGCCGTTTGATGACATCGAGCGAGGCCTGCACGCTCTCGTCGGTCTCGTTGGGAAAGCCGACGATGAACGGAAAGATGACGCGGATGCCGTGGCGCAGGCATTTCTCGGCGCTGATGAAAACCTGTTCCAATTGAATGTCCTTGCGAATCCAATCCATCATGGCCTGCGAGCCGGATTCCACGCCAATGATGACGCGGCGCAGACCCGACTGCTTGCAGCGCTGCAAGACCCGGTCGGGCAGGCGGTCGCCCTGGTCCGCGCGCATGGTGCCGGCCCAGGTGATGGGCAGCCGCCGGCGGATGAACTCCTCGGCGATGGCCTCGACGCGATCGGCGCGCGTGAAGAAGGTTTCGTCCTGCAGCGACAGGTCATCGAAGCGGTAACGCTGCCAGAGCGCCTCTACCTCGGCGGCCACGCGCGACGGCTCGAACCCGACCCACTTGCGCTTGTAGACAAACGGGTCGGCGCAGAAGGCGCAGCGGAAGTTACAGCCTTGCGATGAGATGTAGTCGAGCTGGCGCTTGCCCTTGAGCTGATAGTAGCGTTCGACCGGCAGCAAGCCGTAATTGTGCGTCCGAAACGTGTTGATGTTGCGCAGCGGCCGCGGGGGATTGACCTGTATTTCGCCGGCGGGGGTGCGGTAGGTGCAGCCCAGGCAGCCCTCCAGGCTCTCGTGGTTGACCAGGCGCCGCACGATCTCGCGCAGGGTCTCCTCTCCCTGCGCTTGAACGGTGATGTCAACCGCCGCTTCTGCCAGGCACGCCGCGCCAAACAGCGACGGGTGCCAGCCGCCCCAAATCACCGGCAGGTCGGACCGGCGCGCTTTGGCGGCCCGCGAGATGCGAATGGCATCCCGAATGGGCGCGCCGGTCAACACGCTGACTCCCAGGCAGAGCGCATCATCCACGTGCGCCAGCACCGCGGCCACCGGGTCGCGCTCCAGGCGGCCATCAATGATGACCACCTCGACCTGCTCCGGGTCCAGGTCAGAGCCGACGGCCAGCAGGCCCAGGGGCATGGTGAAGAAAACGGCCTGCGGGTTGTAGAGGACGACTTTGTGGCGGCGCATCAGGTTCATGAGGCACGCAGAGCAAGAGAGCAGACGCACTTGCGGCAGATGGCGTCACGGTGGGTATCGAGGCCCTGGCGCCAGGCCACGGCCGCGGGCGCGTTGAGCAGGCTGGTCAGACTGGGCGCCTGGTAGATGTTGCCCAGGGGCGGCTGGAAGAAACAGGGGCGCACCGTGCCGTCTGCTTCGATGACCGTGGAGACCCAGGGCGCGTTGCACGACACGGGCGGGAATTCGCCCTGGCCGAGCAGGGCCGTGTAGTAGTGCAGGATGCGCCGGCGCAGCTTGGCCGGCGACTCGGCGATGAAACCGGCGGCAAAATCGGCCGCAAAATCGGCTTCCAGCGCGTCCAGTTCCTGCGCCAGGCGGGGCAGATCATCGGCCGCCAGCGCCACCTGCATGACCCGTTCGTCATCCCAACCGAGCGGCCGGTTGAAGGCGTCTGTGCTGACATCGGCCGCCAGGAAGCTGATGCGATCCAGACCCAGCTCGTGCGCCGCGGTCACCACGTCACGCAAATGGCGATAGTTTGCGCGCTGCACGGTGCAGCGGGCCGCAGCGGTCGTGCGGGGATCGGCGGCCTTGACCGCGGCCACCCCTGCCGCCAGCTTTTCGTAGGCGCGGGGAATGTTGCGAACCCGGTTGTGGATCGCGGCCGGGCCATCGAGGCTGACGATCACCTCGTCGCAATAGGTCACCACCTGCGCGGCGTGCCTGGCCAGCAGCAAACCGGTGGTGAGCAGGGTGATGCTGATGTCGGCCCGCCGCAGATGGGCGCACAGTTCCCACAGGTGCGAGTGCATCAGGGCCTCGCCGCCGCTCAACACCACCTGGCGCACGCCCAACTGCTGCCATTCGTCCAGCCAGCGCGCCACAGCGGCCGCGGGCACCTCGTCACGCGTGGTCGCGCGCCAGATGTCGCACATCAGGCAGCGGCAGTTGCAGTGACTGTGCGGGAACAGGATCAGGATGGGCAGCTGCGTGATCGGGTCCACGCGCGGCAGCGGCAAAACCGCTTCCCGGCGAGGGCCAGACAGTGACTGGGGTTGCGACGTTGTCATATCAGTGAAGCACCATTTCGATCAAGTAGTGGTCCGCCAGCCAGGGCAGCGGCCAGGCTGTTTCCAACCGGCGCTCGATGCGATTCAGCCGGGCCAGCAGGGCTGGATGACGAGCCGCCCACGGTTCGACGTATGATGGCGGCAGCAGGGCGCCGATGGCGCTGACGCGCTGCACCGTAAACATGGGGGCAAACGCTCGCCGCAGCGCAGCAATGGACGGATAGCGAATCGTCAGCCCGCGCCAGGGAACGCCGTCACGCCGCAGACGCCTGAACGCCTTGCCCACCTGCCCCTGGCGCAAATACCAGGCCCATTCCCAGGGCGCCAACGGCCCCATGATGCACAGAATCGCCCGGCCCCCCGGCTTGAGCAATCCGGCCAGCGCCTGCGCCACCCCAGCCAGGTCAGCAACGCAGTTCAGCCCGCCGAAGTTGGAGAGGAGGCCGGAGACCGGAGGCCGGAGATCGGAGATTGGGTCACGGGAGGGCGACGAGTCATCGTCTTGCGATCTCTGATCTCTGGTCTCTGATCTCAGTGAACTCCCCCATGCGGCCAAATCGGCGATGTCCAATTTTGCCACCTGAACCAATTCCTCCATCCCAGCCTGCGCCACCTTGCGGCGGGTCACGGCCAGCATCGCCTCGGAAACGTCCGTCGCCAGCACGTGGACGCCGCGCTGCGCCAGGTGGATGGCGTCGGCGCCGGTGCCGCAGTTGAGCTCCAGCACGCGATCGCCGGCGCGGAACTGCGCATCCAGCCGTCGCCAGACCGCGGCGCGCAGCAGGCGACCGATGGTGCTCTCCGTAAACGCGTCATCGTAGGTCGCGGCCGAGTCATCGAAGGCGGCGGCGCTCAACATTCCTGTTCTGCTGCCGTCGCCAGCAAACCGGATCGCGCTTCCTGTGCCAGGGTCTGCAGGCGCAGGGCCTCGCCGGCATCCTGACCGTTCAAACGATGGGCCGCGACCTCGTTGCGCAGCCACTGGTCTGCAAAGCGGTAATACTGACGCGTGTGCCGTCCGCGCACCACGTAATCGCGGTCGGTGGCCTCCACCCAGTCACGATCCAGGCGCAGCGTGTCCTTGATGGTCTCATAGTATGGCGTGTTCTTGATTGGGTAGGCCACGGTGGTGAAGAAGATGTTGGGATTGGCCTTCTTCACATGCTCGATCGTAGCCTCGATATCCTCGATCTCTTCGCCGTCATAGCCCCACATCAGAAACATGCCCACCTCGATACCGTGCCGCTGGGCCGCCTGGGTTGCCCATTGCACCTGCTCCACGGTGACGCCGCGCTGCATCGCGTCCAGGATGCGCTGGCTGCCGCTTTCGGAGCCAATCCAGATGCGGTAGCAGCCCATCTCGGCCAGGGTGGCGAGCACATCCTCTTTCAGCAGGCGGTCCGCGCGAGAGATCGTCTCGAAGGGCAGGCGCAGATTGCGCCGCTTCAACTCGGCGGCATATTCGTACAGCCAGCGGTGGTTGATCGTAAACACATCATCCGCGTACCAGACCTGATCTGGCTTGTAGGTCTCCACGATGTGCTGCACTTCGGCCGCGCAGTCGAGGTAGCTGCGGCGGCGGTGTGAATAGCCGAAGACCGCGTGCGAACACCATTTGCACTTGTAGGGGCAGCCGCGGGCCGTGATCAGATTGACGCTGCCCATGCCGTGGTGCGTGCGCCAGACATCCACATACTGGCTGATGTTGATCTGCTCCCGGTCCGGCCAGGGCAGGCTGTCAATGTCCGCGATCTGTGCGCGCTCGGCGTTGCGGACAATTTGCCCTTCTTCATCCAAAAAGACAGTGCCGGCAATCCCGTGCAGACGATGCGGCCCCTGCTGCGCTAAGGCGGGCAACAGTTCCGCCAGGGTGACTTCCCCTTCGCCGACCACCACCACATCGGCGCCCTGGGCGATATACTCGTGCGTGTAGTTGGCCGACTCCGGCCCGCCGCAGATGACGGTCCAGCCGCGGCGCTTGGCTTCGCCGATGATCCAGACCACCTGGCCGCGTGTCACCAGGTTGGTGTAGATGCCGAGCACGCCGCCGGGCGTCTGCGCCAGGCGCGCCACCAGGTCGGTCTTGCGGCTGAAGGTCGTGTCGAAAATCTCCACATCGAAGCCGGCGCGGCGCAGATAGGCCGAGTTGTACAGAAGCCCCAGGGTCGGGTAAGGCTTCATGATCTGCCGCTCTTTTTCGTCCTCCCACAGGAAGTAGCCATGGGTCAGTAATAGGTCAGGCATCTTGACTATGCGTGCAGCCCCCTTTTTCATGTTCAACCCGGCGGCGCCAGGCTGGTTCAATTCCAATCGCGGCTGAGATCGGGTGCGGCCAACTCACCGTACGGTTTCACGATCGTGGTGGGGGCCTCGCTGCGGTGCAGCACTTCCAGGCGCCCCAAGTCAAGCCACTCATGGCTGAGGTGATCGAGCGAGGCCAGCAACGCCACGTCATCAACGGGACCGTGGCCGTTGGTAGAAAGCTGGGACAGGCGCTGGCGCAGTTCCAGATCACGGTGCAGCACCCGGTGCAGCTTGCGATAGAAAGGAGACTGATAGGAACCCTGGAACATCATTGCCAGGTCGTTGCTGTCTACCCAATTCGTCTTTGGCCCCAACTGCTCCTTGACCAGGTCGTGGAACTTGGTGCCCGGCAGGGGATAGCTCACGCTGATGCCAATGTTGTCAGGCAAGGTCTCGCGCACCAGTTGGACAGTTGACATGATGTCCTCGAAGGTCTCGCCGGGATAGCCAAACTGGATGAAGAAGCAGGCCTTGATACCCGCGTGTTTCAGGCGCTGGCGGGCGAGCTTGATCTGGCTGACCTGCGTGCCCTTGTCCATGGCATCGAGAATCTTCTGGCTACCGCTCTCCGCGCCCATCCACACCTCGACGCAGCCCGCCTGCTTGAGACCGGCCACCGCGTCCTCGGTCATCAGGTCCACGCGCGACTGAATCATGAAGGGGATGGCCGCATCGCGCTGCGCCACCTCACGCCCCAGCTCGGCGACCCAGGCGGGGCGCAGGCCAAAAATGTCATCGGCAAACCAGATGTGATCGGGCCGCAGGTGCTGCTTGATCCAGGCCATCTCCGCGGCCACATTGGCGGGCGAGCGCATGGCGTAGCGCTGGCCCCAGATCGGCTTGGCGCACCAGTTGCAGTGAAAAGGGCAGCCGCGCGTGCTGACCATGTTCAGGCTGAAGAAGCCGTGCGCCTGCATCCACGCGGCGCGATAGCGTTCGACATCGAGCAAATCCCAGGCGGGGAAGGGGAAAACATCCGGGTAACGTTCGGGATTGCGCCTGGCGGTGTGGTGCAAACCGCCGGGCGCCTGCGGGTCAGGCAAAACCAGGCCGGGGATGAGCGAGGCGCGCGCCGGCTGACCGGCGCGCAAGGCGTCGAGCAGTTCGCGCAAGGTGTGCTCTGGTTCGCCGAGGATGACATACTGCGTGCCGTGCTGCAGATAAATCTCTGGATGATCGGTGACATCGGAGCCAGAGGCAATGACGGTGGCGCCGCGGCGATGGGCGGCCTGGCTCATGGTGCAGGCCGCCTCGCGCATGCGGGTCAGGCACATCTTACTGAGGAAATTGAAATTGTCTTCGTACAACACGACAAAGCGCGGTGCGTATGTCGCCAGGGCGGCTTCGAATTCGTGCTCACCGGTGGCCAGCATCGCATCGAAGAGCGCAACCGAGTAACCGACGCTGCGCAGATAGCTGGCTGCATACAGCGTGGCCAGTGGCGGGTAAGGCCGCATCTTCTCAACCTGCTTTTGGTCGTAGCGCAAGAAATAGGAATGGGCAAGTAGCACATCAAGCATGTTTCGTTTCTCCGCCTGAAACGGGTACGCATGTGGGGCAATTCACCAGACCGTGCCAGGTTGCAGGGCACGGGCCGGCGAAAAGGAATGCTGCGCAAGTCGTGGCACAAGGGCCGAATCACACAGGGGTCAGATGGGCGGCTATCATACGCGCTTTGCGGGCGGCTGTCAAGTTTGCAATAAAGTCAACAGATGTTAGAAAAATTCGGGCGACGGCGATCAGCGATTGAAATCGCCCCTGAGGGGCGTACCAGCGCCGCGTCCACTTGCGTGGGCGCGGCGCTGGTCGCTGCAGGCCAGCGTTGTGGCGGAACGCCCCTTCGCCCCGAATTCATTCGGCGGCGGCCTATTTCTGTTTGCGCGGTGTCGGATCACCCAAGATTCCGGCATGAATAAAATGATCCATGGGGATCATGAAGATCAACCCGACGAAGAAAGTCGTTCCGATCAGAAAACTGATTCCAAAGCGTTCGGCCGGAATGCCCAGCAGCGCAATGATCAGATAGGCCGCGATCAAACCGGCCAACATGGAAGCGACCCACACGGCAATTTTTTTGCTCATACGTCCTTTTGTCCTCCTGAAACAATGCAGGGCGGGTGTGCCGCCCGACCCGGTTGGGGGTGATGCGAGAGAAATTCATGTTTACTCAGGGCTTGTCAGGGAACGCCTGCCTATTCTGGTGCGCATCTCGCTCAAGAAAAGCGGGAGCCTGTTCTTTGACCAGCCCCCGTCGGAGGGCGCGGCGCACCGGGGGGGGGGGGGGGGGTCCGTACCCCAAGGCAAACAACGGCGGGAGGGGGGGCGGCTGCTAGGATGCGATTTGGGCATCATGCCAGGTGGCGTGCAGCAAGGCCGGCAACACCTGTCCGGCCGATCCCGTCAAGGCATACATGACATGCTCAGTCAGAGCCGTGGCCGATGGGTTCACCTCTACCGTGATGGCGCCATGCTCCAGGGCCTCATATGGCAGGGATGCAGCCGGCTGCACAATCGCCGATGTGCCCACGCTCAGGAAAACATCGCAATCACGAGCCGCGTCCAGCGCCGCCTGCAGGGCGCGGAACGGCAGGCTCTCGCCAAACCAGACCACATCCGGGCGCAACAGGGCCTGGCACTGCGGGCAGCGGGGCGGTACATCGTCCGTCTCCACCCAGGAGGTCGCAACCTGGTGATCGCGTGAGCAGACAATGCGCTGCAAGTTGCCGTGCAGCTCGATCACATCGCTGCTGCCAGCCCGCTGATGCAGGCCGTCCACATTCTGGGTGATGAGGGTCAGGCGGGGAACCAGCGTCTCCAGCGCCGCCAACGCTCGATGGGCAGCGTTAGGCTCGGCCGCGGCCACCAGGCGGCGGCGCCAGGCGTACCACTCCCACACCAGCGCGGGCTGACGACGGAAAGCCTCCGGCGTCGCCAGGTCTTCGGGATTGTACTGGCTCCAGAGTCCGGTCTGCGCCTCGCGGAAGGTGGGCACGCCGCTTTCGGCCGAAACGCCCGCGCCTGTCAACACGGCCACATGTTGGGCGCTGCGCAGGGCGTGAATCAAACCGAGGGGAATATCAAGTGAAATGGTATGCATGGTGTCGTTCGATCGTTGCGTAAACGTAGCCTGTGCAGCCTTGCAATCGGCATAGGCTCAGGGCTATTTTACTCTGAGACGGTTTATTGGGCAACCCGCGGCCCTATGGTAAAATCGTCCTTGAAGCAGACCGCTTCAACCGAACCTTCCGTGGATGAGATGCATGAGATCACACATCCCGGAATCAAGAGCTGGTGCAACCATGGCTGAGAACATACTTGTCTGTGTCGCCTGGCCCTACGTCAACGGGCTACAACATATCGGGCACATTGCCGGCGCCTACCTGCCGCCGGACATCTTTGCGCGCTATCATCGCCTGCGGGGTAACAACGTCCTCATGGTATCCGGCTCCGATACGCACGGGACGCCCATCACCGTGCGCGCCGACCAGGAGAAGGTGACGCCCGCGGAGATCGTCGAACGCTTTCATCCCCTGATGATCCAATGCTATCTCAAGCTCGGCTTGACGTTCGACCTGTTCACGCACACCGACACGGCCAACCATTGGGCTGTGACCCAGGACATGTTCCTGACCCATCTGCGCAAAGGGTATATTTACCGGGACACACAGAAGCAGATCTACAGCCTGAGCGATCAGCGCTGGCTGCCGGACCGTTATGTGGAAGGCACCTGCCCGGTGTGCGGATACACCGAGGCGCGCGGGGATCAGTGCGACAACTGCGGCAGCACCTATGACGCGACCGAGCTGAAGAATCCGCGCAGCAAGATCAGCGGCGGCACCGATCTTGAAGCGCGCGACACGGAGCACTTCTTCCTGGATCTGGCGCGACTCAACCCCGCGCTGGAGGCCTGGATCAACGATGGCCGTAAGGCCCACTGGCGCGCCAGCGTCTTCAACTTCAGCAAGGCGCAAATCGAGAATCATGAACTGCGCGGCCGGCCCATCACGCGCGATATTGACTGGGGCGTGGAAATCCCCGTGCCGGGGTTCGAGAATAAGCGCATCTACGTCTGGTACGACGCGGTGATCGGCTATCTGTCCGCGACGCAGGAATGGGCGCAGATCAGCGGTCAACCGGACGCCTGGCACGCCTGGTGGGACGCGGGCGCGGATGTGCGCATCTACAACTTCATCGGCAAGGACAACATCCCCTTCCACACCATCATCTGGCCGGCGATGCTGCTGGGTTATGGTGGTTTGGGAACGCCGTACGATGTGCCGGCCAATGAGTTCCTGACGATGTCGGGCAGCAAGTTCAGCAAGAGCCGGGGGCGCGTCATCGCCATTCTGGATGTGCTGGAGCGTTATGACCCTGATCCGTGGCGCTATGTGCTGACCGCGATGGCGCCGGAGAGCAACGATAGCGATTTCACCTGGGAAGAGTTCGTGGCGAGGATCAACAACGAGCTGTTAGCCAACTGGGGTAACCTGGTCAACCGCATGCTCAGCTTTGCCTACAAGCGCTATGAGCAGCGCGTGCCCGCGCCCGCGGCCCTGGACGCCAGCGATGAGGCGCTGCTGGCCACCGTGCGCAGCGGCTTCGAGTCGGTGGGCAGTCTCTACGCCGCGTGCAAGTTCAAGGCTGCCCTGGCCGAGACGCAGCGCCTGTCGCAGGAGGTCAACCGCTATCTGAACGACAAGGAACCCTGGAAGACGATCAAGACCGACGCCCAGGCCGCGGCCACCAGCGTGTACGTGGCCCTGCAGGCGATTGACTGGCTGAAGACGCTCTACAGCCCGGTGCTGCCCCACACGTCGCAGTTGGTGCATGAGTACCTGGGCTATGACGGGCAACTGTTTGGCCGCCAGGTCACCGAAACCGTCAGCGACGCCCGCGGCGCACATCAGGTGCTGCGTTACGACGGCAGCCCGGCGATCGGCCGCTGGGAGCCGGGCAGCCTGCCCGTGGGCCAGGCGCTGCGCGAACCCGCGGCGCTGTACAAGAAACTGGACGAGAGCGTGGTCGCCAACGAAATTGGGGTGTGAGCGCGGTCGAACCGGCAACGAATCACCACAAAGCCCGACCGGAACTGGTCGGGCTTTGTAGTTGACAGCGATGTCGGGTTATCTGGCCCAGCATCCCGTGGATTTGCGTGCGAATTTTGACAAGTCAGGACGTATTGTTATAATACGCATGTATTTATCTATATTTACATGCGTATTATAACACAATATGAGGTCACCATGTCCGGCAGCCAGATGGAACAGGCTCGAGCGCTGACCCGCCAGCAAGGCGTGCTGCGCCCGTGCGACCTGGTCGCGCGTGGCCTACCCGGCGCCTACCTGGGGCGTCTTGTGCAGGAAGGACTCGTTGAACGCATCGGTCGCGGCGTATAAGAAGCCGCAGCGTTGAGATCACCGAGCAGCATACGCTTGCCGAGGTGTGTCGCCGCGTCCCCCAGGGCATGGTTTGCCTGCTGTCTGCGCTCCGCTACCATAACCTGACCACCCAGTCGCCGGCTGAGGTCTGGCTGGCGCTCGGCAATTCGGCCCGCGCGCCCAAGACTGATTTGCTGCCGCTGCGCATCGTACGTTTTTCTGCGGCCGCGTTGGCGGCAGGGATCGAAGAGCACCTGATCGAGGGAGTTGCGGTGCGTGTCTACGATCCGGCCAAGACCGTGGTGGATTGCTTCAAGTTTCGCAATAAAATCGGGCTGGAGGTTGCGCTGGAGGCGCTGCGCGCGGGTTGGCGAGAGCGACGCTTCACCATGGATCAACTCTGGCGCTACGCGACCATCTGTCGTATGACCAATGTGATGCAGGCTTATCTGGAGAGTCTGGTATGAAGGAAATTCGCAACCTGAGCCACTCGGTGCATGATCGGCTGCTGAACCTGGCGCACCACACCCAACTGCCGTACGATTTGGTGCTCGTACGCTATGCGCTGGAACGCCTGCTTTACCGATTGAGTTGCTCAGAGTATCAGCGGCGGTTCGTGCTGAAGGGAGCGTTCTTGTTTACTGCCTGGCGCGAGGCGGTCTGGCGGCCGACGCGCGATATGGACCTGTTGGGTTACGGCTCGCCGGATGTGGCGACGCTGGGCGATGTCTTTAGAGTGCTCTGCGCCATAGATGTGCCAGCCGATGGCTTCGGGGCCTATCAGCGTGTGATTGCAGAAGGTCACCAGGAATGACGCGCGGCGATCCTGGAAGCGCTGCATGTAGCCGGAAGTCGCTATCCTTCCCACGTCCACGGGATCGGATCCCACCTGCCTGCGTTTTGGTGTTGGAGCACGGGATCCACAAATTTCTGTGCGGCCCTCACAGCGTCGTCGAGATCTCGCCATGCGAGAGCCGTTTCATCCGCCATTCTGCGCAATGGCTGGGCCCAACTGGCTGGTGGAGACGACAACGTCGCGGGCCGGTTGCGGGCGGCTCCCACCAAACCCACCCCGGGCAGCAGATCCTCTTCGCCTTGCGTCCGTTCTACCACGAAGCGAAACCAGTCGTTCACATCCAGAGATGCTGCATTGGCCAGGAGTTGGTGCAGATCAGGCGCTGATAGCCGCCACATGACATCCATGTCCTTGGTTGTGCGGGCGCGTTGGCCCAGACGAAGCTGAAGCGCAAGACCGCCTTTGAGCACCCAGGCTTCGGGTTCAGCGTAGAGCAGACGCGCCAGTAAGCGGTCGAAAGCGATGAACTTGCGCAGTCTCGCCAGCGGCGCGCCATCGCGCTGGCTGAGCGTGCGCAGACGAGTCTCCAGAGCGCGGCGAAAATCGGCGCCGGTGGCGTACTTCATGAGATACTCCTCGCATTGAGTATTTGCTCAATCAATCTGTATGCGCGGCCACTACGGCGGCCGGCCATCGCGCGCAGTTGTTCTTGCGTGGTCAGTGTACGTCGCAGCGCCTCCTGGGCGGCTTGCCAGATCAATTCTTCGGGCAGCCCGCTGGCAGCGAGATCGCGGATCGCGCGCGCAACGGTCGTGACGGGTAAACCAGCATAAGTAGTGACGTCGCCAGGTTCTAGCCGATTGGTGTGCAGGCGCAGGCCAGGATGGCGGCGTGAAGCGGTACGTGATACAGTCAAATGAATCTCACTGGGCAGCAGGTCCGAGAGGTCATAGAGCGCCAACGCGCTATCGTGCGATATGACAGCATTCTGGCCAGCGCGCAACCAAGCGACAAAGAGGTCCTCATGAGTCGAGGACGGAAAACGTTTCAAGCGATAGATGCCCGGGTAGATGCGCTCGAAGAGGTCTGCTCGCACATGGTGCGACAGCAAGGCGTGACTGAATCCGGCCTGCCTGGCCTGGGCGGCAGTGAAGTAACCGGCCTGGGCTTCGGCGCTTTGATAAAGCTGATCGTGATCGGGTGAAGAGGCGTTCTTGTTCATGTGTGTAAAAAACAAAATGAAACTTTACAATTTGCACACATTATCCTCAGAAAGAAAGAACGTGTCAAATTAGACAAGCGATTCCTGTTGAAAACCCTTCTTGACGCCAAGGGCTATCTCCCCACGAGAGTACACACGTCCATCGCCCCCCCATCCACCAGGTTCCGATTATCCGGATGCGCCAACGTGTAGACCGGCTTGCCCCAGCCGATCACCTCGGTCGCCAGGGCCTCGGTGCGGCCGCCGGGCGCGGCGTGGATGAAGATCACGCGCGCCGCCAGCGCGGCGACGAAGCGGTTGCGCGCGGCCGCCAGCTCGGCCGTGACGCGGCGCTCGCTTTCGGCGAACGGCGAGAGCAAGAGCAGCCGGCCGGCCGCCAACGGCTGGCGAAATTCAGCAGGAATCGTCTTGACCATCCCCCGCGCGGGACAGACGATGAGCGGTCCGGCGCCGGCCAGCAGAATCTCCAGGCAGGCGCGCTCCACCGGCGTGTGGAAGCCGCCGATGACGGCCGCGCCGCGGTCGGCCAGCGCGTGGGCCAGGTCGGTGGCCTGCACGATGAGGCTGCCGGGACAGCGCGCTGAGCAGAAGAGCGCCAGGGGGTGGCTGTCGAACAGGGCCGGGTCGCCCAGCGCGGAGACGACCGCGGGGGCCGTCTGGCCGAGAAAAGCCCTGAGCGCCGCGGGGTATTGGGGATCGGCGCTCACCAGAGACAGCAGTGATTTTCCTGTCTGATGTAAAAAACCCATTGACATTTGGCTTCCGCGTGCGCTAATGATGTTAGCTCATCTACCATGAGTAGAAGGAGTACCGATGCCGGCCTTCGGGCCGGCATCGGCTATTTCTGGAAGTCACCGAATCTGCGAGATCTGCCAAGGCAAGCGCCGAGACTCAGGCATAGGCAAAAACATCGGCGCGCACAGATCTGACGGGAGGCGTTTGGCCGTGGACCATGCGCCGAATCCGTTCGGTCGTCACGCGGCTGAACGTTGCGTCGCCGCAACGCGCACAAACAACTGCGGGGATATCCTCGACCAACACCGGCAGTCCGTCAACCAGAAACACTTCGCTCACTACCTCAGAACGAGCCTCGATGGCGCCACACACCTGACAGCGAAACATACTCACCTCCGTTCGACGTAATTATACCACTCGGCAGGGTCCGGCTCATAAAGCGTGATGATGCGGACCAGTTCGGCGTCGGCGCGAGAGACCTGTAGATGTAAGGGGCGCTCCGCGTCGGTGAATCCGAGCAGCAGACAACTCGGCGTGTACTTGTCATCGGCATAGTCCTCGATGATCCGGGCGCGCCTTCCAGCCTGCCGGATTTCGGCCTCGCTGATGTTGCGTTCCACCGCGCGCCGGAGGGCGTGCCGGCTGAACTCGAATTGCCCGGCCACCAGTCGGGCGCGAATTTCAGCTAACGTTTCCATGCGTTACCGCCATTTGTAGATTCGCCCATCCGTTCAGCCGACACTTCGTTCGCTCCAGCGTCACGTCCCCGGGCCAATGGCGAAGCCTCTTGTCCTGAAAAGGACTTTGCCATCGCCTCTCGCCAACTTCTTCGGGAGAATGGCGGATACGGTCCAGATGCCCGGCTCAAGGCGACTGGCTCTGGCAAAGCGCCGAGCATCATACAGATGGTATCGCTACAGCTACCCGGTATTTACCCCTCGAATGAGGAGCTCCTGCGGTGGCGAGGTCCGGGGGGGGGCCGTCGGAGCCAAAATAAGGAGCTTGGTGTCCTCGTCCATAATTCGACTCCCTCCCGTTGGACATTTCCGTACAACGGCTCCCCCAATCGGCGCATTAGGTTGTAGTGTGCTGGACCTACCAACATCATGCCCAAAATAAGGTCGTATTTCAATTCGATGTCCGAGGCAATCAAGTACATGTTCGCGTAGGCCTGCCGGTTGTCCTGCTCCACCCGCACCAACAGATCGAGATCGGAATCTTCGTGATGATCTCCCCGCGCTTTGGAGCCATAGAGCTTGATAGAGAGCACTTCGCTGCCGAATACCTGTCGCAGCCGCAGCAGGTATTCCCGCAGGGCCAGCTTCTCCTTGGCCGTCAGATGACGCAACTGATCATGAGTCATTGCCTACCTCCCATGGGATCCTGACAGCGCAATACGGCAAAATTTCACTGGTCGTTAGTATACAGCGAGCATCTATTTGGGTCAATCGAAAGTCTGCGCAGAAGTTAGGTTGTCATTCGTCTTGTAGATGATGATAAGTTAGTTGTAGTAGTAGGGGCTGTGGATTTGTGGATAAGGGGGTCGTCTGCTGGTCTTTACCACAAGGGATGGGGGTGACAAGGCGCTGATGCACTACATCTTGTGGCCTGCCGCGGGGGCCTGTTCTGGATAGATTGTGGATTCAAGTAGAATAACTGACCGGCCAAATTTCACCCTCGTGGCCTGGTGCAACCGTGGTACAAATCGTTGACCACTAGATGTAGTGGCGCGCGGGGTGTGCAAGGCACATATCTAGGGCTGCCGGCGGTTGGGATAGGGTTGGGAAAGATGCACTTATCCCCAGTATCCACGACGCGGTAGGGGTTTTTCCCCAAAGTTATCCACATCTCGTGGCTGTTATCCCAAATGCGATCAGCAGACGGATTTCTCTACGGTTTCTCCCAATTCCGGGGTCAGTGGGATCACTGGCTGCTTTGAGCCGCTTGATCAGCGCACGCAGGGCCAGGATGGGGTCGGTGGTTGGCTGGCTGCCGGTGTATTCCTTGACCAGGAGGGCCACCTGGTCACGCCAGAGATCGGCTTGCTCGCGCAGGTCGGCGCGCTCCACGTCGAACTGCTCCTGCAGCGCGGCCACGCGGCGCGTCAGTTGCTCGCGCTGCTGTTTCTCGTTGCTCCAGGCCGTGCGGTACCAGCCCAGCGGCTGCGTGTCGCCAGGCAGCACCAGCGCCAGGCAGGTCTGTGGCGTCTGTTCACCGGGGGAGTTGCTGCGTACCGGCCAGGTAAGGCTCAGGGTCGCTGAAGCCGCCCCAGCCATCCTTGCGCGAGTAGGGATTGATGCGAACTCCAAAGTGCAGGTGCGGCCCGGTGGAGGCGCCCGTGTGGTCCGAGATGCCGATGACTGCGCCTGCTGTGAATCTGTCCGCCTCTTTGGCCGTCGTACTTTCCAGGTGCGCATACAGACTCTCGCCCCAACGGTGCTGCAGTTTGACGTAGTTGCCGAAGCCGTTGGCCTCGAAGCCTGTTTCGATCACGTCGCCGTCGTCCACCGCCACGATTGCGGTGCCGTTAGGCATGCCATAATCGAGTCCATTGTGGCCTTTCAGGGGCACGCCGTCGTACGAGAATTAGCACAAAGCGGGGTTACCGCCAAACTTCTGGCTCATGTGAAAAGTGCCGTTGAAGGAAAACGAATGGGCATGAGTCCTCCTGCCTTGCCGAGCGTTTGTTTCAGGCCGTATCTTCGGTCTCTGCTGCCGGCGCGTCGGCGTTTGACTGCGCAGGGACAGCGGCACGCCTGGCGCTGTTGCCCAACCCTTGCCAGGCGCTGGTCAGCCGCTGCCGCCAGCCAGGCGGCGTCCCGCGCCTGGCGCGTCAGGCGCGGGAAGGGCGGCAGATCGAGCAGCTTGGCGTACATGTAACCGGCCACCACGCGCAGGGGTGGTCAGCACCGGCGCGGCCAGAAAGGCTCCCAGGATGCCGGCCTGGGTGGCGCCGACGATGACGCCAACCAGCACCACCAACGGTGCAGATTGACGCTCTGGCCGATGATGCGCGGCACCAGGATGTTGTTCTCGGCCTGCTGAATCAACACGTAGACCCCACGGTCAAGAGGGCAAATGAGGTATTTGACATCTCGATCGTGATCGAGCCTTGCAGCAGGGCGACC
>NZ_JADIZS010000032.1:0-8522 GCF_016704685.1 Candidatus Amarolinea dominans
TCAGAACATAGGTATTTCCCATCGTCTGCGTCCCTCCTTCCTGTCTTGCATTTTAGCACCCTGACGGAGGGTTGGCGAAGCCCTCATGCGGTCAGGGGTGTTTGGATCCTGGAGAAGCAGGCTCACCGCGCCTGCGACAGGCGCGAAGACCGCACATCCGCAGCGACCGCCTTCACCGCGTCCCCCGTGAGCGAAACTCCAAACTGCGCTTGTCTCGCTACATACCTCTGTCGCTCTATGACTGAGCAAAGACAAGAACATCGAGGTGCTCCCAGTATCCCGCTGACGAATCACCGTAGTAATAACATGTGCCGGATGGGCCTGGGGGCTGCAAGGCAAAGCACGGAGATAAGATGGTTCCCTGCTGGTAGGTTGATAAATCCACTACCGAAACCGGCTCAAATACATATCCTTCACTGGATATTCCCAATTCCGAGACGACGTTTACTGCGCCCTTGATGACTACTACGTCTACACGTCCATTGGCGACAAATGCTGTATCTGTCGTCACACTCCCATCCGGCACGGTCAGCGCCTGCACGGCAAACGGCACGCTGCCGAACTGCACGCGCGGCGCCATCTCATCGTCCGTGCCGATGGTGATGCCGAGCCAGAGGGTGTTGTTGCCGGTGACAACCGCCTGCGGTATGGGCGTCAGGCTGCCGAGCATGACGTTGAAGAGACCGTCGCTGACCTGCACGCCGTTCTGGCCCGTCCACTGCTCTTCCCACAGCGGCGCGCCGCCGCTGGCGGCGTTGTAAAGGCGGAAGATGATGCTGTAGGCGCCGGTCAAGGGCGAGCCGCCGGCATCGGCCAGACGGCCCTGGTAGGCAATGGTGTTGGTCGAAGGGACATTCGGCCCCAGCAGGCGCAGCGGCAGCGCGCCGGCTGATGAAGCCCATAGGAGCAAACCGATCATCAGCAGGGTAAACAGGACGTTGCCTGGGGTGGGTAAGAATCGGCGCATGGCGTCTCGATTCCATTGCAGCCGCGGCCACGGAATGGCCAGATCAAAATGGATGTGCTTGCGGTCCATGATTCATGCTCCTCTCATGCAAGAAAGTTGGCTCACCTGGGATGCGCTGCGGCCGGAAGCGTCGCAGCGCATCCCAGAATCGGTTGCTTACTGCGAACAACTGCCGCCCCATCGTGCGGCGTACCACATGATGTCCACGATGGTGACCTGATTGTCGCCATTGCGGTCGTAGGGCAGTCCGGCGCTCTGCTGCCAGCGGCTGGCTTCGGCCTGCAGGTCAGCGACAGTGATGAGGTCATCGCCGCCGGCCAGATCGCAGCCAGGCGGCGCATAGGCGGGATACGGCTCGCTCCAGTTGCCGACCATGTCCTTGACCTGCACCCAGACCACGGCTTGTTCGTCGAAGGCCCAGGCGACGGTTGGCGTGTAGGGCATGGTGACGACGCCGTCGAGCAGCAGGGGATCATTGCTCAGGCGCATGATTCCCACGCCGGCGCTTTGCCCGGCCAGACCGTCGTAGGCCAGGATGGTCACGGTGCGCGTGAGGGTGTTGCCGGGCGCCACTTCGACATATACCAGCGGCGGCGAGATGTCGGCGAGGAGGATGTCGCTGTAAACCTCCGAGCCATTGCCGGCCACATCCCGGTACTGCGCATAGAGCGTGATGACCGACTGGGCGGTCAGCGACACAGGCCAGGTTACGGTCGTGGTATACGGCTGCCAGGGGGCATCGCCGAAGGTCGGATCGGCGCTCACGCGCATGTCCTCTACCCCGCTCAGGTTGTCCTCTGCGCCCAGGTAGACCGTCGTGGTGACGGTGTCCGGCCCGATGATGCGCGGACCAACGGCAAGACCACCCAGGGGAGGCAGCGTGTCCAACGCAAAGCTGGTATTGGCCACGGTCGAGACATTCCCGGCGCTGTCGCGGAAGCGGGCGTAGACCGTCTTGATCCCGTCGCCTCCCGCGGGCGTCCACGGTCTGAGCGCCGAGTACGGCTCCCAGGTGGTGTCGGTGAACGCGGCGTTGGCGCTGATCTGCATCTCGGCCAGGCCGCTGTTGTCGTCCGAAGCGATCACGTAGATGGGCACCGTGCCATCCTGCCGCGGTTCGGCATAGGGAGCGGCCTGGGATGGGCGCGGCGTGATCCAATTGAGATCGCCAAAGGAGGCCGGCTGCGAGGCGTCTGCCGGCTGCTGGCCCCGCGCCATGGCGCTGCGCAGAACCAACTGCTCCTCCCCCACGGCCAACTGCCCAATGGGTGGGTTAGGATCGAGGATGATGTCATCGAAGTAGGTGGCATGGATGACGCCGTTGACGTCCTTGAAAGCGGCGTACACGAAGCGCGGCAGCACATACTGCCCGTAGCTCGTAATCGTCCAGTCCCTGGTTTCGGCATAAGGCTCCCAGACTGCGCCGCCAAACCCGCCGTCGTTGCTGATCTTCATTTCCACCGCGCTCGGTGAACAAAGCGTCAGTGTGACCGCGGTGCTGTGGGTGAAGGAGTCACCGTCGTTGATGCTGACCGTGGAGAACTCGCAGCGCGGGGTGGGCGTTGGCGTCGGTGTGGGGGTCGGCGTTGGGGTTGGCGTTGGCGTACCCATCGGCAGGCCAGCCGCCAGGAAGCCGGGCTGATGGCGATGATTCTGGCTCTGCAGGGTCGTTTCGTTATTGGGCAGCCCGGGCTCGCCCAGGGTACCCTGCAGGCTGTAGAGCGTCGAGGTCATCGGGTGCGAGCCGTTGCCCGAGGCGAAGATGCCGTTGATGAACTGGTACTCGTCGTGCCCCGGCTCGATGATCGGCAGCGCCTGACTGCCCGCTTCGTAGCCCCCCTGGAAGAGATAGTGGGTGCTCGAGATGCGCGGGGAGTCGAGGATTTGGCCCAGGGTGCCCCGACCGCTGTAGAGGGTGGAGGTGTAGGCGCCGCTGCCTGCGCTCAGCGCATGATCGAAGAGACGGTAGCTCAGCGAGCGCGGCTGCTGTGGATTGACATCCAGGTAGACGGTGTGCGAGATCACGTCTGAGGTCAGGCTGACGCCGTCGCGCACCTGCACGTACACCGGCCACCACTGCCGGCTGATCCCTGGGATCGTCCAGGGGCGCTGCGTGGCGTAAGTTTCCCAGGGTGTCCAGGCCGCACCGTCGCCCGAAATCCGCATCTCCTGCACGCCGCTGCCGGCGTCCGCAGCCGTAATGTCGAGGGTGATCAGGGTTTGGGTGGTCTGCGTGACGCCGCCGTTGATCGTGAAGTCCACCGTAGGCGGCGCATTGTCGTAGCGCAGGACAAAGCCGGTCGTCCAATCTTCGGCCTCGTTGTTGACGTTATCCCGGCTGCGCAGACGCAGGTAGCCGGTACAGGCGGCGCTGCTGCCACACAGTGGCGTCGCAGAGGCGAAGCTGTTGGCCGGGCTGAAGCTGCTGCTCGTGCCAGCGGGGTTATCTCCCCAGTACACGGAATAGCCCTGGATGCCCGAACCTTCGTCGTGCGGCGCGGGCCAGGTGAAGTTCGGCGTGCTCGTGATGTTTTGCCAGACATCGTTGGCGATGCCGGCGGCGTGAGTGATGCCGGTAGGATTCTCGGGTGGGGTGCCATCGTAGCGGAAGTTGTACAGCGTAGCCCACGGCGTCCAGTTACCGGCCACATCGCGCACACGGCCGCGCAGGAAATAGCTGCCGGTATGGACCCCGCCTGGCTGCGGGGTCCACGTGCGCGGCTCGGCTGCCAGGAAGGTCTGATACGCCGTGCCGTTGGGATCCTCGCCGAAGTAGAGTTGATAGCCCCACACCCCGGAGGTGGGATCGCTCGAGGCGTTCCAGGTGAAGGTCGCCACGTTGTGATCGCGCTGCCACTGACCATTGACCACAGAGTGGGTCTCGACCACGCCGGATAGCGGACTGGGGGTGTCTGGTCAATCTGGAAGTTGACCGTCCGGCTGCTTTCCTGGTTGCCCACATTGTCCAGGGCGTAATACTCGACGCTGTGGCTGCCGTCGGTGGTAACCACAAGACTCGCATCGCTGCCGCTGACCGTTTGCCAGCCGCCGTTATCGAGCCGGTAGCGCACCTGGCTGACCCCGCTGCGCGCGCGGCCGGTGTTGCCATCGTCCGCGTGCAGGCGCACGGTCACCGGGGCAATGAACCAGGTCGGCCAGTTCGCGGGGTTGGCCTCGTTGTTGAGGCTGACGGTTGTCACTGGCGGTGCCAGGTCAATGCGCAGGTCGAGATGGCGGCTGGCCGCGTCTGATTCAGGTTATCGTAGGCCACGAAGTAGACGTCGTTCTGGCCGGCCATGTCGGTGCGTGTCAGCGACCAGGTGTTGCCATTGGTCTGGTTGGGGCCGCTGCCGGCATTGTCGCAGTTGTCACAGCGGAACTCGATGCGGTTGAGCTGGCCTTCCGGATCGTTGGCCGTGCCAGCAAAGGTCCAGGTGCGGTCACGGCTGCTGATCTGACCGGCCGTGCTACCGTTGGCGGTGTTGAAGGAGATAGACGGGGGCTGGTTGGGCTGCTGAATGGTGAAGTGCCAGGTGGTGCTCCAGCCGCTCTCAGCGCCATAGTTATCCCTGGCCTTGACGTGCCATTGGTAACCGTAATACTGGCCATCCAGATTGCCAGGTCGCCAGCAGGTGCTGCCAGTCCAGCCGCTGTTGGCGTTGACTGCGCTGCCGTAGACTTCGGCGTAGAACTGCACCGAGTCGCCGTCGGGATCGCCGTTGTTGTTCCAGCACAGCTGCGGCGCACGACCGTCAGTGGCGACATGCCCATCACCAGGGCTCTGGAGAGATGGCGTGTTCGGTGCGTGATTGTCGCCGCAGTTCGGTACGTTGAAGACCTCAAACGACGAGACAGCATCATTCAGACTGGCGCCGTTGTTGAACTGATTGCCGCCAAAGTTGTCGTCGTTGCTGTTGCGGCAGGCCCAGCCGCCGCCGCGGTCGCCGTGCTCGAAGAGTTTGACCGACCAGCCGGAAGGGACACGCACGGAGGATGCGCGGTCATTGAAGCCGCCCACATTCTGCCAGCCAGTTGAGTCGCGGCGCACCCACCCGCTGCCCTCGCCTTCGTTGGCGCACTGGTACTGCCAGTCTTTGTAGAGAATGATGCCGCCGGAGGTGGGGCAGGTAGGCACAGGCGTGGGGGTCGGTCCACTTGTGCCATGAATGAAATGTTTCCCAGATGCCGAGGTGGTTCTATAGGACACGCCATTGAAACCTGTATTTCCACCACAAGCTCGCGTGGAGTAACAATCCATTTCGGAGATGCTGATGTTGCCACTGCTTGCACTCTCCACGTAGGCAATATGATTGCCCGTATCCCACACGGCAAGAGATCCGGCTTCCGGGGTCGTATCCACAAGTTTGCCGGCCCGTGACGCACATTCGTCCCACGTGTTAGCGTCGCCAGCGCACGGCACATCGCTGCGTTTATGACAGGCCCACCAAACGCAGTTACCTACCTGTGCACCGTCCGAATCTCTGGTGCAACACACGCAGATATTGCCAGGACTGTTGATGCCACAGCAGTTCGCAATGAGTGGTCTTGACGGCAACAAGGATTCTGAGATAGCCGGTATCTCCGAAGTATGGGCGTCTCCTGCTGATTGCCACCTGAATGTCTGTACAATCTCCGTGAATATCGCTCGCGCAGTGCCACCATCTGCAACAAGGTAAGTAATCTCGATAGCAAGCTGGCCTCTGACTGCTACCACAGCAACCTGTGCGGTGCTCGTAGAGTCGGTGTCGTCTACTGCCAACACAGCCGGCTGACCATCCAATTCGGCTTCGAGAACAACTGTGAGATCGGTCGAACTGGAAAACAATGGCTGTTTGTAGGTCTGAAACCATGTTTCTGCTGTATGACTTGACATGTTCTGGGAGCTATCAAGCCAGATAGTGGCGTTATCTGGGCCAATCAATGCCACCTTACGTCGAATTACCTGCTCTGCTGTTGAGTTCAAGTTCTCGAACATGACCCTTGCAGACCAAGATTCTGGATAGCGAATTGACCAGCCAAAGTCAGGATCGGTATAGGTATGCCAGTCTGACGGCACGTTTTGTTGCTCTGCCTTTGGATGTATGCTGCTCGCAACCAAGCTGGCGGGCTGCAACGTCACCAGTATACCAGCAACAGCGTCAGAATGTCATATCGCAATTTGCGGCGATTCGAATGCCTCATATCGTAGCCTCCTTGTTGCCAAGAGACAATGCCTCGATGTTGCGAATGGGATTGCACGACACCGAGTTACGGACATCGTCCTCAAATTCCGAATGTTGCAGTGCATTTGCGTCCGAACCTTGAGTCCCCGTTATCCGTCCCGAATCCAACCTGCGTTGTTGCTTGTTCTCCAGTATATATCATGCGAATAACTAGTGAACCGCCAAAATTGGATAGTTTTCCGTGAAGTACATACTGATCCGACAGAGTGCTCATGATATGCGTGCGCATTCTATTTAACTCTCCTCCTGGTGATACTGATAAATTATTGATCCGGTAGGGTTGCCCCGCTAGGAATCCATGCAACAAATGAACACATGATTACGATATCACTGGCAGGAACGTTAGGAAAGTTGAACCCTCACAAACAACAGGCCCCAGACCCTGGGCAACCAAGTATGACCAATCCTCTCTACGTGGTCGCTGCTGCGGTCTGCTGTTGACTGGTTACGGCTTGATTGGCGATCTTCCCCGTCGTCACGGCTCCATCGGCCAGTTTGGCGGTGGAAATGCTGCCATCCGGTGGCACCAGATTCACGTCGGGGAACAGTTTGGCCTGCGTCACGGCCTGATCGGCGATCTTGGCCGTCGTCACGCTGCCATCCGGCACCGTCAGCGCCTGCACGGCAAACGGCACACTGCCGAGTTGAACCCGTGGGGCCATTTCGTTGGGGTGTAATCGCTGTTATCTCCCAGTGAGAGTTTGAGGCATAATAGGCTTCCAGAACATGACTTGGAGGTTCCAATGGAAGCCATAGATTTGCTCGTGCCTCCAATGGCGGCGACGGATTTGCCAACCAGCGCGCCAACGGTGGAGGAACTTAAGACCCGCATCACCCAGACCGTCAATGCGCTGGTGGCTTGGGTGATAAGTTGTCAGACCTTGACCTTTTATGCGTTTGAGACCCAATTGGTGCCCCAAGTGCTGACGGTGGGGCGGCTATGCTTGCAACTCTTTCTCCAAATGCGTGAAGCGCAATGGCGGGCGGCGGCGGAGCAGTCGCAACCGGGGTGCAAACGTCAAGGCCCGATTGTGCGGCAACTGGGCACGTTCTTCGGCAAGGTCAGCTATGCACGCACCTACATCTACCGCAGGGGTGGTGGGTATTACCCTTTGGATATTGAGTTGGGATTGACCGGCGACGGATTCAGCCTGCTGCTGACCAGTTGTGCCGCCCGCCTGGCCAGCAAGGTGAGTTATGCGCAGACGGTCTTGCTCCTGACGCTGTTTCTGCGTTGGTCGCCAGCACAAAGCAGTCTGGAGGAGTTGGTCTTGGGGCTGGGTCGCCACACGGCGGCGTGGTTCGCGCACGCCCCGGCGCCGAGTGGGGACGGTGACGTGTTGGTGATCCAGATTGACAGCAAGGCCACGCCCACCGCCACCGAAGCGGAGTTGGAAAAGCGGCGCGGACCACGGGCGGCGAATCCGCATCCCGGTTCGCAGCGGCATCGCGGCCGAGCCGCCCGCCTGCGCCGCGGCGGCAAAAAGCGACGGCAGAAGGGCGACAAGGCCAAAAACGGCAAAATGGCGACCATTGTGGTGATGTACACGTTACGGAAAAGTGCGGATGGCACCCTGGAAGGTCCGCTCAACAAAAAGGTGTATGCCTCCTATGCGCCCAAGCGCCACGCCGTCGCTATCGCCCGGCGCGCAGCGAACAAGCGGGGGTTCACGCCGGACAGCGATAAGGCGATCCAATTGGTCACGGACGGGGATAATGATCTGGAACGCTACATTGCGGAACTGTTTCCCGCGGCCGAACATACCATCGATATCTTTCATGTGGTGGAATATCTCTGGGAAGCCGGGGCGTGCTTGTATCGCGAAGGCAGTGCTGAACTGACCGAATGGGTCGATGCGCAGAAAGCCGCGTTGTATGACGGGCGGGTGGCGGAGATCCTCGCTGAACTGACCCAGCGGCTCAAGCAACTGGCGCCCCAGCAGAGCAGTGCCCATGACCGCTTGACCAGTATCCAGGATTATCTGACCAAACGCCAAGCCAAGATGGACTACAAGCGGTTGCGGGAACTGGACTGGGAGATCGGCTCGGGGGCGGTCGAAGGCGCCGTGCGCTATGTCATTGCCCAGCGGTTTGACTGCGGCGGCATGCGCTGGATCAAAGAACGCGCCGAGGCCCTGCTGCAACTGCGCTGTATCGAGGTGAACAACGACTGGGAGGCGTTTATCACCTTCGTGCATGATCGCATCCAGACCCAAGCGCAAGAACAACACAAAAACCTCCCTCTCAAATGTGCCGAACCGGCACCTTTGCCTACCTATGGTCTGGCGTGAGGCGCCGTGATGCCCAACCGTGGATGGAGATGACAGCAACTG
>NZ_JADIZS010000033.1:0-10890 GCF_016704685.1 Candidatus Amarolinea dominans
CTTTGAAGATTAGGTTTGTTGGTCTTGCCCCTCAAGGCAGGTGGGGGGTGAAGTTTGCGTTAAGCGCTTTCGAGCAGTGCGGCTGCGGCAATTGGAACCTGGGCAGAGCCAGTTTTGACTCCGCCCAGCGCCAACATCGTCGGGGTGATGACGTTCGCCAGTTTCTGCCGTCTACGCCGGCAGCTTGCCTGAATCACGGCGTTGGTGCGGCGCATGGGGGTACGACCGAAGGTGGCAGCCAGCGGTGTTGGGGACTGGAAGTAGACGGCGCAATTGCGCTACCAGGGTCAGCCGTTCTGCCGTCAGGCAGGGCCGGCACGGCCAGGCGCGAGCAGCGCTAGCGAGGTCTCCTCGGTGACAACGTCGTTGACTGGCGGGGTGGGTCGGCTGGGGCGCTGGAGTCAGATCGAGGCGTTGTTCGACCCGTATCATGGCGGCGAAGTAGTCAGCCGCGACGGTCTGGTCGTGGACGCACGTAGATCAAGGTGGAGTTGAGCCGACGGTGTCCCGCAGCTTTTGGATCGAGGTGATGCGGCAGCCGGCGTTAGTGTTGCGTGGCACAGGTGGCGCAGGCGATGGGGGTAGACTTTGATGCCGGTGCGTACGCCAGCAGCCTTGATGCGACTGCGCAGTAAGTCCTTGCAGACCGGTTGGTTGCGGTAGAGAAAGACGTGGTTGGATTGGCCCTATCGCGCCCGGCCAGATAGGCTTGGAGCGCCTGCACGGTGATATCAGTGAGATAGACGGTGCGATCCTGCCGCCCCTGCCCCGGCGGACGGTGAGTTGGCGGGCAGTCAGATTGAGATCGTCGAGGCGCAGTTCTTCGACCTCACAGAGGCGTAGCCCGCCCCGCCACATGAGGTAGAAGGCGAAGCGATTGCCAGGGCATCGCGGGTGCTGATGCGATAGCTTGGCCTGAGCGACGCGTTGCCAGCTGGTCAGCGCGCAAACGACGCACCCTCATCGTCGGTCAAGAAACGGGGAGGCTATCCGGTTCCTTGAGATAGCGCAGGCGCAGCAACGCCTGCGGCACCCGGTGATCGTTGTCTTGCAGGAAGAGCACAAAGGCGTGCAAGGCTTGCCGGAGGTCTTGGTTGATGCTTTTGGCGGCGGCATAACCGGCAGCCAAGCGATCCACATAGGTCCAGGATGTATTGGCGTTTGACATCCGTTAACCGGGTCAGGCATGGTGTTCGCAACAAGCAGCGCCAGAGACGGAGGTGGCCGCTCCAGAAGCGTCGGATGTTGTCTTCCAGCCGAGCGGGCGCCAGTTGGCTTGAGCGGAGGTGTTGATAACGTCAGTGCCGGACACAAGCCACTGCGGTAGACTGGCGGTATGTAGGGTGCACCCCAAACGGGTGGGCCTTGCTTTCGAGTTGACCCCGCTCGCCGACGTAGGAAGCGGCGAAACTTGGCAACAGGGCGTTAGACACATGTCGGTCAATTCGGCACTCAGTTGTTTGGCTTGGATGTAGGCGACGCGCCTATTAGCTGGTCGGTGTCCAGGTCGGAGTTGGCTATGTGGCTTAAGATTGAGGCCCAAGACGTGACCGGCCGCGGGGATGTAGAGGATTCTGATAACGGGCAAAACTAGCGCCGCCACTGAGCAGCCACGCCTGATAGCGTTCCAGGAATGCAATGTTCTCGGTTGGCCCAGGCAGCCGTAGGCTGGGGCCGCGGCACAGCAGGCGGCATGGTGATCCGTGGCCGTAGTGCAGGGCCTGGTCGTAGCGTTGGGCAACTAAATGATCGGGAATGCGTTTAGGGTCCGTGATGCGCTCCCGCAGGCGCGGTGTCAGCCCAATTCTCGATTTGTGCGCAGGCGGCATTGTAGTCGGCTTGCACCTGACGATCATTGGCAGCCACGTAGATCTGCGTGGTTTCAGCCAGGCGTGGCCAAGCAGTTTCACGGATGGTAGTCACCGGCACGTCAGCGTTAGACAGGTCGTTGGCGAAGGTGTGGCGCAAACGCGGGTGGGCGGGAGGGTGGGGCGAAAACTGGCCTGTATGGTAGGCGAACGAAAACGCAGATGGATGGCCGTAGTGGAGAGACCCTGGCCTGTAGCCGACGAAGAGGGCGTCGCGGTGGACGTGCGGCGCACGGCCAGATAGGTACGTTACAGCCTGTTCAGCCTGCGGCGAAAGGTAGGCCGTGCGATCCTTGCTTACTTTGCCGTGAATTATCATGCAGAGCGTTTCGTCCAGAAAGAGGTCTGTGAGTCGCAGCGTCGCGACCTCCGAGATGCGCAGGCCACAGCGTAGATGAGGAGAAATATCGCCCGATCGCGGGTCAGTGATAACGGCGAAGAATTTGCGGATGGCATCTTGCTGAACAAGTCGTGGCAGGCGCTGTGGCTCGCGTAACCCATGCCGGTGCGGCAATACGGGCAGACCAACGTGGTGTCTCCCGTCTCAGCAAGAAAATGTAGAAAGCAGTGATGGCAGCCAGGCGGCGGTTGATTGTTCTGGGTTGACACCCTTGGCTGGCCTGTTGCCTCACGAAGCGGTCAACATCCCTGGCAACCGGCGACGGCGACGGGCCGGCAGTGCAACGGTCGCCGCGAGGTTCAACGACGCCGACGAACGGCGCTTCACCGGGCAGGTGCTGGACGAGGTGGCGGGCGGGTTGTATTTCTACAACGCGAGATACTACGACCCGGCGCTGGGGCGGTTCATCAGTGCGGATACGCTGGTGCTGTAACCAACAAACTACACCCCAAGCATCGCAACCTGTTTTCTCTGCGGACGTTATTACCGTCACCGACCCGCGCCACCCCCTGTGCGGACGGACGATGCCGCTGCTCGCGACCCACGAAAGACCCGGTCAAACCTGGTTCGAGGTCGAACAGGCCCCTGGCATACGCCGCTGGCTCCCTGTGAGCGTAACCGACCAGAGCAGCCTGGCGCAACCACATGCCTCGTGTCCCCTCGACTGGCATTCTGTGCGACAATTGCTGGCACACTACACGGCGATCATCGCCGGGCCAGAGGAGGACGCAGCAGATGGATGCCCAGATGAGAGGGGAGAAGACGGAACTGCGGCCGGTGCCATCGAGTCCGATGGCGCCAAGCGCAGTGTGGGGGAGTATGACGGAGGCGCAACAGGAACGCGTGCGTCGGATCGTGGCGCAGGTCTGCCGGGAGCGGCTGGACGAGGAGCGGTGCGATGAGCCAGCGTGAAGGGTCCAGCAAAGTGAGCGAGAAGCACCTGGCGCGGATGGCTTACGTCTATATTCGGCAATCCACGCTCCAGCAAGTGGTACGCAACCCGGAGAGCCAGGTCAACCAACGGCAGATGGTGGGGCGGGCGATTGGGTTGGGGTGGTCGGCGGAGCGCATCGAGGTGATAGACGAAGATCAAGGGCGCTCAGGCAGCGACAGCGCAAGTCGGAGCGGATTCCAGCGACTGGTGACGGAAGTCAGCATGGGGCGGGTCGGCATCATCATCGGCTACGAAGTATCGCGCCTTGCGCGGAACAACGGAGACTGGTATCATTTGCTTGACTTGGCGGCCGTATGCGACACGCTGATTGCCGACCACGACGGCGTCTACCATCCGCGGCAATTCAACGACCGGCTCTTGTTGGGACTGAAGGGGACAATGAGTGAGGCAGAACTCCACATTCTGAAGCAACGATTGGAAGAGGGACGGCTGCGGCAAGTGGAACGGGGAGCATACCGCCAGGTGTTGCCGACGGGACTGGGACGGGCCGCCGACGGGCGGGTGGAGAAAGACCCGGACGAGCGGGTGCGCGGGAGCATCGAGTTGGTGCTGGCAAAATTCGCCGAATTGGGGAGTTGCGGGCAGGTGTTGCACTACCTGCGGCGCGCAGAACTGCTGCTACCGCGTCGCCAGCTGCATGGAGCAGTGCGCGGAGAGATCGTGTGGAAGCCACCAACAGACACGGCGATCTACGAGATCGTGCGCAATCCGGCCTATGCAGGTGCGTTTGTGTATGGGCGAAGGCGCCACACGCCGGGACAGCCGCCAGCCGTGCGGGGGCGTCGGCCGCAAGAGGAATGGATCGCCATTGTGTGCGACGTCTACCCGGCCTACATTACGTGGGCGCAGTACGAAGCGAACCAGGCGCAGTTGGTCCGGAATGGACAGCGCACCGGCGGTGCAGATCTACGCGCGGTGGGCGCAACACGGGAAGGGCCTGGTTTGCTGCAAGGACTGGCGGTGTGCGGACACTGCGGCTACCATCGTCAAGTGATGTACAAAGAAGGTTATCACCACTACCCGTGCCAGAACATGCGGCGCCGGTACGGCGTGGCGGCCTGTCCCACGATTCACGGGCCCAGGGTGGACGCGGCGGTCACACAAGCCTTCTTTGCGGCCCTGCGCCCGGCCAACCTCGACGTACTGGCAGAGGTATTAGCGGCACAGCGCACAGAACAGGAACAGCTGACGGCGCAATGGGCCGCACAGGTCAAGCAAGCCGAGTACGAAGCGCAGCGGGCGCAGCGGCAGTACAGCCAGGTCGAGCCGGAGAACCGACTGGTGGCGGGCGAACTGGAGCGGCGCTGGGAGGAAAAGCTACGCCAGTTACGCAACGTCGAGGAAACGGCGCAGCGCTGGCGTGAACGCAACAGTGCGCCGCAGAAGATCACGCCCGAGCTGCGTGAGCAATTTGCCCACCTCTCGGCGCACCTGCCCGCAGTATGGGAAGGTTGCACACCTGCACAGCGCAAAACCCTGCTGCGCAGCCTGGTCGAGCGGGTGATCCTGAGACGAGACATAGCCGACCGGGTGCATGTGCGCATCGTGTGGCTCTCCGGCCACTACACCGACTTGGAAGTGCAGACGCCGGTCGGCGTACAAACGACCGTCAACGGCTATGCGGCGATGGTGGAACGAGTGGGCGCATTGCATGCGCAGGGCCTGGACGACACCCAGATTGCGGCGCAACTGAGTCGGGAGGGCTTCCACTCAGCGCGGCGCAGCGATGTGGCGGAGGATGCCGTGACGACGATTCGGCATGCATACAGGTGGCTCGACCGAACCGGTCCTCGACCGGTCGTGCGCGAGGGATATCATACCGTCCCCGCACTGGCGCAACGCCTGGGCGTCAGGCCCCAGTGGGTCTACCGCCGACTGCATACCGGTCAGATCGAAGCCGAATACGTGACCCGCGACCCACAGACACAGCAGTACTGGATTCAGGATGATCCAGCATTGATATCGCGCCTGCAGATCCAGGCGTGATACTAATTGCAAGGTTAGGAGGGCATTGTGATGATACGATCGTCCCCCAGCCGGGGAATCCGCAGAGTCTCAACAGGTACAGCTATGCCCTGAACAACCCTCTTGGGGCGGTCGATCGCACAGGTCACTGGCCTGAATGGGTGAACAACACCTTCAGCTATGCCATGGGTGCAGCATCTCAGTATCTGAATAACGTGTCACTGGGCGCATTTGCGGCACTTGCTGTGCATGGTGATCTGTCGTTAATTGAAAACGAAAGCTACCAACAGGGGCGCGAACTGGGAGCGATGGTGAGCGATGCTCAGGCCAAGTTCGAAATCGCCACTGGAATTGGCATGGCTGCTGCTGGGACTGCTGCCATTGCGCCGACGTTAGGAGGTGGCGGTGTGTGTGCCCTTGCAACTGCAGGCGTATGCGCATTACCAGCAGGGGGAGCTTTGGTCGCCGAAGGTGCCATGGTCGCAGGTGGCGGCGCGTTAGCCGGACATGGCACAGGAGTACTGCTGTATGCCAAGAGCCATCCCGTCGAGAGTAAAACGTTTGAGAACAAGAGTGGTCAACGACAAGTTGTCAACGGTGAAAAAATAGGAGTTGATTGGGAAGCCACGGGCAAGGAAGGCAGAGTACACGTGCAAGTAGGCACCAGAAAGTTCTATATTGACGATCCTTCTGATCTCAGTGCCCTACCCAAACACCTACAGAAGGATCGTTGGCTTCAAGACGAGATTAGAAAACGGTTTGAGAATCTTCAGGAGTATCTTAATAAATAGCTTCTGTTACCGGAGGGATGACTAACATGCCAACACATGAGACCAGACAGAGAGTATCTATGACTCTGAAGTGGAGCGTCTCCTATACTAACCAAGGTAAATACGCCGGAGGAGGAATTCTCAACGATACTTCTCATATAGAGAACGAAACATGGGTCGAAATAATGGATGACCCCTCAGATGCGGGCACTACCGGCAGATTGCAGCTCCACATCGGAAGCACGCGATGCTCATTTGAAGAACTCGGGGTCTTTTTGCTGGCACTTGCTCGTTATCGACCACCAGAGCCAGGTTATAGTTGCAGTTTCGATCTGACGGATCAACAGGGCAAGCCTGTTCTTCATCTGGTAGTCCACCTCCCAGAAGAAAGCGCCGATTATCGCCCAAAGTTCGTTCAGATTCATGTAGGTGGGCATGGCGTAGTCGGTGAGAATGGGGCGATAGAGGATCGCAGCCTTCCGATCCACGAGCCATTCCTGCCGCTGCCAGTGCGAGATGCGCTCGACATGGAAGCTTTGCGCGCCGAAGGCCGATTGGAGGCATTCCGCCAAGCCTTGAAGTGCCAAGGGAACGAAACGGAGATCATTCAAGCTCTTCGTCGCGCAATGAGCGACACCGTAAACCAACCACGTGCAATGATGGACGGTTACTTAGAAGGGTTACAGGATGCCATCATGCTCATTACGCCACAAAAGCAAGACTGATATCTGCTCTGGATGCCAATCGTCGCTACTCGGCACCCAACCAAAACAACGCACCGCCTGTAGGGCGACTCGGCAGGTCAAGCATCACGCACGACGTGTTTGCGCGCGACTATTCCCGGCGCTGTACACAACCATCACTCACATCGGCGAGGTGAGAAGTATTGGCACGACGGCAACGCGATGCGGAGGATCACTGGTTGACCGACATGTCTGGCGGCGTCACGGCGAGCTACGTCTATGATGCGGACGGCAACCGGGTCAAGGAGACCATCGGCCCGATTTTCGGCCACGAATTGCACGAATCGAAACGAAGACAGAAGCTTGATTCGTGCAAATTAGTGAAATTCGTGGCAGAAAGCCGGGCGGATTCTTGCCACGAATGCCACGAATGACACGAATTGACACGAAAGGCCCTAAATTCGTGCAAATTAGTGAAATTCGTGGCAGAGAAAGCTGGGCGCACGGTGGGCGGCACGACCTTGTATTTCTATCAGTCTCGCTTCTACGCTCCTTCTTTGCCCCTGCAGCTCCGTTGCAAGCCATGCCGATCTGCAAGCCGGCCAGCTTCCGCCGCGCGGGTGAGCGCGGCCAGGCTTCGACTTCATGCTCACCCCAACGCGTCCACATCAGCGCGGCCGTGCAATCGTTGGCGTGCCACTCGTGGTACTTCGCCAGCTCCACGTAGGGCTCCAGATCCTTGACGTTTGCGCTGCGCGTGACGTGCGTGATCCAGTCCTGCCAGGTTTCCGCAGCTTCGGACAGACGCTGCAACCGCTTGAGCAGTTGCCCTAACCGGCTGTAGGTTTGCAGGCGCACGTCGTCCGGCAGCGGATGCGAGAGCGCGTCGCGATAGGCGCGCTCGGCCTCCGCGGGCCGCCCGGCCTGGTCGTAGGTGTACCCCAGGGCCGCCATGTCGAGCGCGTGGATCGTCTCGCCGGCCCACGGATCGGCCAGCAGGCGGGTCAACGTGGCGGCCAGCGTGACCATGGAGAGGATGTCTTCCAGGTTGTGATAGAAAACGCCGACCAGGTCCTGGGCATCGCCCGTCTGCAGGTACTGAAAGTAGAGGGAGGGAATCAACCAGCCCGGCACGTCGGCCTGATCGCGGCGCAGCCCCAGGATCTGCGTTTCCAGGCTGCTGAGCGCGCAGGAGGGCAGGCGCTGGCGCCAGACGCGTCGCGCCGGGTGCAGCAGATCGAGATGCGGCGCGGTGGTCAGGCGCGGGGTCTGACGGTGCATGATGAAGCGATTGGTCAGCAGCGGTAGATCGAAGCGCGACCGTTGAAGAAACGAGGCCCGTGGCTGCATCAGCACGCCGGCCGGCGCGTGTAAGCCAGCGCGTAGCGGCTGCGCAGCGTTGAGCCAGGATAGACCACCTCGCGCACGAAGCATGGCCCGTGCGGCGTCTCGATCTCCTGACCGGGGATCAGGATCTCGATGCTGCGGCCGGTCGGGGTCGCCAATGGCCGGACAGGGGGGCGCGGCGCTGTTGCGCCTGGGGTCATCCCCCGGCTGATTCCCAGCCGGTCAGCGATCCGATCGAGTTGTGCCTGCAGGTCTGCGTTCATGAGCCGTCAACTGCTGGGGATGATCAAGGCCAACACGACGAGGCTGGTGTTGTAGAGCGTGTGCAGGGCGATGGACATGGTCAGGTTGCCGCGCTGACGGATGATGCCCAGGACCAGGCCCAGCACGAAAACCTGCACGACGGCGGGGCTAAGGCCGTACTGCACATGGATGACCGCGAACAGAAACGAGGTGAGGATCAGGCCAAAGCGCGGCTGCAGCGCGCCGCGGAAGATCAACTCTTCACCCAGGCCGGCCGACAGCCCGATGGTGAGCGCACCCAGCGGCGTGATCAGGCCGCCAAAGAGCGCGTTCGACACCTTGCCGATGCGCTCGAAACTGACCGGATCGAAGTTTGCCCAGGCCCAGGCCACCCCTTGATCGAGCAAGACGAAGAGGACGGCCAGACCGGCGACCAGGCCCCACTGACGCGCGCTGGGCATGTGCAGTCCGAGGCGATTGGTGACTTCATCGGTGGTGCGGCGCAACCAGAGGCCCCGCCGAACAGCCCCATGATGATGAAGGCCGCGCCCTGCTGCCACAGCTCTGAGATGCCGAGCAGGCTGCCCATTATCCGAGAGTGAATCAAGCTGCCGCCCAGCATGCTAACTGAATGGGCACAGGCCCGAGCAGATACACAGCGAATACCAGCGCGGTGGCATGAACCACTGACGCGGGGTCGAGCGGCAACACGCGGGCCAGGCCGCGGCGCAGCGCAGGAATGACAGGCAGGAAGGCGAGCAGGCCGGTTGCCAACAGCCAAAGCCCCAGCGCAGTCCAGTGAGGCTGGAAGGGCAGGTCGTTGAGCGGATTGTCCGCCTGCGTTGCCAGCATGGCCGGCATGAGCAAGCAGATAAAGCTGAAGAGAATCATGACGATATTGAGCAGCGTCACCAACAGGTAGGTGAGGATGCGCCAGCCGGCGCTGCGCTCGGCCAGGTTGGCCGCGATCAGCAGCGCGATGAAAGGAACGAACTGCAAGAAGACCATCGGATCGAACCGTCCTTTACTTGTAACTACTCAGCCGGTGCGCTGTTGTAAGAGCGATTGAAATCGCGCCTGATGGGCGTACCGCCGGGCGTCCACCTGCGTGGACGCGATGCTGGTCGGCGCAGGCCGACCTGGCGGCGGAACGCCCTTGCGGCCCGAATTCATTCGGCGGCTGTAGTCGGCGCAAGGTACCTGAATAGTTACCTTTATTTTAGCTTTCGAGATTTTCCAGTGCCCGCGCCACGTTGGCCGGCACATGCCCCTGGGTGACCGCGCGCAGGAAGGCCAGCACGCGGCCGGCCGTGACGCCGCCGGCCGCGGCGCGGCGTAGCGCGGTCTGCGTGATGCGATAGCGGAAATCGGGCTGGCTGGCCTCCCACTGCGTGCAGCGCGCCACCCGAAAGCGATCGAACGCGGCCGCGCTGTGGGGCACATATACGTTGAAATCGGCCTCCGCGAATGGGAGCGGGCGGCGGTGCATTGACCCGGTGCGGTTGACCGGCCAGCCAGGCCGCGCCCTGACTCGTCACGCGCAGGGTGTCCAGTGGGCCGTGCTCGCCGGCCGTTTCGCCGTGTCCTGATGCGCCGATGTCGAGCGCGCCCAGCCAGTGCAGCGGACCGGCGATCAGGAAGCGCAGCAGCGCGCCTTCGACCTCATCCCAGTGCTCGAAGCCCAGCAGGTAGGTGGATTCGTGACTGCGCCGGATGTACCAGGTGGTGTAGATGCCATCGCTGCGCTGAAAATCGGGATCATGCCGCCGTATGGCTGCCACCAGATCCTCGCGGCGGTGCCAGACCCCAGGGCGGATGGTAGCCAGGTGGACCAGCAGGCGGCGTCGCGTCGCCACTGCATCATTGCGCCAGCCGCTGCCCTCACAACGCAGGTCGGGCACGCGGCGCAGATCGTCCCACTCCGGTGGAGGCAAGCCAGGCCTGCCAGAGGGCATGGGCGATCCGGCGCCGGCGCTTGCAGCCAACTGCGCGCCGGCGTCGCCAGCAGACGCAACCGCCGCCGTGCGTTCGCGGCGCCAGCGGCAATTGCAGCGACGCGCCGGTCGTCACGCTGGCGCTGGGGAGCCAGGCCAGGACATCAACCGGCACAAAGATGAAGTCGCCGGTTTCGCCGCCGACCGTGGCAAACGCACGGCCGATCAGCCCCTGATACCAGAGCACTTCAGCCGCGTTGATGGGCGCCAGCCAGGGCTGTTCACGCGCCAGCCAGGCCGGTCCGCCCTGACGCACCTCGCCGGCCAGGCGGGCAAACGACGGCGCAGTCATCGCGCCGCCGGCCTGCACGAGCGCCGCCAGCAGCGTCTGCGCCGTCTCCGGCAGCACGAAATTACTTTGCCGCTGATGGCCCCTGGCCTATACCATCTTCCCCGCTGACCTGATCCCTGATCTGGTGCCGGTCCTCAGGGCAGTTGGATGACCTAAACATTGTGTTGATCGCCATGTGCGCCTGTTTGTCATGCTGGCGCCGCCGAGGTGGTGGCATTCCATCGGGGCCAGACCCACTAGCCAGCAGCGTAGACCCTGGCGACGCCGCCAGTACGCCGGGCAGCGGCGCGGAGAGACGAAGGGCCGCGTGGTGGATGGCACCTACCGGGTGATGGACAAAGTAGCATGAGTGAATCGCTGGCAGACGCCGACC
>NZ_JADIZS010000034.1:0-48244 GCF_016704685.1 Candidatus Amarolinea dominans
TCCAACCCCAACTGCCGCCGTTCCGCGTCCGTCAGCAGATGCGCCGGGCGCTGGATGCGCGCCTCGGCCAGCGCTAACAACTCCTCGATCGTCGAAACCCAAATGCGCACGCTCTGATCGGCACTGGCCGAGACGATGCGTTTGCCATCCGGGCTGTACGCCGCGGACAAGACCCTGTCCGTGTGGCCCTCCAGCGTGCGCAGCAGCGCACCCGTCTCGCCATCCCAAATGCGCACGCTCTGGTCGTCGCTGGCCGAGACGATGCGTGTGCCATCCGGGCTGTACGCCGCAGACCTGACAATATCCGTGTGGCCCTCAAGCGTACGCAGCAGCGCACCCGTCTCGCCATCCCAAATGCGCACGCTCCCATCGTCACCGGCCGAGACGATGCGTTTGCCATCCGGGCTGTACGCCGCGGACCTGACCCCGTCCGTGTGGCCCTCCAGCGTGCGCAGCAGCGCACCCGTCTCGCCATCCCAAATGCGCACGCTGCCGTCGGCGTCGGCACTGGCCGAGACGATGCGGCTGCCATCCGGGCTGTACGCCGCGGACCAGACCCCGGACGTGGGGCCCGCCAGCGTAGCCAGCAGCGCACCCGTCTCGCCATCCCAAATGCGCACGGTACCATCGTAACTGGCCGAGACGATGCGACCGCCATCCGGGCTGTACGCCGCGGAACTGACCCAGCCCGTGTGGCCCGCCAGCGTGCGCAGCAGGTCACCCGTCTCGCCATCCCAAATGCGCACGCTGCCGGTCGTCACTGGCCGAGACGATGCGGCTGCCATCCGGGCTGTACGCCGCGGAACTGACCCCGGCCGTGTGGCCCTCCAGCGTAGCCAGCGGCGCACCCGTCTCGCCATCCCAAATGCGCACGCTGCCGTCGTCACTGGCCGAGACGATGCGTTTGCCATCCGGGCTGTACGCCGCGGACAAGACCCCGGCCGTGTGGCCCTCCAGCGTGCGCAGCAGCGCACCCGTCTCGCCATCCCAAATGCGCACGCTCTGATCGTCACTGGCCGAGACGATGCGACCGCCATCCGGGCTGTACGCCGCGGACAAGACCCCGGCCGTGTGGCCCTCCAGCGTAGCCAGCAGCGCACCCGTCTCGCCATCCCAAATGCGCACGCTCTGATCGTCACTGGCCGAGACGATGCGTTTGCCATCCGGGCTGTACGCCGCGGACCTGACCCAGGCCGTGTGGCCCTCCAGCGTAGCCAGCAGCGCACCCGTCTCGCCATCCCAAATGCGCACGCTGCCGTCGTCACTGGCCGAGACGATGCGACCGCCATCCGGGCTGTACGCCGCGGAGCCCTGGCCGTGTGGCCCTCCAGCGTGCGCAGCCGCGCACCCGTCTCGCCATCCCAAATGCGCACGGTGCCGTCGTCACTGGCCGAGACGATGCGTTTGCCATCCGGGCTGTACGCCGCGGACCAGACCCTGTCCGTGTGGCCCTCCAGCGTAGCCAGCAGCGCACCCGTCTCGCCATCCCAAATGCGCACGCTGCCGTCGTCACTGGCCGAGACGATGCGACCGCCATCCGGGCTGTACGCCGCGGACCAGACCCAGTCCGTGTGGCCCGCCAGCGTGCGCAGCCGCGCACCCGTCTTGCCATCCCAAATGCGCACGCTCCGATCCCAACTGGCCGAGACGATGCGTTTGCCATCCGGGCTGTACGCCGCGGACCAGACCCTGGCCATGTGGCCCTCCGGCGTAGCCAGCAACGCACCCGTCTCGCCATCCCAAATGCGCACGCTCCGATCGGCACTGGCCGAGACGATGCGTTTGCCATCCGGGCTGTACGCCGCGGACCTGACCCTGGCCGTGTGGCCCGCCAGCGTAGCCAGCAGCGCACCCGTCTCGCCATCCCAAATGCGCACGCTCTGGTCGTAACTGGCCGAGACGATGCGTTGCCATCCGGGCTGTACGCCGCGGACCTGACCCCGGCCGTGTGGCCCGCCAGCGTAGCCAGCAGCGCACCCGTCTCGCCATCCCAAATGCGCACGCTCCCATCGTCACTGGCCGAGACGATGCGTTGGCCATCCGGGCTGTACGCCGCGGAACTGACCATGTCCGTGTGGCCCGCCAGCGTAGCCAGCAGCGCACCCGTCTCGCCATCCCAAATGCGCACGCTGCCGTCGTTACTGGCCGAGACGATGCGTTTGCCATCCGGGCTGTACGCCGCGGACAAGACCCCGGCCGTGTGGCCCGCCAGCGTAGCCAGCAGCGCACCCGTCTCGCCATCCCAAATGCGCACGCTCTGATCGGCACTGGCCGAGACGATGCGTTTGCCATCCGGGCTGTACGCCGCGGACCAGACCCCGGCCGTGTGGCCCGCCAGCGTGCGCAGCAGCGCACCCGTCTCGCCATCCCAAATGCGCACGCTCTGATCGTCACTGGCCGAGACGATGCGTTTGCCATCCGGGCTGTACGCCGCGGACCAGACCCCGTCCGTGTGGCCGACAAGCATTTTCAATGGCGCCAGGTCGCTGGCGCGCCAGACGCGCACGGTGCCATCGTCGCCGGCCGAGACAATCGTCTGACCATCCGGGCTGAAGTGGGCGCTGTTGACCGCACCCTGATGGCGCTGCTGCGCCGACGGCAGCGTCATACGCCAGGTGGCATTGTCCACCGCCGTGCGCAGGGCGGCGTCAATCAGCGGCGGCACAGTGACGGTCATCTGCAAGGTGGTCCGCACGGCATCGCGTGCCAGCAAGAGGGCCTGGTCGCCGGCGTGGTGGTCTTGGGCAATCAAGAGCTGCGCACGCGCGGCCATCTCACCAGCGCGGGAACGCAGTCGCTGTCGTTCGGCGTTGGCTTTTTCTTGCTTTCTTCTCGCGGGCTGCTGTTTTGGCGCTTTGGCGGGCTGCGCCTGGGCGTCGTTGCGGGCATCGAGGGCAAGCATGGTCAGGCCAATCGCCGCGACCAGCAGCAGGCCGATCGCGCCCACCAGCCAGCGCAGGCGGTTGGCGCTGCGCTGTTCGACCCGGCGCGCGCGTTCTTCCAGTTGGGCGCGTGCCGCGGCCTCGTTGGCGCGTTGCTCCGCTTCGGCGCGGGCCGCCTGCTCCTCGGCCAGCCGTGCGGCCTCCTCCTGCACCCGGCGATAGCGCGCCTGCCAGTCCAACATCGCCTGGCCCAGCACATCGTGGAAGATCTCGTATTGGGTCACGCCGCCGGGCGACTGCACCCCGCGCAGCAGGCGGCGGCCCTGCAGCCGGTTGAGCAAGTCTTCCACCGTCCCCCGGTCGCGGCCGGTATATTGGGCGATTTCGTCCAGCGAGAGTGCGATCTTGGTGCCTGACGGCGTCACCAGGCGGTCGAAGAAACTGGCCGCCAGCGCCTGGTCGGCCGGGTCGAGCGCGGCCAGCGTGTCGTCCAGATAGTTGCGCACAATCGTCTCGGCCCCACCCAGGCTGTCGAGCGTGGCCGAGCGCAAGGCGGCCGACCGGTTGGCCTGTTCCAGCTCCCACAGCCGGGTCAACACCAACTGCAGATAGGGCGCTTCGATCTGTTCGCGACCATCCTGGGGCTGGGCACTGTCGCGCACGCCGGCGCCTTGTTTGCTCAAGGTCACGCGCCCGCTGCCCACCTGGTCGAGCACCGCCTCCACCAGCGCCGGTTCAAGCGTGATCGCGGCGCCCTGGTCTCGGTTGTACTGCGCCAGCGGCTTGCGGATCGCCTCCTCGCCCGCGGCGCGCCCCAAATGGCCGATGCTCAGGCGGTTGTCGAGCAAGAAGGGAATCTGCCCTTTGAAGCGGTCCAGACGCGCCAGCGCATCCTCGCGCAGCGCCAGCAGCACATTGACGCGCAGATCGGGCGTGGTCAAAATGGCCACCAGCTCATGCGCAAAGCTCCCCGGCCCCGCCTCGTCCGCGTGGTAAAGGAAATACTCCTCGAACTGATCCAGCACGAGGAGGAGGTCGCTGGCGGTGCGTTGGCTTTGGTCGCGCAGGTAAGTGGTGAAAGAAAGATCGGAGATTGGAGATTGGAGATTGGAGATCGGGGATCGCGTGTCCAGCGTCTCCCGGTTCGTCTGGTCCCCCGGGTCTCCGGTCTCCGGTCTCCCGGTCTCCGGTCTCCCGGTCTCCGGTCTCTGGTCTCTGGTCTCCGCTCTCCTCAATCCCCTCCGCCACGGCTTGCACGAGGCCGGCCATCGGGTCGGATTGCCAGCGGTTGAAGTAGATGGGGATGATCTCGGCGGCGCCGCCGGTCAGAACGTTTTGGCGCGCGCGCTCGCGCAACTGGTGGATCACGCCGGCGCGCAGCACGGAGCTTTTGCCCACGCCGCTGGGGCCATAGAAGATCGTCAACCGTGAGACTTCCAGGTTGGCGGCCACCGTGGCGCTCTCGGCCGTGCGGCCAAAGAAGTAGGCGGCGTCGGCCTCGGTGTAGGGGGTCAAGCCCCGGTAGGGAGAGGTCATCGCGTCGGTGGTCATAGGGTATCCAACCACTCGTTCAGCGTCGCCGCCACGGCTTCAGGCGCGGCGGTCATGGGTTCGATCCCCAGGCTTTGCCAGAATTTTTGCTCGATCGCGGACGGGTTGGCAAGGACGGCCCAACTCTTGCCATGCAGGCTGGTTTTCTGCGTCTTCATGCGCTGCCAGATCAGGCGGAAGTGCCATTCGTAGAGGCTGAAACCAAAGAAGACAAAGCTGCGTTTGCGCACCTGCTGCAGCAGCGTCGGCGGCAGCAGGCTGCCGATCTCCTGTGCGGGCAGGTAGTCCAGGAACTGATCTTCGGTCACCACGACGCTGTCCACGTCCGCGGTCACGCGCTGGCCGCACAGCTTGACGATGATCGGCCGGCGGTCGGGTTGGCCGTCGGGGCCGCTGTCATGCGCGTTGTAGGTGTTGGGGGTGAGCAGCTCCCGCGGCTCACTGCCCGGGTCGGCGCCCGGTGGGATGTGCACGAAGCGGCCCTCCTGCACGCGACCGCTGCTGTCGGCAAAACGGTGGCGGTAGGCGAAGAGGTGGTAGGGCTGCCCGGCCTGCGCGAAGGCCTGTTCGAGCAGGGTGTCGAAGGCGGTGGAAAAATAGACATAGCGGTGGTCGGGCTTGTTGTGCGGGTAGCCTTTGGCGGCCAAGCGGCGGGGCAGCTCGGCCAGCAGCCGGTGCAGGATCGTGGGCGGGTAGTCCGCGGCGTAGATCTCGTGCAGCCGCTCGTAGAGCGCCTCCGGCCCGTCGGTCAGGCTGGTGACCTGGGAAATCTGCAGCAGCGATTGGCCGCTGGCCGGCGCGCCGCCCAGCTTCTGGGTCAGAAAGCTGGCGATCTCATCCGCGCCGGGCAGATAGCGGCCTTTGACCCAGCCATCCTGCGGCGGGCGGCCCACGTGGCCCAACTCCCAGCCGAGGAAGGGCACCAGCCGTCCTTCGAGCAGGGCGTTGAGGATCGGCTGGTAGCGTTGGGCCGCGTCGCGGCCCGCGGCTGCGGTGGGGGCTGCGCCCAATTTGCCCAGCAGTTCGGCCAGCCGGGAGCGCGTGTCGCGATAGTTGGGCGCCAGGTCCTCGACCTGTTCCAGCGTGCGGTACGCGTCGCGCCATGCACCCAGGGCGACCAACGGCAACGCCGTGTCGTAAAGCCGCGCAGCCTCGGCGCTGTTTTGGATCTGCTGCCGCGGCTTGGGCGCCCGCGTGCTTGGTATCCAGCGCCAGGATGCGCTCGAGCAGCGCGCGCCGTCGCGCCGGCTCGCTGACCTGCGGCGCCTTCTCCCACAGCCGCGCCGCCTTCTGCGCGTCGCTCAAGACCGGGATGGCGAAGGGTTCGCTGCCTTGAAAATAGAGGGTTGGGATGCCCCAACTGGCGGCGACTTCGTTGACCCGTTTGCGCCCTTCGCCCACGGCCGCTTCGATGCCGTAGCCATCGGCCAGGCCGCGGTAGAACTCCTGCGCAAAGCGGATGGCGTGGTCATCCACGATCGGCGCTTGCATGGCGATCACCGCGGGCGTGCCTTGCTGGATCAGCTTCTGCGCCACGCCGGCAAAGGCCGAGGCCGCGGTGGGCGCGGCGCCCTGGCAGGCATTGAGCAGGGCCAGGCGCAGGCTTTTGCAGTCGCTGAGCAGCGTGGCCAGGTCGCTGGCGTAGACGGGCTGGGAGCAGCCGGCGTGGTCGCAAAAAACCAGCAGCCCGGCCTGGCTCGCCTCATCCAGCGCGCCGTGGCCGACAAAGTGAAAGACGTGGGGCGCCTGGCGCAGGGCCGCCTGCAAGGCCTCGTAGGTGGGAGCGCAGGGGATCAGCTCGATGGCCGCGCTGTCGGCCACGGCCTGCAGGTTGTTCCACTCGCGTGTGCTGTCCAGCGCCGGCAGATCCGTGGGTGCGGAGATCAGCACCAGCACGCGCAGCGCGCCCTCGACCGGAAGCGCCGGCCGCGCGGCGACGGGCAAGCTGCGCACGAGCGAAAGCCGCCCGTCCAACGCCAGCCAGCGTGCGAGGTCACGGTCGTAGAGATATTCCCAGGGCACGGCGACCAGCGCGGGGATGTCGGTGTTGAGCAGCAGGCGCAGGATGTGTCCGCGTTCCTGGGCCAACGCGCTGGCTGTGGTGTAGGTGCGAAAGAGAGGCCCGGCAAACAGCGCAGCGAAGAGCGCGGCCCCGGCGCCGCACAGATCGTCGCGGACGGGGTCGCTCCGTTGCAGAGCCAGCTTCAACGCGTCCACCTGCGCCGCGACCGCGGCCAGGCTGAAGGCGCCCGTCGTGGTAGCGTTCGCGTACGACACCGTGACGTTGGCGCCCTGCGCGGGTGGTTCTGTGGCTGTGATGGTGATCGTCAGGTCGTCGAACACAGGGAGCATGGGCGGAACCTCATCTCGTTAGCAAAGCCGGGGCGGCGAACAAACAGTATTATACCTGAAACCAGACCGGCGGCCAATCTGCCAGGGTCAAGGGGCGTATACGCCCTGTTTGCCGGCGCCGGGTTAAGGTGGGGAAGACCCTTCGTCGTGACGACTTCGGTCGCTTCCCGGGGCTCGAAAGACTGAAATCGTTATTACACGTCGAAAACCGCCTCTTCCGGCGGTTCGAAGGCGCGAAAACTGCGATAGAGGAGCAAGTCGTAGGCGATCTTCAGGCCGCCGGCGAGGAGAAAGGGCGCAGCAAAATAGCCGCGGGCCAGTAGCAGTCCGCTGAGCCAGGGCGAGATGGACGCGCCCAGCGAGCGAGCGATGGCGGTCACGCCGGAGGCGGCCGAGCGTTCATCGGGGCTGACCACGGCCATGGTGTAGCTTTGGCGCGCCGGCACGTCCATCTGCGAGATGCTGAAGCGCAGGAGCAGCACCGCGATCGCCAGCGGCAGCGTCGGCATCAACGGCACCAGGCAGAGCAGCACGTTCGAGGGCAGATGCGTCATCACCATGGTGTTGATCAGTCCGAAGCGGGCCGCCAGCCGCGCGGCCAGCAGCGCGGAAGCGCCGGCGAGGAGATTGGCGGCAAAGAAGATCGCGCCCAGCGCAGCGGGACTCAAGCCGAACCGGGTGTAGAACCAATAGGCGACGATGCTCTGAATCACAAAGCCGCCGGCAAAGGCATCCAGGGCAAAGAGGCCGCTCAGTCGCAGGACGATCGGGCCTGAGCGATGCAGGCCGAAGCGGCGGCGCACGGATGCAATCCCGGCCGAGGGGGAAGGCTCGACGGCCGGCGACAGGTAGAAGAACCAGGCGATCAGCAGCAGGCCGCACAGGGCATAGCCCAGCAGGACCGCCTGGTAAGCGTTCACGGAGGAAAATCCGTCGCTTTGCAGCGCCTGCACCAGCAGCCCGCCGCAAAGGGCGCCGGCGGCCGTGGCCAGCGAGCCGACCAGGTTGTACCAGGCAAAGACCTGGGTGCGCCGCGCATCCGGCAGAATCTGCGCCAGCCCGGCCTGTTCGATCGCCAGAAAGGGGCCGATCTCGTTGCCGCTGGGGCTGATGACCCCGATGATGGCAGCGAGCAGCAGCAGGGTGGGCTGTCGGGTCAGCAGGAAGGCCGCGCCGGCCAGCGCCATCAGCGCGGCGCCCAGCATCAGGCTGCGCCGGCGGCCCAAGCGGTCGGCCGTGGTGGTGATGGTCAGGGTGACCGCGGCGTCGCCCGCCAGCGTCAGCGAGAACAGCAGGCCGATCCGTCCCTCGTCCAGGCCGATCGCGGCCAGATAGAGCGCCAGGACGACCGACAGCGCGCCATAGGCGAACAGCCGCGTGATGCGCGTGGCAAAGAGCAGCCTGACGTCAATCCTTGAACGCGCCATGGGGCCGGCCTTGTTTCACCATTTCCTGGCAGTAGGCGTACAGCGCATCGTAGACGATCCACTCCGCGGCATTGATGGCGTGATCGTCCGCGTAGCCCAGGTGGCGGAAGCCCTCGGCAATCGCCTGCAGGCCCGGCCCCTCGGGTTGGTTCCACTGTGTGTTGTCGGTATCCGCGCCGTTGACGATCTTGCCCAGCAACAGCAGGGCCGGGTTGCCGGTCAGGTCGTACTTGTCCAGAATCGCCTCGAACGAACAGGCCTGACCGTGATGGCCCAGCTCAACGCCCTTGACGTCGTAGGGAATCGCACCCAGGCGCGCGGCCTCGGCCATGACCTGGTCAGCGGGGACGAAGAAAAATGTGGCGTCCGGGTCAACGAACTTCTTGATCAACCAGGGACAGGCCACGCGGTCCACTTTGACGCGTGCTCGTGTAATCCAATTCATCGGTATAACCTCCTCATGCACTGGCCAGCCATACGCCGCGCAGGAAGAAGGGGATGGCGCCGCGGGTGTGGATGGTTGTGCCTTGCACGCATCACATGCCCCACACGGTGATCGGCCGGCCCTGGATGGCTTCCTCTCGCCGGAAGATCTTCTCCTCCCAGGGTTTGTCCGGCGTGCGGTCGAAGATGACCAGGTGTGCCTCTGCGGCGCCGCAGCGGTCGGCGTACTCCCAGGTCTGCACCACGCCCTCGGCCAGGGTTGCCTCCAGCGATTTGTGCAGCACTTTCAACTCGATGACGCCGCGCTGGACGTGCTCTTTGCCCTCGACGCCTGGCTCAGCAACCGGCCAGAGTACCAACAGGTCGGTGCGCTTGCGCCCCAGACCATACTCCCGCTCGACGCGGCCACCGCCGTTGACGATGCGCTGCAGAAACGCCTGTAGGAGCAGTTGCGGCCCTGCCTCCTTGTAGTCGAAACGCTCGACCCAGCTCTCGGAGTGCTCGCGGAAGAACTGCTGAAAGGCAGCCAACAGCTTCGGCAGGTCGAGCTGGCCATCGGACCGGATGTACCAGGCCAGTTCCTGGACGATAAAATCCTGCGTGACGCTGGTCAAGGCGCGGAGAAAACACCCGGGGGGGGGGGGGGGGGCACCCACCACGTGGGGTGCGCGCCGGCGCAGGCGGCGGCCACCCGCCGGCGGGGGGGGCCGGGCGGGGGGGGGGGGGGCGGGCCCCCCCCCCCGCCCCCCGGGCGGGGGGCGGCCCGGGGCGCGGCCGCGCGGGGGGGCGGGGCGGGCGGGGGGGGGGGCCGGGGGGGGGGGGGGGGGCGCCCCCCCGGGCCCCCCCCCCCCGGGGGGGGGGGGGGGGGGGGGGGGGGGGGGGGGGGGGGGGGGGGGGGGGGGGGGGGGCGGGGGGGGGGGGCGCGCCCCGGGGGGGGGGGCGGCGCCGCCCCCGCGGCCGGGGGGGGGGGGGGGGGGCCCCGCCGGGCCCGGGGGGGGGGCGGCCGGAGGCCGCCCCCCCCCCCGCCCCGGCCGGGGGGGGGGGGGGCGGGCGGGGGGCCGGCGGGGGGCCGGGGGGCGCCCCCCCCCCCCGGGGGGGGGCGGGCGGGGGGGGGGGGGGGGGGGGGGGGGGGGGGCGCCCGCCCCCCACCCCGGGGGGGGGGGGGGGGGGGGGGGGGGGGGCGGGGGGGGGGGGGGGGGGGGGGGGGGGGGGGACCAGGGGGGGGGGGTGTCCCCCAAGGCGTCCACCTCATCCAGCAACAACACCAGGGGCTGCATACTGCGTTCAGCCCAACGGGTCAAGATCTCTCCCAATGCGCTGTGTGGCCCGCTTTCTTGCAGGACTTCCTGGGCAATCGTCTTAAGAAATGGCTCATCCAGGAAGTCGCGCGCGCGAGAGGCGATTTCGTTGACGATGGCGCGCATCGCAGCCGCGATATCCTCACGCGCCGACTGCCCTACTTCCAGGTTGGCATACAACGCCCGGTAGGGGCCGCGGCGGTTGAGATGTTCCATGAGCGCCAACAGCGCAGATGTCTTGCCGGTCTGTCGCGGGGCATGGAGCACGAAGTACTTCTTCTGCTCGATCAAGCTCAGGATGTCGGCCAGGTCGAACCGCTCCAGCGGCGGCAGGCAGTAATGATCCTCGCAGTTGACCGGCCCGGCCGTGTTGAAGAAACGCATAGACCTCTCCCTGTGCTCCAATCCGCCAAGAGACCACCCAGACAGCCGCGCTCGACGCGCAGCGATGTCGGCACCAGCGTGGGTTTCAGTCAGCACTCCGTTGCTCTGTTGGCGGTAACGAGTATAGCACAAAATTGTAATGGGTACCAGCAGCCTCCGTTCTTGGGGCAACCTGGCAATCTACATTGGAAACGGCACGTTTCGTCGCGGAGATGATGGGGGCCTGGAGCATTCAGGATCCAACGTTCTGCCGCTGGTTGGCAGAGGAAGCCAGCTTGTATGACACGCCGTTCTCAGCGTCCTCGGCCCGGCTCCAGGGCGGATCGCCATCGTAATACAGCACGTCAGGGTCAATATCGGCCCCGTTCGGCCAGGTCAGCGTTTCTGTTTCAGGGTCAACGACCACCTGCGCAAAAAGCTGAGGGTCCAGGCGGATTGGGTCGAACAATGGTCCGTGCAGATACGGCTCCAGATCAATGTCCCTGGTCGAGCCGTCGCTGAACGTGACATAGACAACCGAGCTGTCGCGGACGCACACCGAACGAACCGACACCAGATCTGGGTATTCCTCGTTGGCAACGATCTCTTCTATCATGATAGACCCTCGACTGCATTTGTTTCAGCGCGACTGGCGCACTGCTGCAACCATCTTACTTGTGGAGTGCGCTATTGGCGTCTTGCGCGCCGGTAGTTCGAGGTTGTCTTGTTCCGTAGGGTAAGATCGGATCAGAACCGAGCCAGGAATTCCCGTGACCTGTTCAAGACGGCGAATCATTGGCAACGTCAGGGGCCGTTTGCGGCCCAGAATTTCTGAAACACGTCCTCGGCTGCCGAGGTACGGTTCCAACTGCTTGCGTGTCCAGCCGCGGCTCTCCATGAAATACTCCAGCGCGGCGATAGGATCGGGCGACGGCAAGTCGTAACGATCCCTTTCGTAGGCTTCGACCAGCGTTACCAAAATATCGAGCGTATCGCTTTCCGGCGTGCCCGGCTCAGCGTCCCAAAGCTGCTCGATCTCCTGCAGCGCGGCATGGTTGTCTTCGTCATTCCGAATGGGTTTTAGCGCCATAGTTCATCTTATACTTCATGAGTGAGAATTCGACAAACCCTGTGGCTGCCTCGTTCGATCCAATAAACGCCTGGCAGCCAATTATCTACGCTTGCAGGCCGACTCCTGCCCGCGCCAGGTTGAGCGCCAGCAGCCGCGCCAGGATGTCCTCGTCTGTGAGGCCGGTCGGCCAGCCGTACGCTGCCAGCACGGCCGCGTCCAACTTGCGATGCGCGTGGTCCAGCCAGGTGGGCCGCGCGTTGTACAGGTTGGTCAGCGTGCGCTTCTTCGACTCCGCCTCGCTTGCGCCCGGCGGATTGAGCCACGCGTCGCGCAGGCGCACCAGCTCCTGCGCCGCCGCCGCAATCGCCTGCACGCGGCCATCGTCCACCGGCTCCTGCCCCGGCGGCCACGGTAAGGGAAAGGTCTCGAAGCAGGTAGTGGGGGTGTAGCGGGAACCGCTTTCGGCCTCACGCAGTTGGGTGCCCATCGCAGCGCCCACAGTTCGTGCAGTCGGAATGCAAAACGCAAAAAAGTAGTCATCATCGCAAGCAAGACAATCGAGCAGGCATTGGCGGCAGGACAGTCTGATGGAGCCAGGCAAAGAAGCAATGCTTTGGACACGTGAAAGTGCCGATACCGCGTCTTGGCTGCAAAGCGCGCATGCCGCATCGGCGCGTCTAGCATGTAGCCACCATTGTTCACGATAGGCCTGACGGTTATTCTTCTCGGTCCGGGTTGCACATGCCGCACATACTCAAACGGGCTTCATACAGGGCTGCCTCTGTCGAGGTTCATCAGACCAAAATCAATAATCCACATGCCGCGGTCGTCGAACGAGATCAATACCATTGACATAAGGTCGCAGCACATCGGTTTGGGCGCCCGTTTGGGGTTCAATGGCAGTCAGATCCATTGTTGAGCCTGGGACTTCTGCATATCAAAACCGACCCTTTTTGGCGGCCCCGAACGAAACCAAGGTTTTCTGGGAGCCGCTTGCAGCGGTCAGATCAGACGTTGCCGTCAGATCGGGGTTGATATCCTGACACCGCTTGCCATCAAGAACTCGGAGGTCTTCGCCATCATCAAAACCAATCATCGAAACGTGAACGGCTGCGCCTTCAAGAACCCAGTCCCGGTCAGACTGCGCCCAGAAAATATCGCCCGAGCTTTGATCCGCTCCAGCACTTTGCGATTGGCGCCGCCTCGAATCGCCTTGGTCGCCAAAAGACCCGCCCGCTTTGCCCTCCTTCTTCGATCTGTGCCCTTGCCTTCTCAAACCAGTAGCAGACCAAATCGGCTTCACGCGGAACTCGACCGCCATACAGGTCGAATAGTTTGTTCACGTAGACGTCACCCAACTCGCTGCGCAGCCGTTTGCCGCCCAAAAACGGCGGGTTGCCGATGATGACATCGGCCGGCGGCCACGCCGGCTCCACGGGCCGGCCGGCCGCATCATAAGCCAGGATGGCGTCCATGCGACGCACGGTTTGGATGGGCTTGAGGATCGGTTCGGGCGGCGCGCCGAAGCCGTTGGCGCGCAGCCACTGGATGTAGCCGATCCAGATCGTGGCCTGCGCCAGTTCGTGCGCATACTCGTTGACCTCGATGCCGTAGAGCTGCCCCGGCGACGGCGCAATGCCCTCCAGCGGCGACACCGCCGTCAGCCCCAACGCCAGCATCCGGTCATAGACCTCTTTCCACAGGTCGAGCAGCGAGAGCAGCGCCAGGTAGAGAAAGTTGCCGCTGCCGGCCGCGGGGTCGAGCACGCTGACGCGCGCCAGCTCCGAGGCAAAGTCCACCAGCAGGTCTTGCAGCTTCTTGTGCAGGCCGCTGCGCTTGGGTCCTTTGGCCTGATCGCGCTGGCCGGCCAGCCCCTGGGCCTGTTCCTGCACCGTGGCCCAGCGCCGGCGCAGGGGCGCCATCAGCACCGGCTCCACGATCAGCAGGATGTCCTCGCGGCTGGTGTAGTGCGCGCCCAACTGGCTGCGCTTGGCCGGGTCCAGCCCGCGTTCGAACAACGTGCCGAAGATCGTGGCATCAATGACCGACCAGTCCGCGCCCACGACGCGGGCGAGCACGTCCAGCCCGGCCGCGCTCAGCGGCAGGACCGCGGCGTTGTCGAAGAGGCCGCCGTCGAAGTGGGGAATTTGCTCTGTGCCGAACCAGCCACCGCTCGCCATCGCGGCGAAGAGCTGGCTCAACTGCCCGGCAAACGCGGCCGGCTGCGACTGTGTGCGCATCACCAGGCGGGCAAAGAGTCCCTCCGGCAGCAGCCCCACATCCTCGGCGAAGAGGCAGAAGAGCAGGCGGATCAGAAAATGGGCAATCGCCAGCGGCTCATGGCCGTCCGCGGCCAGCACATCGGCCAGGCGGGCGAATTCCGCGGCCACGCGCTGCGTGACCATCTCCGGCGTCTCGGCCGTCTCGAACAAGGCGGGGTGATAGAAGATGGCGCGCAGCCGCTCCAGGCCGGCCGGCGTCAGCAGATCATCCAGGGTGAGGGTGGTGGGCGTGTTGGCGCGGTTGACGAAGTTGGGGTGAATGACGATCGTTTCGATGTCGCTGACCACCAGCAGCGGCGGATTGTGCAGCGCGGCGCGGTATTGCAGCAACTGCAGGTAGGCCTTGTCCAGGTTGGCGTGCTTGCCTTTGTACTCCCAGCCGAAGAAGCCGCGCTTGAAGACATCGGCAAAGCCCTGGCCGCCGCCCAACTTGGCCGCGCCGTACTCGAAGGTGAAGTGCGTGCCCTCAGCATCGGCCGCGGCCGGCGTGGGATGTCCCACCAGGCCGCACAGGTCGAGAAAATGCTCCTTCGTGGCCGCGCTCTCCTTGAGCGTGACCTTTCGCCATTTCGCGACGAAGGCTTGTGGGGTGAGGGTGAATGGCATGATTATTATCACCTGGCATGGATCGGACGCCTGACAAGATCGGCCTGGCCCGGCCGACATCTGGGGTTATTGTACCATACGCCGTACTCACTGCAAGATCGTTGGTAAGACCGCAAGACCTGGTCTCGCGTGGTCTGGAGTTGTTATTATACGAATCACGATTATAATAATCGCGATTCGTATTGTTCCCCGCGGCTCGCCAAGAAGGAAAACGATGTTCATCAACCGCCATGCCGAACTGATTAACCTGGAAACGCATTACCGTTCCGGACGCGCCGAGTTGTTCGTTCTCTACGGCCGGCGACGGGTGGGCAAGACCGAGCTTGTGCGCCATTTCTGCGCAGACAAGCCCCATATTTTCTTCATTGCCACCCTCAGCGCCGATAACGATCAGCTCGCTTCCTTCTCCCAGGAGATTTGGCGTTTCACGCACGCCAATATCTCCGATGGCTTTACCTTTCCATCGTGGGAGGCGGCTTTCCGCGCCCTGGCGGACCTGCCCGGTCGCCCTGTGGTCGTGCTGGACGAGTTCACTTATCTGATTAGCGGCAACAAGACCATTCCCTCGATTTTGCAGAAGGTGTGGGATGAGCTGTTGCGCAACACCCAGGTTTTTTTGATCCTGTGCGGCTCTTACGTGGGCATGATGGAACGGGAGATTCTGGGCTACCAGGCGCCGCTGTACGGTCGTCGAACTGGCAGTTATCTTCTGCCAGCACTGGAATTACCGGCCGCGGCCGTTTTTCTCCCCGCCTACACCCCCATCCAGCAGATCGAGGCTTGGGCGGTCTTGGGCGGCATGCCCTATTACCTGGCCACCTTCTCGGATCAGGCAGACATCTTCGCCAATATCCGCGCTCGCATCCTCGATAGCCAGGGGATGCTGCGTCGCGAACCGCAGATGCTGCTCATGGAGGAACTGCGGGAGCCCCGCAATTACTTTTCGATCCTGCGCGCGCTGGCACAAGGATCCACGCGACTGAACGAGATCAGCCAGGGGGCGCGCGTGGGCGACGCAACCACGACAGCGCGTTACCTGAATATCCTGCAAGATCTGCGTGTGGTAAACCGCAATGTGCCTGCCACCGAGAGTCGGCCCGACAAGAACAAACGCGGCCTTTACCAGATCACCGATGCCTTCCTACGCTTTTGGTTTCGCTACGTGCATCCCAACCAGGGATCGCTTGACCTGGGCCTGGCGGACGCGGTGCTGGCGCAGCGCGTGCGGCCGACATTCGATCAGTTCGTCAGTTATGCCTTCGAAGAAGCGGCGCGGGCTTACGTCGCGCGCCTGGCGCGCGCAGGGCAGCTCGCCTTCTTGCCTGAACGGGTCGGCTCCTGGTGGGACAGCACGGGCGAGGTGGACGTTGTCGCGGTCAGCGAGGCAGATGGCGCGCTGCTGCTGGGCGAGTGCAAGTGGTCGGTCAACCCCGTGGGGACGGACATCCTGGACGATCTCCAACGCAAGGCGCGCCTGGTTGATCCCCAGGGCCGCTGGCCGGCCGTTTCCTATGCGCTGTTTGCCAAGTCCGGTTTCACGCCCGCCCTGCTCGCCCGCGCCGCGGACGAGAATGTGCGCCTGGTTGCGGCGGAGGCGCTGGTAACGGATGATCCTGGAAGCTGAATCTGTGGCCTGACAGTGTGATCTTTGCCTGGCTGAGCAGTTACAATGCACCTGTGGTTCCTTAGCCCAATCCCAGGTCTGCTGCAATGCCTTGCAGCGCGCTGAGCACGGTCTGGATGTGTTCATCCAGCGGCTCGCCCAGCTCGGCGGTGTAGTGCTCGATCTCCTGGCGGCTGATGGCCGCGGTAAAGGCTTTGTCCTTCCACTTCTTCCTGACCGACCGCACCTCGACATCGGCCAGGCTCTTGCTGGGGCGCACGTAGCCCACCGCCATGATGAGGCCGGTCAGCTCGTCTACGGCCAGCAAGGCTTTGTCCAGGCGGCTGACGGACGGGACGCCCAGGTAGGTGGCATGCGCTTCCACGGCATGGATCAGCTCCGGCGGCCAGTCCAGGGCGCGAAACAGGCGCAGTTCGGTGCGCGGATGCCCAGCGGTCTGGTCATCCATGTTGGGGAAGCGCTCGAAGTCCAGGTCATGCACCAGGCCGGTGATGCCCCACAAGTCCTCGTCTTCGCCGTATTTGGCCGCGTACGCACGCAGCGCCGCTTCCACCGCCAGCATGTGCTTGCGCAGGCTGTCGGCCTTCACCCATTCGCACACCAGCGCCCAGGCTTCGGATCGGGTCGGTAATGACATCGTTGATTTCTCTCCTTCTACGAATGACAATTTTCTTCATTTGAACAGGCGTCCATCGGAGACGCGCGTGGTGAGCACCGGAATGGCCCAGTCGAACTGACCGGCGCCACTTGCAGCCACCCCGCGGCGGCCATCCACAACGCAGTCGTCGAGCGTCAGCCCCTGCGCGACCCCGCTGTAGAAATGCCTGGCGAACAGGACCGCGTAATCGTCGCGCACGGCCGTTTGCATGGCCACCACGGCCGGCACGCCCACCTTGACCAGCACGTCGGCCACGCCGTAAGCGTCGGTGCTGCTGGCGGTCTGGCTGGTCTCACAGGCGTTGAGGAACACCAGGCGGACGGTGCTGCCCGCCAGCAGTTGACCGAAGCGTCTGGCGTCGAGCGGATCGCTCAGGTGACCTTCGGTCTCGAAGATGAGATGGCCGGTGTTGGTGAACGTATCGAAGAGGCCATGACCGATGAAATGCAGGATGTGGAAGGTCTCGCGCAGGCGGGGCAGCAGATCGCTGACCTGCACGTGATCCATCTCGACCAGTTCGATGCGGTTGCCCAACGGCGCCAGCGCGCTGCGCACGCGCGCAATCTCGTCGGCCGTCTTGAGCGTGCGCTGGTCGGTCGGCCCGGCCACGGCCAGTAGAATGCGCAGCGGTGTGGGCGCAGCCACCGGCGTAACGGGCTTGCTGGCAGGGATGAAGCGCACGAGTGAGCGTTTGAGGTCGAGCCCCCAAAACTCAGGAACGGTGCCAGGGCCGGGCGCGGTGTCGGTGAGTAGTTCCCAGGGCAGCACCGCCAGCTCGGGCGGGTCGAGGCGCAGGCGGATGCGCAGGCTGTCATTGTCGCCCAATGTGCCGTATGCAGTCGCCAGGCGATGGTAGACGGCCGGCGGGAAGGCCAACTGCTGCAAACGGTAGCCGAGCAGCGCCAGGTCCCTCTCGGCCGGCGGCTGGCTGGGGCGCACCGGGCCGGGCGTGCGGCCGGTTGGCGTCTCTGCGGCTGCGTCGTCAGCGAAGCCGCGCAGCACGCCGAAGCGGTTGAGCAGGCGCTTGAAATCGGTCTCGCCGGGATCGAAGGTGGCTTCGGCCTCGGCCTGGCCGCCCAGTACGCTGGTGGTTTCAACGCTGTACTGGCCGGCGGCAACGCCGCGGCGGATGCGCAGGTCGAAGTCGTGATAGGTGATGCGGCGGACGGACGCGGGGTGGGAGGAGGCGGGGGGGTCGGGCCGGGTGACGCATTGCCGCCTTGCCCGGAGGATGACGTCGAGCCGGTGGAACGCCCTGGCGGCGGGACGCCCATGATTTCAAGATAGCCGGTCGAGTTCAGGTCATAGATCAGTTCGAGGAGGCGAGGCACTTTCACGCGCTTTTCGGCGAATTCGATCAATTTGAGGCGCAGGCTATGCAAGTTCGGCCCTGCGCTGTCGCGCACACCCTGGAAGTCCTGTTCCAACAGGATGATGTCAATATCCTGCGCCGTCAGTTTTTGCAGCAGTCTGTTCAAGGTGATTGAATTGGGCAGCGTAGGCATGGGTGTTGGCTCCTTTGCGGGTGTGGGGGATGGGCCGGGGATTGGAGACCGGAGATCAGAGACCGGAGATTGGGGATCGGGGATTGGAGACCGGAGATCGGAGACCGGAGACCGGGGATTGGGGGTTGGGGGTTGGAGATTGGAGATCGGAGGCCGGAGGGAGGGGCAGGTCGAGGAGGCTGCTGAGGACGGCGAGGGGGTCGGCGTCAATCAGTTCAACGTTGCGCTGCTGCCAGGTCAGGCGCTGGTAGGGGTCCAGGCCGGGCTGCACGGCAAAGGCGCGGCGCATCAACGGCCCGGCGGTCGTCAGCACGTGGGTGTAGAGCAGTTCGAAATCCACGTCTGACAGGTCGTAGCCGATGAAGAGCAGGGTATTGACGCGCATGATCGTGCGCACGTAGTTGAGCAGGCCGGCGTTGGCCGGATCGTTCACCAGGCGCAGATGGGCGTCACGCGTCAGCACCAGGCTCTGCTGTTCGCGCACGCGACCGTACAGCCAGATCAGCGTGGGCAGATTGCCGTTGAGCAGGTCCAGATTGCCCACGCTGACGCCGGCAATGATCGGGTAGTTGTACGGGCGCCGCTGGTCACGCAGGGCGTCCTCGAGCAGGCCGTCGTACGCGGTAACAATGTAGTGGCTGGCCGGCAACTGCGCGGCGAGCCGGTGAACAAGCTGCGGTTGGTGGCGCTGCTCGTCCAGTTCACGGATGATGATCCGGTTCAGTTCATTGGTAAAACCGTGCTGGCCGGCCGCGAAGGCCTGCGCGACCGCTTCCAGGGAGTTGTCACGGCCCTGGTAGTTGATACGGGCCGCCAGGCGCTGCGCCAGGTCCTGCCGGCTGGGCAGGCCGGTCAAGGCCTGCGGCAGATCGCCGCCCCAAAAAATAACCAGGTTGCGGTGCGCCAGCGCATCGCTCAAATCAGGTGACAGTTGCAGGTTTGCCATCTCGAACCTCGTCAGGGTTGGATCAGATCATCGAACAAGGGCAGGCGTCGCTGCTGCAAGGCCTCGTAGGCATATAGATACATGCCGGCCGACCAGGCCTGGAGCGGATAGCCCATGGGGTTGCCGGTTTCGCCGTGCAGCCATTCGTTGAATTCCCACGGCTCATAGGCGCCGCGCTGATTGGCCGCGGCCAGATCGCGCAACAGATGCTCCGCATCATCCATCCAGCCCTGGCGCACCAGCGCGGCCACGTGAAATCCGCCGATGAAGGGCCAGATACCGCCGTTGTGATACTGGTGCGGCAGGTTCAGGTTGCGGCTGCGGTAGTATTCGCGCCACTCCGTCTGGCCCGGATAGATGACGGGGTGAATGGCCTTGCTCGGATAGGGCCTGCCCGCGCCCACCTGGTAGAGGTGGCGCAAGATCAGCTCGCGGCGCCCGCTGTCGGCCACGCCGGTCAGGATGGCCAGGGTGTTACCCAGCACGTCGCAGTAATCGCCAAACTCGCGGAAGGCGACCCAGGGCAGGTAGAACGGACGGCTGGAGATGGTGCCCACGTTGTGATAGAGCATGTACCATTCCAGGCGCATGGCCTTGAGACGGGCCAACTGTTCGGCCCAAAGCTCTGGCTCCCAGCAGCGATTGACCCAGAGCAGCAGGTTAAGCCGTTCCTGCACCCCATCCGCCCCCGCCCGCGCCCCGCCCGCCTCAGCGCCGCAGGCTGCGGCCATCTGCGCAAAGGCATGCAAGCTGGCGAAGTAGAGGACGTTGTCATAGAGGACATTATAACGGACCGAGAGCAAATCCATCCAATCGCCGGCCTCGGGCACTTCGAGCAGGCCGCATTCATTCATGTCCTGATAACGCAGCCAGACCAACGCGCGCTGCAGACGGGCAAAGTTGTCGCGCAAATAGGCATCATCGTGCGACAGCAGCCAGTAATAGTAGTGCCCCAGAATGAACCACAGGTTGGCGTCTACCGCGCCGGCATTTTCGGTGGAAACGGTGCGGCTGGCCACGTCCACGTTGAGGGGGATCAAGCCCAGCGGTGATTGAAAGGCGCCCAGGGTATCGAGCGAAGCGCGGAAGGGCGGCAGGAAAAGCGTCGGCTCAGCCCAGGCCGCGCCCAGCGCGGTGATGATGCTATCGCGCGCCCAAACATGCGGATAGCCACGCGTCAAGCCAGACGCTTTGAAGCCAATCGGGGAACTACAGCGCTGCAGCACCTCAACAGCCCGTTCGCGGGCCTCGATCAACAGGTCCATCGCTTCTCCCTTCGACCATGAGCCGCCGAATGAATTCGGGGCGAAAGAGCGTTCCGCCGGGCGTCCACCTGCGTGGACGCAACCCTGGTCGGCGCAGGCCGACCTTGCGGCGGAACGCCCATTAGGTGCGATTTCAATCGCTTCACTCCGATTTCGGATCGAACGCGTCGCGCAGCCCATCACCAGCAAAGGAGAAGGTGAGCACCATGACCATCAAGGCCAGGCTGGGGAAAAGGGCTTGCAGCCAGTTCGTCTCCAGGTACGGGATGGACTGCACGATCATGCCGCCGATGCTGGGCGCGGGCGGCTGTACGCCCAGGCCCAGCAGGCTCAACACCGCTTCGTTGACCACCACGCCGGCCACGTCCAGGGTGGCGCTGACGATGACCATGCCCATCACGTTGGGGAGCAGATGGCGCCAGAGGATGGTCCGATCGCGGGCGCCGACGGCGCGCGCGGCTTCGATGAACTCCCGCTCGCGCAGCGCCAGGGTGATACTGCGCACGGTGCGCGCCATCAGCGGCCAGCTCACCAGGCTCAGCGCGCCGGCCACGAGGAGCAGACGGCCAATCCCGCCAAAGGTTTGCGTGATGGCAGGGCCGAACACGCCGGCCACCAGGATCGCCAGCAGCAGGCCGGGAAAGGCAAAGAGCATATCCGCCAGGCGGCTGAGCAGTTGATCGAGCCAGCCGCCGAAATAGCCGGCCAACAGGCCCAGGGTGGCGCCGAGCACGATGTTGAGCGTTTCGACGTACACGGCAACCAACAGGGAGACGCGCAGGCCGCGCAGCAGGCGGGCCAGGGTGTCGCGCCCCAGGTTGTCGGCGCCCAGCGGGTGCGCCGGCGTCGGCCAGGCGTTGATGGCGTCATAGTCCTGATCGGTGGCGCTGAGCGGCCACAGATCAGGGCCGACCGCGGCCAGCAGCAGCAGCAGGACGATCACCGCCAGGCTGAACAGCGCCAGGCGATTGGCGGCAAAGCGTGCGCTCAGCGTGCGTGAGCGGTCGCCCGCGGTCAGAGTTTCAGTGATGGCGTTGCTCACGTCATCCGAATCCGTGGGTCGAGAAACAGGTAGGTCAGGTCGGTGGCCAGGTTCATCACCACGACGGCCGCGGCCAGGATGATCGTCGTTCCCTGCAACACCGGATAGTCACGCTGACCGATCGCCTGGATCGCCAGGAAGCCGATGCCGGGCACGGCGAAGAGGTTTTCGACCACGAACGCGCCGGTGACCAGGAAGGCGAGCGAGGGGCCAAGCACGGTGACAATCGGCAGCAGCGCGTTGCGAAAAGCATGGCGCCAGGTGATCTGACGCGGGAAGAGGCCCTTGGCCGCGGCCGTGCGCATGAAGTCCTGGCGCAGCACTTCCAACATGGATGCGCGCGTCAGACGCGCCAGGTAGCCTGTGGTGCCCGCGGCCAGCACGATCACCGGCAGCACCCAGTGGGCCGGGGTTCCCCAGCCGGCCACCGGCAGAAAAGGCAGCCCGCTGCGGTAGAGCCAGGTATCGGCCACGCGCAGGATGGGAATCAGCACGAAGCTCGGAATGGCGTAGAGGGCCAGCATGAACGCCAGCAGGCCACGGTCGAGCCAGGAATTCTGCCGCAGCGCGGCCAGCACCCCAGCCGGGATGCCGATGACCAGGCTGAGCAGAAGCGCGACGCCGCCCAGCGCCATCGAAATCGGCAGGCCGTGACGCAACAGATCAAGCACCGGGCGTCCCTGGTATTTGTAGGACAAGCCCAGGTCGCCCTGCAGCAGCCCGCCGACATAGCGCAGATACTGCTGCCACCAGGGCAGATCAAGTCCATACTGGTGCAGCAGCCGTTGATAGATCACAGGGTCACGACGCGAGCCCATCATCACCAGGATGGGGTCTCCTGGCGCCAGGTAGCCGATGATGAATGTCAGCAGGGTAATGCTGAACACCACAAAAATCAGACTGAGGATACGACGCAGAACGATGGATACCATAAGATGAATGCTATAGGAATGGGCGGTTCGTTTCGTGCCGCCGAACAGGTCCGGTGGGTGGCGGCGCAAGTTGTCGGGCAGTTCGTAGTTCGTAGTGACGGCTTTAGCCGTTTCTGCTATCACGGAGCGACTGAAGTCGCCACTACGAACCATCTGAACTCGTTCGGCGCTCACAGTCCGGCGTTCGGGGTCACAGGGAACGCCGAACGGAGAGTCGGGGAACTCCCCGTTCGGCGCCCCCGCGGGGCCGGTCTACTGCGTCTTACCGCGGACAGCCGACCAGTCGGGCACCGTGATGCCCTGGCCGGTAAAGACAAAGCCAGAGACATAGGGTCGCATCAGAACATTGAGCGTCGGATTGAAGAGCGGCAGCCAGCCCACTTCATCCACGGCCAACTGCTCAGCCTGGTTGTAGAGCGTCATCCGTTTGCTATCATTCCCGACGATGACATCGGCCTCATCCACCAGTTTATCAAAGGCTGCGTTCGACCAATGGCCGTTGTTGTTGCCCACATCGGTACGCAGTTGCTGCGAGATGAAATTTTGCGGGTCGGGGTAGTCGGCGCCCCAGATGCTAAAGTACATCTGAATGCCCTGCTCCGGGTGTTGGTAGGTGGTGTTCAGGCGCTCGCTGAAGGTCGCCAGTTCGAGCGGTTCCAGGGTGATCTGAACGCCCAGGTTTTGCTTCCACTGCTCCTGCAAGAAAGTCACCACCCGCTCATTGTCGCCTTCGACGCCGTAGCTGAAGGCAATGGGCGGCAGTCCCTTGCCGTTGGCAAACCCCGCGTCCGCCAGCAGTTGCTTGGCTGCGGCCGCGTCGAAGGTCAACCCCTTGATGGGCAGTTCGGAGCCGGGCAAGCCGCCGGGCAGGATGCGGTCGGAGGGGCGCACACTGCCGCCCAGCACCTTGGTGGCCAGCGCCTGCTTGTCAATGGCGCGGGCGAAGGCCTGGCGCACCTTCACATTATCGAAGGGTGGCAGCATATTGTTGAAACCGATATAGCGGACGGCAAAGGAGGAAGCCGCACGGAAGTCCGGCAGGTCGCTCACCTCGGCCAGGCGCGCCGCCGGCACGCCGTTCTGCTGGCTGCCCATGATGTCCAGGCCGCCGGTGCGGTACAGTTGGAACGCGGTCTCGCTGTCCTGGAAGAAGGGCATCTGCAGTTCCGTCACCTGGATGGGGCCATTCCAGTAGTAGGGGTTCGGCTCCAGGATCAGGGCCTGGTTGTGCTTCCATTCCTTCAGCTTGAAAGGCCCGGTGCCGATCGGGCTATCGGTCCAGTTGGCCGGGTTGGCCGTCACCTTCGCCTCGGGCACAATGAAACCGCCGGCAAAGGTCAACTGCTTGAGGAAAAAGGCAGACGGCTGCTTGATCTTGATTTCGACGGTAGAGGCATCCACCGCCTTGACCCCAGTCAGGGTGGAACTGGCGCCGCTCGTCACATCGTCAGAGCCGACGATGTTACTCAGATAGAAGGGGCCAGTCCAGCCGCCGGTCGCCGGATTGAGCGCCCGCGTCAGCGAGAAGACCACGTCGTCGGCCGTCGCCGGTGTGCCGTCGCTGAAGGCCAGGCCGGAGCGCAGCTTGAAGGTGTAGGTCAGGCCATCCGGCGAGACCGTCCAACTGGTCGCGCCGTCCGGGGTCACGCGCAGTTCCCCGTCCAGGCGCACAAGGCCGGCGAAGAGCATGTTCACCGCCAGGATACCCTGGGAGTCACTGGCCTTGGGCGGGTCAATCGAAACCAGTTCGTTGATGCCCTCGATGGACCAGCGCAAGACCTGGGGTCTCATCGTCACCGGCGTGGGCGTGACGACAACCTCTTTGGTCACCTCTTTGGTCACTTCTTTGACCACTTCGACGGTCTCTTTGACCACGACCGTCTCTTTTTCGATAACCGTCACCGGCGTGGGTGTGGCTACACACGCCGCCAACATCAACGCCAGCGCCGCTGCGCACAGGGTGATCATGACAAATCGCCGCAACATAGAATGTTCTCCTCCGTTTCTCATCTTTTTTTCATCTTTTCATCAGGGGCATGGACATCAGCCCGCCATAATCAAAGACACGGAGACCGCAGCACCGATGGCGGTCTCCGTGTCTGGATTGCGTCTACCAGGGGAGGGGTAACTAGCCCTTCAAGAATTCGTCCAGCGCCGCCCGGCCGACGCGATACTGAGCGCCGATCTTGCGCGCCTTGAGATCGCCCTCTGCGATCAGAGCCAGGACATCGGCTTCGGACACCTTGAGATACGCCGCGGCCTCGGCCGTGGTCATCACATCGGGCGCCGCGGCGGCCGCGGCCGGGGCCGCGCCCGGCTGCTGCTGCCCGCGGCCATGGCCTGGGTCATCGCTTGCGCCATGACGCCGCCCAGACCCATGCCCGCGCCCAAGCCCAGCCCGGCGCCGGTCAGGCTGCCCGCGCCGCCGTCGCCTGCCTGCGCGGCATCGCCCAAGGCCCGCGCCGCCTTGTACTGCATGTAGGCCTGCATGTTGCCGATGGCGCCCATCGAGGCGCGCTCGTCAATGGCCTTCTGCGTTTCTTCGGTCGGGCTGACCGACTGGATGAACATCTGCTTGAGCGCGATGCCCAGGGCGGCAAAATCGTCGGCCAACCTGGCCTTGATTCCCGCGCTCAGTTCATCGAACAGGGCCGGCATGTCCAGGAAACTGGCGCCGGAAGAGGCCAGCACATCGGTCATGCGGCTGATGATGACCCCGCGCAGATACGCGTCAATCTGCGCCGTCTGATACAGCCCCTGCGTTCCCACGATCTTGGTGACGAACAACTGCGGGTCGCTCACCTGCATCGAGTAGTTGCCAAAAGCCCGCAAGCGCACCATGCCGAGGTCCTTGTCGCGCAGGGTGATCGGTTCCGGCGTGCCCCATTTCTGCTCCAGAAACTCGCGCCGGTTGACGAAATAGACCTCAGCCGTAAAAATGTTCTTGCCGCTGGAGAAAATGCGCTCCAGCAGGTTGGTGATGAGTGGGATATTGGCCGTGGTAATCGTATGGCGGCCCGCGCCGAACGAGTCCAGGGCCTTACCGTCACGGAAAAAGACAGCCGTCTGGCTTTCGCGCACAATGACCTGCGAGCCGATCTGGAAATCGCCAGAACCGGACTGCGGTATGCGCACCACCATGTCGGCCGGCCCCTGGTCGGGGGCTTCAATCACATCAATAATTCGTGCCATTTTCTCCTCCTGCGTAGAGTTGGCAACTCTGCTTGTCAGGAACGAGAATTAAATAAGTGTCCGAACATAGCCACCCCGTGGGCCGCTAAACCAGACAATTAAAAAATTCTCGTTCCTTAGCTATTCAGAATTGCATCCTGGCGATGGCCCCACACGGTGTTGAGCATCGCCACATGATCGGCCAACGCATTGGCAGCGTCGCCAATGCCCTCGCGCGCGCTGACGGCCGCGGCCAACTTGTCCACTTCGGCTTGCAGGGCGCCCACGCGCTCCACCATCTGCTCGTCGAACTGCGCCAGGGCATCGAGCTGCGCCTCCTTGACCTTGACATCATCGAAGAGCGGCGCATAGCCATAGCTGGCGGTCTTGATCCGATCCCCCAGGGTCTGCAGCTTCGTGACCGCGCGCTCCACATCATCTACCCACTGCAAGCCGCCCGCGCCGAGCAGGTCAACCTGCAGGCCCTGCAGGCGTTGGCGCTGCTCGTCCAAGTCGCGCGCCAAAAGATCGCGCACCGTCTTGTCCGCCTCGCGGCGCAGCTCTTTTTCCTTGTAGCCCTTGACACCGGGTAATCCGGCGAAGGTACGCTCCAGTGCGCCCCGGGCAGCTTTTGCCTTCTCGATCAAATCCATAGTTTGTTCCTTTCTCTGCCAGAATACATCATTCGCCCCTCTGCACTGATCCTGCGCCGGCCGGTCGCCTGACCGGCGGCGACGGAGCTACTGCGCAAGGAAAATCTCGCTGCCACAGAACGGGCAACTGATCACGCCCTTGCCAGTGAGTTCCAGTTGGCCGCCACAGTTGGGGCATTTACCGCCCTCTCGCATCTGTGACGCCTGCCGGGAATAAAGAATACCATCCTTCCAATTGACATAGCCGCTAAACAGGCCTTTGCCCACCAGGTCATAGATCCACGCCTTGACCTGCTCGGCGTCAGTGCCCATCTCCAGGACGATATCAGAGATACTCGCCTTACCCCGTGTCATGATGATATTGAGGATTTTCTTCTGCTTAGTCACTTCGGCCATCTGTGCGGCTTCAGCACGCCCGCGCGTGAACAGATAGCCGCCGACGCCAACGAAGAGCAGAGCAGGCAGCGCGCTGAAGGCGATGCCCAGCACCATGCCGCCCGTATTGCCCTGCTCACCCGCGGCCTGCACCGACGTGATCGCAAGCGCGCTGCCGATCAGGCAGGTCAGGATTCCGATCACGATGAGAATCAAGCCCACCACGCGGCCAGAACCGATCATGTATGCCTCCTTGTGTGTATCAAAACCAGGGGAAGTTAGCGATTGCGCCAGATCAACCGAACCCACCGCCGCCGCCGCCGCCGCCACCACCACCGCCACCACCACCGCCACTCCAACCACCGCCGCCGCCCGACCAGCCCGAACTGCTGGATCCGGAGGAAGGCTGCGGCGCCGGCCGACTGGTCAGCGCGGATGCGGAGGATGACAGCATGGTGCCCAGGCCGGCGCTCATACCGCTCAACCCACTGCCCATGTCGCGTGACATATCGCTCAACGTCGGCGCCGAACGTTCCGCGCTACTGATCTTCCCTGCGCCCGGCAGGCCGACATCACCGCCGCCCACCGTCGCGGGGTAATGTCCGCGCGAATGACCGTAACCTGAGTACGGCGTCCACCAGGTGGGCACCGGTGCGTCCACCTGGGCGAACTTATTGATCCAGGTGCGGTCAAGACCAAACGCCACCGCATAAGGCAGGTAGGTCTCGAAGATCGCCTTGCTCTCTTCCAGGTTCGTGTACTTCTCGATCTCCTGCAAATAGCGCTTGAAGGCCCGCCAGCGCGCTGCGGCATCGGCGCCCTTGTCAGTCTTGCGCGGCATGAAGCGCGCAATGGACATGAATATCAGCGCCGTAAGTCCCATGCCCACGACAGGCAACCACGCGGTGTCGGTGTACACCATCGCGAAGGGAAGGACAAAGCAGCCCAGGATGCCGGTCATAGCCAATACGGCGACACCGCTGGCGCCATAGGCGTTGCGCGTGCGTTCGGGGCTGCGCATGAAGAATCCTTCAGCCACCACCTCGTCGTACAGTTGGCTCTTGATCTTGGGAATCGTCGTGTAGAACTTATTCTTCAACTCCGACAATTGGCGCTCCGTCGTGTCGCCCTTGAACATGCGATCCACCAATGTCTGTTCGAAGGATCGCAGGCCCGCGGTCTTACCCACCAGCCTGTAGGTAAAATCCTTGCCTTTCTCCTCGCGAATGGTAATCACCTTGCGCCGGGCCAGATCAATCAGGGTCGCCATGATGTCCTGCAGATCAGCCGTTTCATCCACCAGCGTGCCGGCGATGCCCGGTGGCAACGCGGGGTCGGGCGGCTCGGCCAGATAGTCGGTTGGCAACATCACCGGCAGGTCGCGTCCCTTCTGATACCAGAGCAGGTAGACCAGCAGCGGCCCGCCGATGAGCAGCAGCAGCCCCAAGGCGAACACCCCGGTATTGATGAGCGGTCGCGTCTGGCGATCATACGCGGCGCGCTGCTCAGTGGCCGCCGCGTCTGCATCGGCCTCTGCCTGCCAGCTTGAGGGGCTGCCGGCCACCACACCGTGAGTGAACTGCACGCGCACCTCGATCTGCTCGCCCGGGTTGATGGCCTCGCTGGAGGTAAATTCCATCGTCTGGGCATCGAGCTGAGTGGCGGTGGCGCGCACGCCGTAGTTATCGAAGTTGGACACCGTCGCCGGCGCGGGTACGCGCACCGTCACCGTGGACGAGCGCACCGGGAAGCTGCGCTCAGGCCCCACCACGCTCCACCAAAACTGATCGCCGCCATCATAGTAGCGCAGCGCGCCATCCACCGTGTAGCTGAGCACATAGACGTGACGGCTGTCAGAGACTGACCTGGGAAAAAACCACTTGACAATAAAATCTCCGCTGCCATCGGACGTGACAACGAAGGTGCCCGCCGTTTCACCGCTCGACGCGCGGCGCAGCGCCTGGCCGTCGGCCGTCACCTGCACCCCGGTGATATCACGCAGACGATCTGTCTTGATATTACGGGTGCCAAAGCGGAAGGAGCCGGACGTGAACACAATCTCCTGGGTTTCGATCACCTTGAACGAACCATCCGCATCAATGGTGATTTCGGCATCCCATCGCTGCCAGTAGAGTTGTTTACTCTCTTGGGCCAACGAGGGTGCGGCCGTTACCCACAGGATGAGAAACCACAACCCAACTGCCGCTCGCATCGTTCTGGAACGCATGGATCCTCCAACACAGATAATGGTTGACAACGGGGCGACGTCGTGACATGCTGCAAATTATCCCGATTATAGCGCAAATGCCCGAATTTTCCCAACGCGCACAAATCGCTGACCGGCGCCGCGCGGGGTGTGGCTATCAACGGCCGCTAACGCACTACCAGCGTCGTAATCGGGCTTTTCTGCACCAAGCGATCGCACAGGTCATCGAGCAAGAGACGATTGACACCGGACGCCGCATTGGCTCCGAGCACCAGGAGGTCAATGCTCTCTGTCTCCAGCGCAGCCAGCACACGTTCCTCGAGCAAGCCCTCGCGCAACAGTAGACGATCGAAGGCATCGGCCTGCTGTAGAATGCTCACCGCTTCCTGCAGAACTTCGCGGGACTCCGGTTCGATGGCCAACAGCTCATCAGTGGTGTGATGCCCTTCCCCGGCCGTCAGCCCCTGGAAAAACAGCGGCAATTGCGAGACCACGTGCAGGATCGTGGCCCTGGCGCCTAGCGCCTGCGCCCAATGCGCGGCCACCTCGACCATCTCCAGGCTCTGGCGCGTGCCGCCCACGCTGACCATCATGCGACGAATGTCGGTCAACGGTGCGCGCGCCACCAACACCGAAGTATTGCTCTGACGCACCACCTGGGCCACACGCGAGCCGTGCAGCAGACGACTCAGGCCGCGGCGTCCGGCCGGCGCCAGTAGGATCAGGTCGTACGTTTGGGCAGCTGATTCAGCCAGAATGGCCTCTTCGGCCGACCCGGGCTGCGTTACATCGCGCAAGGTGCCCACCGTGGCCGTCAACAGTTGTTCACGCGCACGCGTCAGCCACTCGTGATCGGCGCCCTTGCCGCCCTCGGCCACCAGGAGTGTCAACTCCGTCTCGAAGTGCCTGCTGACCACCAGCGCCACCTGCAGCGCCCATTGACTATTGTGTGAACCATCCACATACAACAAAATTCGCATCATAGACTGCTTGACTCCATCATGAGGAGGGCTTGCTCAGAGACTCTCAGATCAACAATAGAAACACGGGGACAATAAAAATAATGGCCAAAAAAACCATCAGGCGCCGATTATCACGCATAATCCACTCCAGGCACCACTCAATGCTACGCCGATAACCGTTGTAGTTGATGAACAGGGCCAGCAGCGACAACAGGGCCACACTCGTCATTTCAGTGAACACAATCGTAAAGGCGCGTGGTGTGTTGAGAAGGAGCGCAGCCAACAGGGTGTCAATGAAGGTGGTGATGTTGGCGCCCATCATGTAGGGTATCAGATTTTCACGGCGCACATAACCCCGCGCCGACAGGGGCACCAGGATCGTCAAAGAGACAGAGACGGAGAGCGTGACCGCTGTCACCGCCATGCCAATGATGAACATGACCCAGGGCCGATAGACCAGGTCCGACACACGCTGGAAACCACTGCTCTCCGGTGATATTTCGGGCAGCGCACGGTCGAAGATATTGAAGGCGAGCAGCAGGATGCCCAAACCCGCAAAGAAGAGAAGCCAGCCAGGGAGCAGCGACACCAGCAGATGCACGATGGGGTCATACACCACGTCAATGGCCGAAGCCAACGCCGTGGGCGCTCCAAAGCGTACATCGTCGAACCAGCCGTTGACCAAGATCAGGTAGCCCAGGGCCATCGCGGGCAAGTAGATGGTGGCTGTGGTGAGCAGGGCCAAAACCCCGATCGAGATACTGGCCACGCGTTGGCGTCCGCGTAGGTACGACACAAAACCGACCAGTAAGACGATGAACGAGGCGCCCAGTCGCGAGCCGGTGATCATGGCAAAGGCCTGGATATCCGAAATCAAATTACTGCTGAACAGGGTGAGGGAGACCGCAGCCACGGGCGATCCGCTGAGGACCATGTAGGCCATGAGCCATCCCATGCCCAGGGTGTTGGTCATGGAGTCAACGGACAGCGTCTTGAACAGCGGCTGCAGTTCACGCGCCCCGGTCTTGAGGAGTTCCAACGCGAGGATGAAAACGGCTACGCCGGCCACCGCCAGCAGGACTTTCTTGATTCGATTCAGCAAAGGCATCCTTCCTCATTCCCTTATTCTTGTGGAGCATGGCCGTAGAACACAAGCAGGGTGCTGCCGTACGTGCGTTCATCGAAACGGCGCAGGGAGGTCAATGACAGGGAGCGATCTTCCTTCGGGTGAATCTGGACAACAACCTGCCCAGCAGCGGTCAGCAACTGCGGGCATGCATCTACCAGCAGCAGCGCCTTTTCCCACAACTGGCGGTATTGCGGCGGGGCGATGTAGATCAGATCGAACGCCGCGGCATCCGCACGTTGCAGAAAGGCGAAGGCATCACCGGCCACCACGCGTGCCTGGGCGGCCAGCCCGGTGTGCAGCAAGTTTCTCTGTATCGTGGCGAGCGCCCGGCGATCCTTCTCGCAAAAGACAGCCTCGGCCGCGCCGCGACTGAGGGCTTCGATACCGACGGCGCCGGTGCCGCCGAACAGGTCCAGGAAACGGGCATCCTCCACCGCGCCCTGGGATTCAAGGATCGAAAAAAGCGCCTCTTTCACGCGATCGGTCACGGGCCGCGTCGAATCGCCGGGGACAGGGAACAGGGTTCGGCCTTTGGCCGATCCGGTAATGACGCGCATGGCTGCTTACTCACCCTGATAGCAAGGATTCGGAAACGCGGGCTGAATGTATCACAGCCCGGCAGCTTTGGCAACTACGGACTTGCAGGCACAGTTTTGCTATTTGTTCGATCTTTGTGTACACTTCACTCCAGGTTCCGGACGCACCTCAACACAGGTTCGTGTCTTGCTTCTTGGAGGTTCAATGTACTTGTTGCGTTTATGCCGTTCTCCCCATGGTATTCGAAGCCTGATGGCGCTGTGCCTGGCCATTGCTGCCCTGTTCATGATGACGTCTCACTCTCAAGCCGCCATTCCCGATGACGAACTGCTGGTCAATGGCGATTTCGAGCTTTATCACGTTGGTTGGACCGAAACCGGCACCGTCATCATCCGCCCCACGGGTTCTCTGCCACGCCCCCCATACAGCGGTGTTTACGCAGCCTGGCTCGGCGGCTACAACGACGCCGATGACGAGATGTTTCAGAACGTTGATGTGCCCGCGAACATCAACTTCGCCAAACTCCATTTGTGGTATTGGTCGTTCACCCCCGAGACAGCCTACACCGTGGACTACTTCACGCTGCAACTGGTGAACCCCGTCAACGGCTCCCATTACGTGGATGCAATCACGCTTGATGCCGTGCCCCCCACCAATCAGTATCAGCCCCACACCTACATCCTCAACTCAGCCGATCTGGACGCCATTCGCGGCAAGACGGTGCGCGTCCTCTTTCGCGTCTACACCGACGCACGGCTCACGTCGAGCTTCGTTGTGGATGATGTGAGCTTCGATTTCGGCAGCGACCTCTCACGCCATCTGTACCTGCCGACCACGCCCAGAACCGCACACTAGCGCAGCCCTGCGCCGAAACAGAAGGAGCCAGACGGAAAATCTGCATGACCCACGTAACGGCCCGGCACTTTCCGGCTGGCTTCCTCTGGGGAACGGCTACCGCCGCCCACCAGGTGGAGGGCAACAATCGCAACAACCAGTGGTGGGCCTGGGAGCAAATCCCCGGCCACATCCACCAAAATCAGCGCTCCGGTCTGGCCTGCAACTGGTGGACGCCAGGCGGCGCCGAGGCTGATCTCGATCGCGCCCAGGCCCTGGGCCAGAACGCCCATCGCCTATCGGTTGAATGGAGTCGTCTGGAGCCAAGCGCCGGCGTCTTCGATCCGGCCGCCTTTGCCCGCTATCGCGAGATATTGACTGCGCTGCGCGCCCGCGGCCTCAGCGCCATGGTCACCCTGCACCATTTCACCAACCCGCTCTGGTTCGAGGCGCAGGGCGCCTGGCTCAACCCGCGCAGCGTGGCGCTCTTCCAGCGCTTCGTGGAGCGCGTGGCCGGTGAACTGGGTGACCTGGTTGACCTCTGGTGTACCATCAACGAACCCAATGTGGTCGCGACCCTGGGCTACCTGGTGGGCGAATTTCCACCAGGCCAACGCAGCCCGCTGGCGCCCTTTCGGGTAACGCGCAACCTGTTGCTGGCGCACGCGGCCGCCTATCACGCCATCCATCGTCAAGACAGCCAGGCGCAGGTGGGCCTGGCGCTGCAACTGCGCCCCTTTGTCCCGGCCAGACCCACGGCCCGCCTCGACCGTTGGGTCGCCAGGATGCAGGACTATCTGTTCAACCAAAGCCTGTTGACTGCCATCCGCGACGGCGTCCTGCGCCCGCCTCTGGGCCTGGGCGAAACCGTCCCCGCGCTGGTTGACTCCAGCGACTTCCTGGGCATCAACTTCTACACGCGTGAGCTGGTGCATTTCGACCTGCGCGTGCCGGGCGATCTGTTTGGCCGGCGCTCCTTCTCTCCAACCGGCGAGATGAGCGACCTCACCAGCAGCGGCGCGCCCTACAGCGAGTGCGTACCCGACAGCCTGGAGCAACTACTGCGGCAACTAACACCCTGCGGCAAGCCGATCTACATCACCGAATGCGGCCTGCCTGATGCCGATGATAACCAACGCCCTCGCTTCCTCATCACCCACCTGGCCGCGGTACAGCGCGCCATCCAAGCCGGCGCGCCCGTCGAAGGCTTCTTTCACTGGACCCTGGTAGACAACTTCGAATGGGCCGAGGGCTGGCATCTGCGCTTCGGCCTGATCGAACTGGACACCGCCACGCAGGCACGCCAGCCGCGAGCCAGCGCGCAGACGTATGCCGACATCTGCCGCACCAACGCCATCACCCCCGCGGTGGTGCAGCGCGACGCGCCGGAAGTCTTCCGGCAGACGTTCGGCGAAGCGTAGAGCCGATCCATGCGCCCACCTTCCTTCCAGGCCCAAATGCGCCTCTTCCTGGCGCCCTTCCTCATCGGCATGGCGGTGCTCGTTGTCCTGCCGGCCCTGGCTACGCTCGTTCTGGCCTTCACGCGCTACAACGCCCTGCAGCCGCCGGTCTGGATCGGCCTGCAAAACTTCAGCAAACTGCTGGCGTCGCCGCTCGTCGGCCTGTCGTTGCGCAACACACTGCTCTTCATCGGCCTGGCGGTGCCCCTACGTTTGATGGCCGCGTTGGGGCTGGCGCTGCTCCTGCGGCCGTCCGGCCGCCGCTTTGCCATCCACCGCGCCGTGGCCTACCTGCCAACCCTGATCCCCGAAGCAGCCTACGCCTTGATCTGGCTGTGGATCTTCAACCCGCTGTATGGGCCGCTCAACCATCTGCTGGCCCTGGTGGGGTTGCCCTTACCCACCTGGTTGACCGACCCCACCTCGGCGCGCCTGGCCATCATCATCATGCTCGTTTTTCAGATGGGTGAAGGCTTCCTGGTCCTGCTGGCCGGGTTACACAACACGCCGCAGGTCTATTATGAAGCGGCGCGCATGGACGGCGCCTCAGCCTGGCAAATCCTGTGGCGCATCACCCTCCCCCTGTTGCTGCCCTGGATTCTGCTGCTGACCTGCCGCGACATCCTGGCCAGCCTGCAAGCCACCTTTACCCCCACCTACATCCTGACCTACGGCGGCCCTTACTACGCCACCATGTTCTTTCCCCTGCTGATCTACGAATTGTCCTTTGATTTCGTTGACTACGGCCTGGCCTCTGCCCTCCTGGTGATGATGTACGCGCTCATGGCGCTTCTCATCGTGGCTATCCTGCGCCTGGCGCGCGCCGGAGGGGTTGATGTCTGAGCGCCTGGCCCGCTTTTTGCGCCACGCGCTGGCCGTACTGCTGAGCGCGCTCTTCCTGCTCCCGCTCTGGTGGGTCATCGTGGCATCGCTGCGCGAACCGGGTCTGCCCCCGCCCAACACGGTGCAATGGTGGCCCGCGGCCCCCTTCTGGGACAACTACCCCGCCATCTTCCGCGTGGTGTCCTTTGCCCGCTATGCGCTGAATTCCGCCATCGTGGTCGCGGTGGCGGTGCCGCTCACCCTCATCACCGCCTCCCTGGCCGGCCTGGGCCTGGCGCAGTTGGAGGGCGCCTGGCGCCGGCGCGTGCTGATGATCACCATCGGCCTGCTGATCGTGCCCTCCGCGTCCGGCTGGATGTTCCGCTTCCAGTTACTGCGCTGGCTGCATCTGCTCGATTCGTTGTGGGCCTTGATCGTGCCGGCCCTGGGCGCCAGCAGCCCGTTGTTCGTCCTACTCTTCACCTGGGCCTTTCGTCACACCCCCGCCGAGGTATACGAAGCTGCCCGCCTGGACGGAGCAGATGGCCCGACCCTCTGGTGGCATATCGCACTCCCGCTGGCGCGCCCCACCGTGGCCGCGGTCACCGTGCTCAGTTTCGCCCTGTACTGGAGCGATTTCGTCAGCCCGGTCCTTTACATTTTCGACCCCGAATGGTACACCCTGCCTGTGGCGCTGCAGCTCCTGCGTCAGGTGGATGCTACCAATTGGCCCTGGTTCCTGGCCGGCGCCGTCCTGCAGATCGCGCCGGTTGTCATCATCTTTGCCCTGCTGCAACGCTCCTTCCTGCGCAGCGCCCTGCTCGATGTCGAGCGTTGACCACCGCACCCCCACTTTTCAGCGAGGTGCCTGTATGCAAAGAGTGTTCGCGCTACTTCTCAGCCTGTTCGTTCTGCTCAACCTGCCCGGCTGCGCCAGCACGCCAGCTCCCGGCGGCGCCGTGTCGTTCATGGTGTTCGGTGATCCGATCGAGCTTGCCGCCTACCGAAAGCTCGTAGATGCTTTCCACGCACGCTACGCCTCCATTCGGGTCGAGCTGCGCCATGTACCGAATGAGAGTGACTATCGCCGCCAGTTGACGGCCGGCTTTGCCGCGGGTGCGCCGCCGGATATCATGCTGCTCAATTTCCGTCGCTTTGCCGCCTTTACCGCGCCGGGTGGCTTGCAGCCGCTCGGCCCCTACCTGGCACGCAGCAGCGTCGTTCACGAAGCCGATTTCTATCCCCAGGCGTTGGAGGGCTTCCGGCTTGACAATCAACTGTGGTGCATCCCGCAGAACATCTCCAGCCTGGTCGTCTACTACAACCGTGATCTGTTCGACGCGGCCGGCCTTTCCTACCCGGCCTCCGATTGGACCTGGGACGACTTTCTGGCCGCGGCCAAGATCTTGACCCGCGACAACACCGGCGACGGTCGGCCTGAGCAGTACGGCGCGGGCATGGCGCCCAGCCTGATCCGCCTGGCGCCGTTCATCTGGGCCAACGGCGGCGACATCGTGGATGACGTCAACCATCCCACCCGCATCACGCTGGACACGCCGGAGGCGCAGGCCGCGTTCCAGTGGTTCGTCAATTTGCAGGTAAAAGAGGGAGTCGTGCCCGACGCCGTGGCCGAACAGGGCGAAAGCAGCGAAAATCGGTTCCTCAATGGACGCCTGGCCATGTTCTTCAACAGCCGCCGCGGCGTGCCTACCTATCGCACCATCAAGACCTTCACGTGGGATGTGGCGCCGATGCCGCAGGGGCAGCAGGCGGCCACCATCCTCCACGCCGACGCCTATTGCCTGGCAGCCGCAGCACCCGACAAGGACGCCGCCTGGCAGTTCATCGAATTTGCCAACTCCGTGGACGGCCAGAAGATCATTGCCGAAACCGGTCGCACCGTGCCCTCGCTGCGCCAGGTGGCTGAATCGGCCGCTTTCCTCGATCCCGCGCAAGCACCGGCCAGCAGCCGCGTCTTTCTCAGTGTCATCCCCACCATCCGCCGCCTGCCGCTGCTGCCCAATTGGGTGGGCATCGAAGAGACGGTCAATCGCGAAATCGAACGGGCCTTCTATGGCCAGGCCACGGTTGAGGAGGCAACCAACGCAGCAGTTTCACAAACATTGTCCTATTTCCAACTTGCCGTACCCGAAAAACCGAAGTAAAATCAGAGTCACAACGAACTTCGTCGCGCCGAACTCGTTCGGCGCATTTCCAAGTCACTTTCCCATGCGCCCAGCGCGCAACCGTGAATGAAAATGTCTTTCGCCTCTGCGCCTTTGCGTAAAGACAGTTCAGTTCAGGCAATTCGAAGGAGGATTAGCCTATCATGCATCGCTATCTCAAGTTGCTCGGTACGTTCAGTGTCTTGCTGCTCGCCGTGGTACTGCTGTTTTCTACCCGGCTGGCTCGCGTCGCCACATCCACCACGCTCCGTCCGCAAGAAGGCGGGGTCACTCTCTACGTCAGCGAAGAGGTCAAACCGGGTCTCAGCCGCCCTGTCAGCGAGCTGCCAACCGTGGAGCCAGCGCCGTTGAAGCTCGATCGTGAGATCAACCCACGCCAGAACAAGTCCACCTTCCTGCAAGGGCCGGTTGATCTGCCCAACGGCGGGCCAGACCCCTTGCTCGATCGCTCCAACAACAACGGCGCAAACACCCCCGGCCTAATCCTCAGCTTCGACGGCATCAGCTATGCCACGGGTGGCTCCGGCTCCCCGCCGGACACCAACGGCGATGTCGGCCCCAACCACTACGTGCAGATGGTCAACAGCACGTTTTCCATCTTCAACAAGAGCGGCGCCCTGCTGGCCGGCCCAACCGCCATCAACCAACTGTGGGGCGGCGCGGGCACCCGCTGCGGCACCCGCAATGACGGCGACCCGGTTGTGGTTTACGATCAGATGGCCGACCGCTGGCTGCTGAGCCAGTTCGTCTCGGCCAGCCCCTACTACATCTGCGTCGCCATCTCGCAAACGGCCAATCCCCAGGGCGCCTACTACACCTACGACTTCTCGGTGACCGAGCTACCTGACTACTTCAAGTTCGGCGCCTGGCCTGACGCCTACTACATGTCATCGAACGAGTCCACCTACGGCGCGTATGCGTTCAACCGCACGCGCATGTTGCAAGGTCTGTCCGCCACTTATGTCAAGTTTACTGGCCAGACCAATTTCCTGATGCCAGCCGATGTGGATGGCCCCACGGCGCCGCCCGCGAACGCGGCTGGCACCTTCTACACCTTCAAGGATAACAGTTACAGCGGGCATGGTGGCGGCGTGGACCGGCTGGAAGTGTTCCAGTTGGTGCCCGATTTCACCACGCCGGCCAATTCCACCTTCACCCTGGTGTCCACCATCCCCGTCTCCAGCTACACCTATACCGTCTGCGGCTTCTTCGTCATGAACTGCATCCCGCAGCAGGGCACCACCGCCAAGCTCGACCCGCTGTCCGAATGGCCCATGTTCCGCCTGGCCTACCGCAACTTCGGCAGCTATGAAGCGTTGGCAGGCAACTTCACCGTGGATGTCGGTTCGGATCGCGCCGGCATCCGCTGGTTCGAACTGCGCCGCTCTGGCGGCGCCTGGTCACTGTACCAGGAAGGCACGCAGGCGCCCGGCGCCGAACATCGCTGGGTCGGCAGCATCGCCATGGATCGCAACGGCAACATCGCCCTGGGCTACAGCGTTTCCAGCAGCACCATGTACCCGGCCATCCGCTACGCCACGCGCCTGGGCACCGACACGTTGGGCACCCTGCAAACGGAAGCCACCCTGCTGGCCGGCACCGGTTCGCAGACCGCCACGCACAACCGCTGGGGCGACTACGCTGATATGACGGTTGACCCCACCGACGACTGCACCTTCTGGTTCACCACCGAATACTTCTCGACCTCCGGCTCATCATGGAAGACCCGCATCGGCAGCTTCAAGATGGCCGAGTGTACATCCGGGCCGACGCCCACCCCCGGGCCAACCTCGACAGCCACGCCGACCGCGACGGTGACGCCGACCCCGCTGCCCACCACCTGCACCACGTTTGCCAGCAGCGACGTGCCCAAGACGATCTCCGCCAGCGGCACGCCCACGGTCAGCTCAGTGCTGGCCGTCAGCGGCAGCGGCGCCATCAGTGACATCAACGTGCTGGGCCTCAACGGCACGCACACCTGGATCAACGACCTGGACTTCAACCTGCAAAGCCCACTCGGCACCCTGGTGCAGATCATGGCGCGCTCGTGCAGTTCTGAGGACAACTTCAACCTCAACCTGGATGACGAAGCCGCCGCCGGCAGTTGGCCCTGTCCGCCGATCGGTGGTGGCACCTATCGTCCGAGCAACGCCCTCTCCGCGTTCGACGGACAAAACGCCAACGGCGCCTGGACCCTCATCATTCACGATAACGCCAACCTGGACGGCGGCAGTCTGAGCGGCTGGAGCCTGCAAATCTGCGTGCCGATGAGCCAGACGCCCACTGCCACGCCCACATCGGCGCCGCCCACGGCCACGCCAACGACAGCGCCGCCGACTGCCACGCCAACGACAGCACCGGCCACGGCCACGCCAACGACAGCACCGCCGACCGCCACCTGGACGCCAACGACAGCACCGCCGACCGCCACCCCCACCACGCCTCCGGGCAGCACCGGCTTCCTCAGCCCGGCCTCCAACGCGGCTGAGACCGGCGGTGACAACAACGGCTTCGAGGTCAGTCCCACCAACGCGTATGCCGATGACGGTCTCTTTGCCGTAGATAACAACAGCGGCACCGGCACGGCCACCTCCTGCGGCAACGGCAAGAAGGATCGCCAGCGCTTCTACACCTACGGCGTCAGTCTCCCCGGCGGCGCGACGGTCAAGGGCATCGAAGTACGGCTGGATGCCAAGGTGGACAGCACCTCCGGCTCGCCAAAGTTCTGCGTACAACTGTCATGGGACGGCGGCGTCAGTTGGACGGCGGCCAAATCAACCACCACGCTGACCACGGCTGAGGCCAGCTACGTGCTCGGCGGCGCCACCGACACCTGGGGGCACACCTGGACCACGACGCAACTGAACGACACCAACCTGCGCGTGCGCATCATCTCGGTCGCCGCCTCCACCGTGCGCGACTTCTCGCTCGATTGGGCTGCGCTGCGCGTCTCGTACTGACATCCAAGACAGGTCTGTAACCGAGCACCCGGCGGTTACAGACTCGAACCGCCTGAAAACAGAGGGGCCGGTCATCCCATGATGACCGGCCCCTCGCCGTGTCTACCCCCGTAGGTCACGCCTCCGGCGTGACAACGCCCTCTGCCCCAGATCACGCCCCCCTGCACCCAGCGCCGCCCGGCCCGTAGGTCACGCCTCCGGCGTGACAACGCTCTCTTCCCCCCTTCTCCTCTCCGCCGCGCGGAGAGGAGAAGGGGTCGGGGGTTGAGGTGAGGCCACCCGCATTTACATCCGCGATTGCGCCCCCAGGCAAGGAGACTCACGCCGGAAGGGCATCATAGCCGAGCTGTTTGGCCGCGGCGATGATCCTGGCCTCCGTCAGCCGGCGTTCGTCGTACTCCACTTCCATCGTCTGCTTGTGGTAGCTGGCATTGACGGCCTTCACGCCGTCCAGCTCATCCTCAAGCCCCTCCAGCGCCATAGCACAGCCGCTGCAGCGCATATTCGGCACCCGAAAAACCTTCTTCACCATCTCGTCAATCCCCTCGCCGGTCACAAAGCGGTCTATTCGAAGCGGATTTGCCCGCCGTACATGCCCATCGAACAGGTGAAACGCAGGACGCTGCCGGCCTTCTGCGGCGGCAGATCAATACTGGTCACACCTGAAGGGGGCAACAGGCGTTCGATGCGCAGGGCGGGAATCACAAACGCCTGCGCGCAGCTATAGGTCTTGTCGGTCACCAGATCGAGCCGCACCGGCTGCCCCGCCTTAGCCCGCGTCGAAGCCGGGAAATAACCATCGTTGAGCGCACGCACGGTGATGGTATTCTCGGTGTCGGCCTGTCCCGACTCAGTGCTGGCTCCCCCATTCGCCGCGCACGAGGTCAGCTTCGGATCGCATTCGATGGCGCTCAGATCGGTGACGGAGCCGGTGGTTGCGGGTGCGGCCGCAGCGGGGAGCAGGGCGCGGGCGACATTGTTCAACGAGAGCGGCGAACCGAGCAGATTGAGGCCGGTGTTGACCGAAATCAACCCAAGCACCAGGACGGCGATGGCCGCGACCTTGAGAACACGCGCCTCCAGCGCGCCGCCCAGGCGCGTTGCCAGGTAGGCCAACGTGAAGAAGGTTGGGCTGGTGCCCAGGGTGAACGCGGCCATGATCGCCGCGCCGGCCAACGGATTGCCGCTGCCAACCGCCAGCGCCATCATCGCCTGGGTCACACCGCAGGGAATCAGCACCGTGAGCAGCCCCAGAAAGAGCGGGGTGATCACCTCGCTGCTGCTGTTCTTGGCGGTGCGGCGGATGAAACGGGTCAGGCTGCGCGGCGGCTCGAAGACGAAGTAGCGGAAAATCGGATGCACCTCAAACATGCGCAGGGCGTTGCCCACCATGTAGACGCCGATCGCGATCTGCAGAATGCCGCGCACGGTGGGCGTCAATTGCAGAACCGATCCCAGCCAGCCCAGGAGCGCACCGAGCAGCGTGTAAGCCACCAGTTTGGCGCCCAGGAAGAGGGCAATCGGTCGCGCCACGTGCTTGGGCCGCGCCGGCGCGATTGGCGTCGCTTGAGCCAGCGCCTGGCGCCGTTTCTTGCCTTTGGGCAGCGCCGCTGGTTTGGCGACCAGCGTAGCCTGCACATCCTCCTCCACCTGGCGCGCAATCGAACTGGCGAGCAAGCCGCCCTGCACCGCCAGACAGCTCAGGCCGCCGGTGGTCAACCCGGTCACGAAAACAACCACAAGATCAGTCATCATGCCACCCCGATCGTCATGCTGGACGCTATTGTAGCACAGGCAGGGGCTGGGCGCGCAATAAAGCCGCCAATACGCTAATACCGCCTACTGTTCCGCGGAAATGGAGAGATAAACATCGCTGATGGAAGCGGGATCGGCCGTGTAGAGCCGCCCACCGGTCACGCTGGCCATGCGACCCAGCACCTCCTTGTCCGCATCGCTCCCAAACGCGATAGAAAACAGCTTGATGCCGTCCGTCTCCGCGTTGGCCGGCAGGCAGGTTGCAAACATCTGATTCTCCGTCACTTTGCCGGCGGTGTCCCTGCCATCGGACAGCAGGATCACGCCGTACAAGCGCGCATCGCCCGCGGCGCGATCCGCGCGGCGCTGATCCTCCAACGCCCTGCTGGCCTGGCAGACCGCTTCGTACAACGCCGTGCTGCCGCCGCTGGTCAGGCTCAGCACGCGCTGCGACAGGCCTTCGCCCACATCGCCCGTGCGCTGCGGGTCCTGCAGTTCAGTCACGCGGTCGCCAAAGATCAAGGCGCCCACCCGATCCTCTGGATCAAGCCGGCGCAGGAATTCGGCCGTTGCCGTGCGAGCAGACTGGATCTTGGCGCCGGACATGCTGCCGGAAACATCAATCGCCACATAAATCGTGGCCTTGCGCTTGGTGATCTTGAACAGGTCAATCACGGCCGCGCTGATGTCGGCGTTGGGGCTGGGCAGCGCGGGAACTGTGGCCGAACTGACGCGCGGGTCCGTGCCGTGCGCCAGATCGAGCGGCGCGTGGAGAGGAATGGAGCGATCCAGCGGCCGCAGGTAACTGTCAATCGCCATCTCCTGCTGCTCGCGCGCAAGTAAATAGCTGCGGAAGATGCCCGCCGCTTCGGCCTGCTCAGGCGTGACCCAGGGCGCGTTGTCCAGAACACAGTAGGGATGGTCGGCCCAGATGGTGCCCGCGGCCGGGAAGATGAAAGCCAGTGGAAAGCTCAACTCGGCGCCGCGCTCCACATTGAAGCGCACCGCCTCCGCCTCCGGCACGGCCGCCGCGTGCAGGTAGCTGGTGCCCTGGCGTGCCATCAGGTCGAGGATAGCCGGCGCCTCACGGCCGTACTTGGCCGTGTTCTGTTCCAGCAACTGCATGGCCTCCTTGACCTGCGGCGCATAGACATCGGCCACGGTCAGGGTGTCCTGCTTGCCGGCAATACCGTACACGAAGGTGGTCATGGAGAGCAGACCAGAATTGGCATAGGCGGGGTGAGTATGACCAAAGGTAAAGCGGCCCCACTCAGGACGGCCGCGGCTGGCCCAGCCGTCAGGGTCGGCGGCCAGCGCGACCATCGTATCCCAGCCGATCGGCTTGTCCGGCCAACCGAGCGCTTCGGCCATCGGCCGCCACATGGCAAAGCCAAGCGGCGCAAAGATGGTGGCCGGGCAGGTCTGACTGGCGAGGGGGCGATTGCCATGCTCGCGCGCCCACGCCGTGTTGGCCTGCTCCACCCAGGATGGGTCGCCGGGACTCCAGGCCACCGGCTGCAGCGTGCCACCCAGGATCGCGTTCAGCGAGGCGCCCGAGGTCACGTGGCTGACCTCCACCACGATCGCATTGCCGGCGGCCGTCTTCTGCCGCGCGGCGTTGAACCCCTTGACCACCTGATCCAGCCAGACCTTCTTGGTGTTGGACGACGCCAGCGTGACCCTGACCGTGCCTTTGGGCAACGGCGCGGCCGTAGCCGTCGCCTCCCCCGGCCCGGCGCCCCCGTTGTTGCGCGTGATCGCCGCCGCAATCACGATCAGGAGAGCGATGCCCACAATGGCGAGAAAGAGTACGCGTGTTCGGTTCATGGTTTTCATTCGTCCTGATTGTCATGTCGGCGCCTACACGGTGGGGATCGTGATTATGCCGCTGGCTGCTTTTCGGCGCACACATACCAATTGTGCGGCATGTCGGGCATCAGCGTGGGGATGATGTTGAGCCCATCGTTCACCTCGGCGGGTTGGATCAATCACTCATTCGTCTATCGAAGGACCATCAGGAGTAAGCCGGGAGATCCGACAACAGGTTCGCGAACCCGGCCTGACCGAAGTGCCGGTCGGTCGTCAACACTTGCATCATGTTTCGCTCCTGCATCACGACGAAGGATAGGCAGTCGGTCAAACCCCATTCCTTGTCCATGCGATCGCCGTACAACGTAAGGGCACGTTCGAATAGGGCGGCATCCACAGGCACGACTTCAATGTGGGGATCGGCGCGCAAATCCTGGATCGTCGCGTAACCTAAGGCGCGCCAGCGAGCGCGGCTCAGGGCATTGCCGATCTCCGTCAGCACAGCCTCAGTGGTGAGGAATGGCGGCTTGATCTGGCGCGCAGCCGCAGCTGCGCGGCCGTGGTGCTCATCGGCGGTGTTGATCAATGCCAGGATGTAACCGGTGTCAATGAAGATCGGAGGCTTCATTGCTTCTCGGTGCCGTAGAGATAGTGGTCGTGTTGTTCAGCAAGATCGCTCACGCCCAGGTCGGTGGCCCGGTCAAGAATGCGCTGGAACGCGGTGGTGGATGGCTCAGCCTGCGTCCGCGGCGCCGTCGCCAAAGCAGCCAGGCGGCTCAGGAGCACCACCACGTCAGTGCGCTCTTGCTTCGCCAGGGTGTCCAGCCTGGTATAAAGGTCTTTGGGCAGCTTGACGGTCACAGTCCCAACAGTCATAGCCTTGTCTCCTTGATATTCCTTGATGTTCCTTGATGTTCGTTGATGGCTCGATTATAGCATAGGAAAGAGGATTTTCATAGCATTCCCAATTTCCTTGAAGAACAAATCCCGTCACGCATCCAACTTTGCGCCAAGCTGGAAGCCATGATTCGCCGCGCCCTCCGCACCGACCAGCGTCTCCGCACCGGGGTCGTCGAACAGCCGGTCGTCACGCGCACTCTCCAGCACGCGCACGCTCGCCGTCCAGCGCGCGGTCGCGCCGAGCAACTGATCAGGTGTGGGTGTCGTTGACATATTTGTCCTCAACCCGACTTGATTCCTGGGCGTATCGTGGACCAGGCAAGCAGGCGTCAACGAAAGCGGTGTGAACTCACATGATTGGGCCAGGGGTGAAGCGGGTTTCAACCGATCAGTGGCGGTTGCGAGCGGCTTCTTCCAGGAGAGGCCTGATGACGGCCATCCAGCGTTCATAACCCCGCGCATTGGGATGCAGGCCGTCAATCCGGTAGAGGTATGGCAGGCTCCCACGCGTTAGGGTCGCCGGCCTGCGAGCGCAGGACACCGGCGATAAGGTTGAACGTATCGCTGATCTGTTCCCAGAGTTTCATCTTGTCACCGTTGATGACCGAACAGGCGCACAAACAATCGGCGTATGGCGCCCATTCGCCGATCGTTGCCTAACGGATAAGCCTCCAGGCCAGCTTTCATGGCCCCGACGACTGTTCCGTCCGCATGTTCAGAGCCTGGGAAGAACCAATCACGAGAGTCATATTGCTCGTTACTATATTTGTAGATCGCAAAAGTCCAATCATTCATGCCGCCTTGATACGTCAGGCGAGCGATCGGCCCCACAGCGCCATAGTTGCGGCGATCAAAATAGAGGAAACTCCCTCGATACCGGGGAACGTAAAAGCACTCAGGATTCTTGATCACTTCCCGGTTGAAGTCAGTCACAATCCGGGCGACTTGCTCCCGAACAGATTCTGGAATAGGCAGGCGCTTGGAGCCACTCATATTCTAACTCACCGTTTCTTTCACTTGCAGACTGGATATCGAGGGTGACGTAATGGACGGTTAGCGCCCCATTCTCGGGGCCGTGCGGCAAGTCAACCGTCAATTCAGCGCGGCCTATGATACTCCTTTTAGCGGTAAAGGGGAAATGAGCGCTCGACCAACGCACTCAAGTGGATCGTTCGGCTACGGAAGTGCACATCAGTGGTCAACTCGTCTGCGAATTACCGGCAGAAACCAACTCATGGCAGTCGGACTCCAGACCGCAACGTAGGTGGACGGTTTGCCGCCAGCCGTACCGAATGAACCCGCCGCCCAAAGCTCGCCCGCGGTGTTTATCGCCAGCTCGCTCACGTAACTTGGGTATGGAGATTCTCCCAGCCCAGTGCCCAAAGCATGCCATGCGCCGCCATCCCAACGCGCTACCAGGTGCGCCAATACGCCTCCGGCGTAGAGAAAATTGCCGGCAGCATAGACGGACCCATCAATGCCTGCTGCCAGGGCATTCACAAAGCCATACACGCCAGTACCCAGAGGGTACCACGACGTGCCATCCCAGGAGGCAATACGATTGACCACCATTCCGCCTGCGATGGTGAAATAACCTCCGGCATAGAGCAGGCCGTCTTGACCCATGGACAGAGCCAAGACACTGCCATCTGTACCGGCACCCAAGGGGATGCCACGAGATACCATCCCAGCGAGCCACATGCCCGACCGCTATTCCGCCGGCATTACCGAAGCTTCCACCTACATAGAGTGAGGCATCCGGGCCAAAAACCATGGAAGCCACCCAACCATTCATCCCACTACCGAGGGGATGCCAAGAAGCACCATCCCAGCGAGCAACGTGGTTGACTTCTACGCCACCGGCGTTGGAGAAGTTCCCCCCGGCATAGAGATGGCCGTTCGGGCCAAACACTAGGGCGCTAACCGGGCCATCCATTCCACTGCCAAGGGAGTGCCATGAGGCACCATCCCAGCGGGCAATACGGTTGGCTGCTGTTCCGCCTGCCGTGATGAACTCGCCCCCAGCGTAAAGGAAGCCATCTGGACCTACGACCAAAGAGTAGACACCACTGTAATCTGAACCACTCATTCCGGTGCTCAAGGGATGCCATCGGCGACCATCCCACTGAGCAACATGATTAGCTACCACGTCGCCAGCAGTCGTAAACGATCCTCCGGCATAAAGCGAACCTTCCGGACCAAGAACTAGCGACCTGACGCCAGTGCTCATTCCACTGCCATTCCCTTGGAGTGCCACGAAGCGCTATCCCAGCAAGCTATGTGGGTGGCCACCACTCCATCTGCGGTAACGAATCTTCCCCCGGCATAAAGAGAACCGTCTGTGGCAACCACCAGCGCGCCAACCAAATTGTCTAACCCGTTGTTCAAAGAGCTCCACGAGGAGCCATCCCAACGAGCAATGTTGTTTGCGACCATACTACCTGCGGTGGCGAAAAAGCCTCCGGCGTAAAGCGAGCCGTCTGGTCCGAACGCCAGGGCAAGGACGTCACCATTCATGCCGTTGCCCAGAGCATGCCACGTTGTCCCATCCCAGCGTGCGCCGTGGTTAGCCTCCAATCCGCCAGCTGAACTAAACCTTCCTCCGGCATAGAGTGAGCCATCGGGGCCAATCGCGAGGGCCTGGGTGATGTCATTCAATCCGCTGCCTAGAGACTGCCACTGAGTGCCATTCCAACGAGCGATGCGACTGGCAGCCGCATCACCTGCAGTGCTGAACCATCCTCCGGCATAAAGTGAGCCGTCCGATCCCACCACTAAGGCCTCAACGGGAGCATCCATCCCACTTCCCAGGCTATGCCAGGAAGAACCATCCCAACGAGCGATGTAATTGGCTGTCACTCCGCCAGCGCTGATAAAGAGCCCTCCAGCGAAAAGGGAGCCATCCCGTCCCACGGCCAGAGATCGAACTTCACCTGTCATGCCAATACCTAAGGGATTCCACGAGGACCCGTCCCAGCGAGCAATATGATTAGCGGCTACTTCGCCCGCGGTCGTAAACCATCCACAAGCATAAAGGTAACCGTCCGGCCCCAAAGCGAGATCGTAGACACGGGGCCAGGCGACACCCCCCATTCCGGTGCCAAGATGATCCCAAGCATTGCCGTCCCAACGAGCGATATGGGCTGCCACCGCCTCACCAGCGGTGGTGAACTCGCCACCCGCATATACGAATCCATCAGGCGACACAGCCAGAGCCGAGACAGTTGCGTTCATTCCCTGGCGTTGAAACCACGCAACCAGTGTTCACCACCCGGGACGTGAGGCGACTCTGGACTTACGATCTTCGTGATTGGTTGCTCCGGCAAGCCCGCGACAAGTGCGGCAGGTCCAAGCAACGTCACGAGTAGGACCACTATTGTCCCCAGTCTAGCCACTCGGTACACCGGCAGGTCTCGGTGTTTAGGGACAAGTCTTGATCTCATGTTTCCTCCTGTGGCAGCTTTTATAGCTCAGGCGTGTAAATCTGAATCTTTTCCCGGGATGAATTGCCCTCGGCTGGCGACAGATTTTCCGGTTGGCCATCCGGTCCCATCGCACCCGGCCATGCTGCGTTGTAAACCTCGAACTCGTAAAAGGAGTAGTTGTTCATTTGCGACGCGCGCGCGCATTAAGATCCCCACGCATTGCGCATTATGGGAGCCTATCTGATAACCGTAGTTACCTGGTGCGCTAATGGAATACCAGTAACCCGAGAAGTTGCTACAGTCGCTGGACCACCCAACAAAGTGTTGAGTAGCGTAGGCGGCTTCCCAACGAATGATAACGCGGTCATAGGTGCTACCACCAATGTTTACCCACCACCATTCATCGCCGAGCGTGCTGCTGTGACGCGAAGACCAACGCGTTCCGGTATTGCCATCGTTCCCAGCACTTGCAGGATAAGAACTGCTTTCCTGTGACGTTGCCCAAGATGGTCTGTTTCGGGCCAGGTTATTGTTGTTACCGGCACTGACAGACTCGATGCTGTCAACGCAAAAGCCCCAGGCGGTCACTGAACCGTCCGAAGTCAGTTGCACCTTGACCGTGCGCCCCGGCACCGTCGCCGACCACGTGTCAGAGCGATTGCCGTCGAAGCGATTGATCTGGTTGCCGTTAGCATCACGCACGTAGACGTAATCATATCCTGATTCGGTCTCGATGCGACTGAAGTGAATGCGCGTCGCCGTGGCGCTGCTGTTGGGATTCGTCAGCGTCCAGGTGTTGTTGTAGTTGTTC
>NZ_JADIZS010000035.1:0-53083 GCF_016704685.1 Candidatus Amarolinea dominans
AATGATCAGAGGCTCCTGGCCGGCGGACGATACACTGCCCACCCGGGCCGCAGACCCCGCCAAACACCGCATACAGACCCGCTCCCTACGGCAAAGCATAGCCTACCCCGGCGTATTGGCCTTTAGGCAGAAACGACCTTACCTGTTTTGCAGTACCGTTTGGGTACCGGGCAGAAAAAAACGGGCAGAAGGGTTAGGAGCGGATGTAGTCTGGTTATTGCCTGGCTGGCGGGTCGCAAAGCGATCGACACCAAAACGAGGATAACGGACAAACAGAAGGCAAGAGAAAGTAAAGTAGTTTGCGCCTCTATACACATCAGTATAGAGGAAGATCAGCGAGAAAATCAACTCATTTTGCACCGATGAAATCGAAGACCCCGTTATTGACACGAAGGAAATTGCTTAATCTAAACGATGTACCACCGTTAAGATTGGGGCATTGCCAAAGCGCCTCAGGGCGCTCGCTATAACGCGGAGGAATTTGGCTACTAATGTCTTCAATAAGAGGAGCCAACGAAGGCATACCTTGACGAAGTCCTTTTTTGATAATTTTTCGCTTGCCTGTGAAAAAAAATCTTTAACTGTCCAGGTGGACATTTTCTTGAGGCGCCTTGCCTTTAGGAAAAAATATACCAATAGATTGAATGTCGCTATGCTTATAATTACCAACGGGGCCCAGAAGCAGCTTAGAAACGGGGTTAATCTGTGGTAATTTGTCAGCTGGGGAATTGGCAACCGCGAAGCCGACGGCGGCTTAGGACCCTTTGAATCCCCCACATCCTCGTCTCAGGCCCAAGGCTAAACGGCAACGCGATCTCCACTCACTCATTGTTCCTCGAACCTTTTCAGGTGTATTTTCTTTATTGGTAAAATAGGCTAATACTTTTGGGTTGCTTATTACGACAGCGCTTTGGCGAACAAATCCAACTTCCTCAAATGTTCCGTCTATTGGATTCCTTACTTTGCCTCCAATTCCTTTCACCTGAATTGATGTAGGTCGCCCCACAACCTCGCCCACGGCAACGCCGTAGGGATTGCCCTTTTCCGCCACATACTGCATCCCGCCCTTGCCATCGGGCTTAAGGCTCAGCCCCGCAATCGCCGGTCCCATCACCATCTCGGCCGTTGGGGTGGGTGTTGATGTTTCGGTGGGGTCTACAATCGGCGTGTTGGTGTCGGTTGGGGTGGCGGTGTCAATGGCCGGCCGGGTGGGGGTGGCGGTTGGGGTGGCGGTGTCAGGGGCGGGAAGCGGCGTATTCGATGCGCCCCTCGTGGCGGTGATCTCAGCCACGCGGCCGGCGATGGGCGTCGGCCCGCGGCAGGCGCTCAGCAGGAGCAGCGCGCAGACAGCAAGCCAGGCTACGCATAGGAATTGACGCCGAGTTTTCATCGTCAGCCTCCAGACAGGGAAATACTTCTTCAAGGAATTCTCACACAAAGCCACTAAGACACAAAGGAATCGGTTGGCGTCTTGGTGTCTTGGTGTCTTCGTGTGAGCTATGTTGCGCCCTCGGCGGTGATTTCCGCCTTGCATTCTCCACTTTACCGTAGTTTCGGGCCTTTGGCAAGGGCTGCCGGCCTGCCTCAGCAAATCCAGACGAATTCACCGCGGAGTATCAAGCCCACCGAATGAATTCGGTGTCTGATACGTCAAACCCGCTCAAGCGGGTTGCGCTGGTGGGAACTGGTCTTGTGGGGTTGTGGTGGTTGGGGTTATGAATTCGCTCTGCCATGAATTTTACGCCTTGAACTGACACACCCAACACCAACCTGCTTCAGCAGGTTTCGGTGTATCAGACCGTGAATTCATTCACGGGGCGGTCCTCAACGCAGAGACGCCAGGGCGCAAAGACGCAAAGGATATTCGGGAGAGCGATGCTCATTCACGGGTGGTTCAGCTTGTGAATTCGTTCTGCCATGAATTTTACGCCTCGAGCTGACACACCCAACACCAACCTGCTTCAGCAGGTTTCGGTGTATCAGACCGTGAATTCATTCACGGGGCGGTCCTCAACGCAAAAGCATTTTTACGTGAGCAAATCGGCCGGCAGATGTGCGCAGCGGTTGAGGTAGCGAATAGAGATGCGGCCCGCGGCTGGCACATCCAGGCGCGAGATCGCGGTGTTGACCAAGAAATAGGCCACGCCATCCAACGCCTGCTGGCCGTAGACTTTGAGCAGGCGGTCGCTGAACGCGCCGTGCGTCATCATGCAGATGCGCTCGTCCGTGCCAGCCCATGCGGCCAGGCGCTCCATCACCCGGCCGGCGCGCAGCAGGCTCTCCGGCCGGGTTTCGCGGCCGCCCCACCACCAGCCATCTTCGCCGATGGCGTCCGGCAAGATCGCCTGCGGAAATTCGGCCTGCAGATCGGTGCGCGTGCGGCCCGGCAGTCCCACCTCGCCAATCGGTCCGCCATAGTCCAGATAAATCCCGCCCACCTCGAAAATGTCAGCCCACACCTCTGGAATCAACCCCAGCGCGTCGGCCAGCACCTGGGCGGTTTGCAGCGTACGCGTCATCGGGCTGACCAACAGGCGCGTGAAGCTGTAGCCCTGCTGATTGAATTCATTGCTGCCGTTGGTCGCCAGGTGCGCCGCCTCGGTCGCGGGTAGGCGCTGCGCGGCCAGGTAATCGGCCAGGCGCCGCGTCTGCTGCCAGCCCATGTCGGTCAGGCGTGGGTCTTCCACACGCAGGGTCTGGTCAGGCAGGGCGTTGTTGGTGGACTGGGCATGGCGAATCAGATAAAGCTCCACGACTCGAAGAACCTCCGCACAAAGGATGAATGAGTTAGCGTAGCACGTGCTCGGCGTAGATCAGACGCCGCGTGCCGGTTTCGCCGCGCAGGATCAACGAATGGGTCTCGGCCCGTTTGCCGTGATAGCGCACGCCAGACAGGAGCGGCCCATCGGTGATGCCGGTGGCGGCAAAGAAGATATTGTCGCTGGCGATGATCTCGCGCGCGCTGAGGATCTGTCGCGTGCTCAGCCCGGCAATCTTGATCTCCTCGCGCTCGACATCGCTTTGCGGCGCCAGGCGTCCCAACATGCCGCCGCCCAGGGCGCGCACCGCACAGGCCGCCATGATGCCCTCGGACACGCCGCCCACGCCCATCAGCATGTCGGCGCGGCCGTTGGGCGCCACCACCAGCAGCGCGCCAGCCACGTCGCCGGCCGCGCGCAGCATGACGCGGGCGCCGGCGCGGCGGATTTCATCCACCAGCTCGGCATGGCGCGGCCGGTCGAGCACGAAGACCACCAGGTCGTGAATGTCCTTTTTCTTGAGGCGCGCCACCAGCGCCAACGTCCAGGCGGCCGGCGCGTCCATGCACTCCGGCACCAGCGCGGGGGCCACCTCGGCGTCCACGATGATCTTCTCCATGTAGATGGCCTGCTGCGGCGCCCACATGCTGCCGACCGGCGCCACCGCGCAGGCGGCGATGGCGCCGGATCGTCCCGAAGCCAGCAAACTGCGGCCTTCGATGGGGTCCACCACGACATCCAACATCGGCCCTTTACCGGTGCCGATGCGGGCGCCGGTGTCGAAGGGTGAATGCATTCCCAGTTTGAGTTCTTCGCCGGTGACGATATAGCCGTCCATGTCTAGCGAGTTGAGGATCTGGTACATCGCGTCACCGGCGATGTGATCGGCCTCGTCGGGATGATCCAAGCCCACATAGCGCCCGGCCGCCAGGGCCGCAGCTTCCGTCGCGCGGACCAAATCCAGACCCAGGTTGCGTGAGGTGACGACTTTGACCATCGAAGGTGCGTTTGGCATATCTCAAAACCTCTCTTGGCGGCTCCCCGAACGAGTTCGGAACTCCCGGCCGCGAAAACAGTTACCCATCCACCGCTTCCAGCAGGCCGGCATCTTCCCAGGCTTGCATGCCGCCCTTGAGCACGCCGCAGTTGTTATAGCCCTGGTTGTGCAGCGCGTAGGTGGCGCGTGCGCTGCGCCGCCCGGCGCGGCAGGCCAGAATGATCAAACGGTCGTGCGGCAGGGTCAGCGGTCGGGTCAGCAGCTCATTCAATGGGATATTCTGTGCCTGGGCAATGTGTCCCCGCATGAACTCACGCGGCTCACGCACATCCACGACAATGGGCGCGCTTTGTTCGCGCAGGCGATTCCAGAGCGCGCGCGGTTCGATCTCGGTCAGCATACCGGCCGGAATGTCGGTATGCAGGACGATCGGCACGCTGTACTCTGGCCGCGGCAGGTTCTGGCACTCGCGGAAGACGCGTACATCGCTCTCGTAGATGCAGATGGCGGGGTCGAGCACATGGTAGAAGAGGTGTTCGACCGCGTCGTCTTCACCCAGAAAGTGATCGGCGCCCACATCCCGGTAGAAGGCGGTGGATTTCATCAGCTTCAATACCGGCTCGCGTACCCGCGTGAAGTAGACGTCGCCGCCCCGTTCGCGATAGAGACGCAGAATGCTCTCCAGCGCGTGGATGCCGCTGATGTCGCAGTGATCCACGCTCTGCATGCGCAGCAGGAGGTAACGCTGCGTGGGGTGCTGCGCCTGCAAGGCCCGCACCATCTCCTCCACATGGCTGGCCGCACCAAAGTAGAGATCGCCCAGGATGTCCACCACGCCCAACTGCGGGCAGACCGGCTTGCTGGGCTGGAAGATCCAATGGCGAAAGTGCTCATCCGGCACCACCGAACGCACCTGCGGCATGCTCGTTTTGAGCAGATAGTAGCCCAGCGACATCAGGATGCCAGAGAGGACCGCAAATTGCAAGGGCAGCAGCAGGGTTGCCAGCAGCGTCACCACCATGATGAGCGTATCGCCACGCGCCCCGCGCCAGATGCGCTGCATCTCCTTGCGGTCAATCATGCCATAGGCGCCCACGATGAGCACGCCGGCCAGGGCTGCGCGCGGGACGAAGGCCACCAGGGGGCCGAGCAGCAGCGTGGCGATCAGGACGAACAGGCTGGCGAAGACGTTGGACAGAGGGGAGCGCGCCTTGGCCTCAAGATTGAGCGCGGAGCGATTGAAGGAGCCGGAGGCAGGGTAGCCGGAAAAGAGGCCGGATGCGATGTTGGCCAGACCCTGTCCCACGAACTCCTGGTTGCTGTTGAGACGCTCGCCGCTCTGGCTGGCGATGGAGCGGGCGATGGACGTGGCTTCGACCAGCCCGATGGCCGCCATGGCCAGGGCGCCGGTGGAGAGATGCCCGATCAGGGTCAGGTCGAGCAGCGGCAGGCGGGCCAGGGGCGGAAACCCGCCCGGCATTTGACCGGTGATCTTGACGCCGGCGCTCGCCAGGTCGGCCAGGCCCACCACCGCGCCGGCCAGCCCCAGGGCAATCAACGGGCCAGGCAGGCGCCGATTCAGCCGCTTGAGCAGCCAGATGAGGCCGACCGCGCCCAGGCCCAGTGCCATGCTCAGCGGATGCGCCTGCAGCGCGGTCTGCGCCAGTTTGATCAGGTTGTCCAAAAGGCCCGAGGCGCTGAAATCGAGGCGCAGCAGGTGGCGCACCTCTCCCACGGCCACCAGCACGCCCGCGCCGGCCGTGAAGCCGACGATGACGGAATCGGAAACGAAGTTGACCAGGATGCCCAGGCGGGCAATGCCCATGGCGATGCGCAGGATGCCAGACATGACGGCCAACATACCGGCCGCGGCCATGAAGGGCGGAGTGCCCGGTGCGGCCAGGGGCGCCAGGATCGAGAGCGCCAGCACCGAGGCAGCGTTGGTTGGCCCGCTGTTGAGATGACTGGAAGAGCCCCACAGCGCGCCCACGATGCCAGCCACCACCGCGGTGTAGATGCCCATCTGCGGCGGCAACCCGGCCAGCAGCGAAAAAACAATGGCCTGCGGCAAGAGCACCACCGCCACGGTCAGCCCGGCCAGCATGTCCGGCTGCAAGTTGGTACGGCGGTAAGTGCGCAGCAGATAAACCGGGCGCAGAAACAGAAGCGGCACGGCCCGTACCGCCGGAGACAAGAAAAAGGAAACAGGAAGTGAAAAACCCTTACTCACGGCTTACTCAATAGTCAGCTCTCTCCCACTCGCGCCAGGCGCTGAACGCCAAAGCTGAGGATGGGGAAGCTGACCGCGAAGGTCAGCACGAGCGCGCCGGCCGGACCGATCAGCCAGGCAACCGGCGCCCATGCGGGTAGCCACATGGCAGCCAGCGCGGGTAGGGCCAGAAATGCCAATCCTATCAACGTGTAGGTGGTCTGGATGATGAACGCGATGAGGCCGCCCCAGCCAGAGCTCATGCGCCGCGGATCATCCCAGTCGAGTCGCGCCCAGGGTACGCTCAGCCCCACGCAGACGGCCATGACGCCCGCGCCCAGGATCAACGTGCCCAGGGTGGTGTAAGTAAAGGCCAACAGGCTGAACCGGCGCCAGATGGCCGCGCCGAGCATCAATAGAAGATGCAGGCCGACAAAGGGAATGTAGGCGCTCAGGAATTTGCCGCGCAGCAGTTCCCAACTGCCCAGGGGCGCCGCCTTGAGCAGCCACCACGACTTGCCCTCCATGCTGATGCTGGTCAGCGCGACGCGGGTGAAGACAAGCGACGCGATGAAGAGGACGCTGCCCGCCAGCCCGATCTCGATTAGCGTCAGCGGGCCGCCGCCCTCGAAACGACCGAGAAACTGGCTGATGTTGGCTTGCCCGCGCGGGCCGCCGTTGGTGACGATGTTGATATAGATGATGGGCACCAGCAGGAGCGGTGAGAGCATCTGCGCAAAGTTGCGCAGGTCACGCGGGATGACGCGCCAATCTTTGAGCGCAATCGTGAGCAGGCTGGGCGCATTGACCAGCGCACCGCCGCGCCGCGCGCGCGCCTGGTCGCGCGCACTGCGCCGCGCTGTGCCCGTGCTCTGCATACGCGTCCAGCCACTGGTGTACAGGCTGTCGGCCAGCACGACACAGAGGGCAAAAAAGCCGAAGGTGATGAGGAGAAAGACCGCCAGGTCGAGCAGGCTGGCGCCGACGCGGCCATAGCCGGCCGCGGCCAAACCCCGACCAGCCACCAGCGTGGGCAAGGGCACATTGGAAAAACGCTCGACGGCAGCCAGGAGCGCCTGCGGATCGGATTCGAACTGCTCGAAGCGCTCCGCCCATAAGCGCGAGGTTTGGCCGAGCAGGCTGCAGCTCAGGCCGAAGATGGCCGCCACAAAGCCGAGCACCTCGCGCACGCGGTGGGCCGGGGCAAAGCGCGCCACCAACATGACGGCCAATGCGCCGATGCCGGCGGTGAGCAGGGGGGCGCCCAGCAGCGTGAGTAGGGCAAACAAAAAATACCAGACCTGGTAGCCCAGGCGCCAGCCGTAGGCGAACAGGCCCGGTACTGCCGTGATCGCCAGGATGGCGTAGTACCAGGCGATGCCATCGAGCAGTTTGGAGAGGAAGACCGCACGGCGATTGACCGGCGCCACCATCAGCAGTTCCAGGTCATTGCTGAAGAAGAGGCTGCCCAGGGCGATGCTGAACGCGCTGAAGAGCAAGATGAGCGCGGCCGCGGTCAGGATCAAGCCAGGGACGAGCGGCTCCAGCCCGGCGCCCAGGAAACGCCGCACCACCGCCGCGCTGCCCCAGCCGATGGCGCCGGAGAGGCCGCCCCCGATGACCGTGAGCCAGAGCACGCCCACCAGGGTGAGGATTTTGCGCCAGCGGGTGCGTTTACGCCAGTTATTCCAGTTCAACTGCCAGCGCAGTTGCAATAAGAGTAGGGTATCAGCGATCATTTGTTTCTACACCAAAACTCGTCTGTGTGGCTCCAGCCCCGGATGGCCCTGGGTGGCTATGAAAGCAGTTCGGTCAGCTCCGCGTAGTCCGCGCCGCCGGTCAGGCTGAGGAAGATGTCCTCCAGCGAGCCGCTGACGCCTCCGGCGCGCAGCTCCTGCATCGTGCCCACCGCGATGATCTCGCCCTTGTTGATGATGGCCACGCGGTCGCACATGCGCTCGGCAATCTCCAGGATGTGGGTGGAGAAGAAGACGGCGTTGCCGCGGTCGGCAATCTGGCGCAGCAGAGCCTTGATCAGCCGGGCCGACTTGGGATCCAAGCCCACGGTTGGCTCATCCAGGAAGAGCGCCTGCGGGTTGTGGATCAACGCGCCGGCCAGGACCATCTTCTGCTGCATGCCGTGGCTGTAGCCTTCCAGCAGGTCGCCAGCGGCCTCTTCCAGGTCGAACAGCTTGAGCAGTTCGGCCGCGCGCGCTTCCAGGAGTGCGGCCGGCACACGATAGAGACGGCCCATGAAACGCAGGAACTCCCAGGCGTTGAGCTTGCCGTACAGGTTGGGCGTATCGGGCACGTAGCCGATGCACGACTTGGCCTGGATGGGTTGGGCCTGGATGTTGTAGCCGCAGATGCGCGCGGTGCCGGCCGTTGGCGTCAGGAGACCGGTCAGCATTTTGATCGTGGTGGTCTTGCCTGCGCCGTTCGGCCCCAGGAAGCCCATGATCTCGCCCCCGCGCACCTGTAAATTGACGCCTTTGACCGCCTCCAGCGGCCCGTAGGTCTTGCGCAGGCCAAGCGCCTCGATGGCCCATGTGTCACTCGCAGTTGTTGTCAATGTCATATCAAATCGAATTCCAGTATGAATTTAGCGCAGGCGCGCGTACGTCGTGCTCAGGGCCAGGCCGGTGAAGATCAGCGTGACCAGGCTGAGAAGGGGAAAAAATCCGGTGAACAAGAAGATGGCGATATTGCCCACAAGCACGCCCAGCAGGATTCCGCCAATTGCTACGACCCACAGGTAGCGGCCGCGCCGGCGGGCGATGGCGCGGCGGATCATCTCGGCCAGGATGCCCCCGGCCGCGGAGCCGATCAGCACGGCAATCCACAGGCCGAAGAAACCCAATCTGCCCAGCAGCAGCCCGGCCAGGGGTGAGGCGATGGCGCAGACGATGAAGCCGACGCCAAAGGCAATCGGATAGTCGAGCGACTGCGCGTTGAAGTAGATGGTCTGCTGGCCGGTGATGCACTCTTTGCAGCGGTAGCCCACATCGGTCAGCCGCACGCAGCGTACGCACATGGGGCGATCACACTTGTTGCAGCGCAGCATCGTTTCGACGGTGCGATGATTGGTGCAGAAGATCCGTTCTTCCTCAGCGATGGGCGCCGGCGCGCCACGGTCGGCCTGCGCTTCTGCGGCGGCGAGACGTTGATTCGTCTTTTCGATCAGGCTGCCCAGGGTAGCATCGGGCAGCGGCGCGACCTCACCCTGCTTGAGGGGAATCTGGCTGCGACGCCGCAGGAACTCGATGCCGGCGACGGCTTCCCGGTTGGCCGGGTCGAGCCGCAAGGCCAGCTCGAAGCAGGCGCGCTTGTCGTCAGGGCTGCCGACCAGGCCGGCCAGACCAAGCCAGGCCTCCACATTGTCTGGCGCGTCGCCAATCGCTTCTTCGTACAAACTGCGCGCCTGCTGCATCTCCCCCACACGCATCGCCGCCGAAGCACGCGCTAATTTTTCCACTACAGTTTCCATCTCATTGCCCTCTGCCCTCTGCCCTCTGCCCTCTATACATTCCACTTCAGCCGCTCGATCAGCGTCTTATAGAAATAGTTACGCGCCCGCAGCCGCAAGAAACGCGCGACGTTGGGGCTGGAAGTGACGATCACGGTGTCGCCGTTATGCACGTCAATCTCGAACTGCCCGTCCACAGTCAGGATGGCCTGATGATCGGCGAAGACCTGCAGGCTGACGGTGGCGCCTTGCGCCAGCACGAGCGGCCGGTCGAAACTGAGATGGGGCGCGATGGGCACGAGCAGGATATTTTTCAGTTCGGGCGGCAGAATGGGGCCGCCGGCCGCCAGGGCATAGCCGGTACAACCGGTCGCTGTGGCCACAATCACGCCATCGGCTGCAAAAGTCGTCACGTAGCCCTCATCGAGCGACGTGGCGATACGCACGATACGCGCCAAGCTGCCGCGGCTGACCACCACATCGTTCAACGCCTCGTAGTGATGATCGTGCGGGTTCTCGTTGGCATGATGTTTGACTGAGACATCGAGCATCATGCGTTCTTCCAGCCAGTAGTGGCCCGCCAGCAGTTGCTGCAACGGTTCCTGCCATTGATCGGGCTGAATTTCGGCCAGGAAACCCAGACGGCCCAGTTTGACGCCGATCATGGGCACGTGGAAGCGAGCGCCCAGGCGTGCGGCGCGCAGCATGGTGCCATCACCGCCGAGGGTGATGAGGAGATCGAGTTCCTGCACATGAGCGCTGATTTCTTGTTCTTCCCAGGCCGAGAAGAGCGACGGCTGACCCCCCTGGCGCTGAATCTCCGTCGCGATCCGTTCCGCCAACGGCAGAGCGTCCGGCTTTTTGGGATGGTGTAAAATACCGATGCGGCGCAGAGTCGGATTGTCTGGTGCATGATTTGGCATAGCGGCTATTGTATCAGACCGATGATGGAGGGTCAATTTGACCTCAAACTTGATGGAACGCCCCAGCGACGCGGCGCCAATGCGCATCCTGTTGACCGGGCACAAAGGGCACGTAATAGTTGACGCGGTCGAGCAGGCCGGCATAGCGCTGCTGAATCTGCGCCGCCAAATCGTCCGGCGCACCGCTGACGGCAAAGATCTCCAGCATGTCATCGGTGATCAGGCTGGCCATCTCCTGCCACTGCTGGCGCGCGGCCAACATGCCCAGTTTCTCCGCGGTCTCCAGCCAGCCGTGTACTTCCATCACACTGTGATAGCTTGGGGTGGACGCGTAGAAGGCGATTTGGCTGCGCACGGCCTGGCGTGAGGCGGCCAGCGCTTCGGCATCCTGACCGGTGATGACAAAGACCGAGCTGGAGAGGCTGATATCGCTGCGCTGACGGCCGCTGCGCACCAGTCCAATGCCGATATTGGGCAGTGTGACCTCCTGCAGGTACTTGACGGTGTGGAAGGGGTGGACATGGAAACCTTCGCACAACTCGCCGGCCAACTGACACAGCCCCTTGTTCACGCCCGCGATGTAGATGGGGATGCGCGGATGTTCGATGGGGCCAGGGTTGAAGAAGGGGGACATCAACGTCAGCTTGTAATACTCGCCGCGAAAGTTGAGGCGTGCGCCGTTCTGCCAGCAGTTCCACAGGGCGCGCATGCCCAGGATCATCTCACGCAGGCGCGCGCTGGGCGAATCCCAGGCCATGCCAAAGCGGCGCTCGATATGCGCCTTGACCTGCGTGCCCAACCCCAGGATGAAACGCCCGTGCGAGAGCGCCTGCAGGTCCCAGGCGGTGTAGGCCAGTTCAGTGGGACTGCGCGAGAACGCGACCGCGATGGCCGTGCCCAGTTCGATGCGCCGGGTGTGTTCGGCCGCCAGCACCAGGGGCAAGAAAGCATCGTGCTGCGTTTCGGCCGTCCATAGGCCATCGAAGCCCAGTTCTTCAGCCGCACGCGCGGCCGTGCCGGCATCATGGATGCCCTGTTCGTAAGACAAAACGACATCAATCTTCATCGCTCTTCACTCCCGCATCACGCGTTATTTCAAGGCAGCCAGGCGCTGTTGTGCCTGCACGTTGTCCGGCTCCAGGAACAGCACCGCCAGCAGCGAACGCCGGGCCGCGGTCAGGTCGCCCTGGCGCTGCTGCACATCGGCCAGCAGCAGATAGGCCAGGCTGTACGTTGGATCAATCTGCGTCGCCAACTGCAAATCGGTCAGCGCCTCGGCCGGGCGGTCGAAGCGCTGGCTGAACGTGCCACGGTTGACGGCCATGACGGCATGGGCGCGACGAATCTTGCGCGCCGGCTCATCCAGGTAGCGATTGGCGGCGATGGCCTCGCTGAATGGCGTTACGTTCCAGGCTAAGGGCGGCAGGGCCGGCGCCCCTGTGGGCGCTTGGGGCAGCAGACGCAAGAGCACCCCGCCGGGCAGCGCCTGGCCGCTCAGGTCCAGCTCAAACTGGCGCAAATGCCCCAGCGCCTCCGGCGTCACATAGACCGGCCGCGTGGCCAGTGCGCTTCGAAGCAGCGCTTGCCACAGGGCCGTGTAACGCTGACTGATCTCCGCATCATCTTCGGCCAGTTGATCGGCTTCGAACTGACGCAGCTTGACCAGGAAGGCTTCGTGCTCGGCTGTCACCGGCGTCAGCAGATCAGGATGGCTCAGTTCGATCTGGCGGTGATACCAGGGGCGATTCTGAAAGAGCAGCACATCGAGCACGGCGACATCGGGCCGCTGCTGTTCTACTCCTTGCAGCGTCAACAGCGGCGCGTAGAGCTGCCAGTCGCCGGTCAGGATCAGGGCGTTAGGCGCGGCCTCGTCCAGGGCGTTCTGCGCATAGAGAGCCGGATAGATGTAATGGCGATGATCGGCCTCGCGCCAGTTCCAGGCCAGGGTGAGCAGGGGCAGGAGCAGCACGGTCAGCGGCAGCAGACGTCGCCAGCCAGCCGGCGCGGGGAGCGGCGCCCGGCGCCGCTGGTCGGCGCCTCGCGCCGGCTGGGGCGGCGGGCGGCGGCTCGTCCTGGTGCGATTTTCGCTCGCCTTGGTGCGTTCAGCGGGCCGTGCCGGCGCGGGGACCACCGCGTTCAGTCCCAGCGCCCAATCGCGCAGCCACTGCCAGGCCGCGGCCAGCCACAGGGTTGAGACCAGGAACGAGGCCAGGTAATAGGCGTCACGATCATCGGCGATTTCGTAGATGACCGCGTAGCTGACGCCGAAGAACGCCACGAGCAGGCTAAAGAGGGTCAGGGCACGGTCACGGCGCCACAGCGCCCACACGCCGCCGAGAAGCAGCGGGACCGCCAGCGGCGTGAACTGCTGCGTCCACAGCAACAGCCCGGCGCCCAGCTCACGCCCCATGCTCTCCCATGTGCCGCCGAACAGATTGACGCGGTACTGCTTGCCGCTCACATGCCACCACAGGCGCTCCAGGTTGTGCGGGTCGCCCCAATTGAGCAGCGGATCCTGGCTGGCGCGCCAGGGCAGATAGAGGTAGATCAACGCGCCCAGGGCCAGCGCCAGCGCGCTGAGGGCGATCAGGGGCAGGTTCAAGCCGCGGCGGTTGCTCCACAGCCAGAAGATGATGGCCGGCGCCAACAGGCCGATCGTCAGGTTATGGTTGCCCAGGGCCAGGCCGTAGACCAGGGCGGCCAGGATCAGCCAGCGGCCGGCCTGTCGCGGCGGCTCCCCCTGCTGCACATGGTGGCGCCAGGCCAGCAGCAGGCACAAGATGGTGGCCGTCAGGAAGACGTGCAGGCTGTAGACTTCGGCCACCACGCTCCATGCCCACAGCGTGCGCGAGAACGCGAAGGTCAGGGTGACCGCCACGCCGATGACTGCTGAGACAGCCAGAAACCAGGGAGCAGAGACGAGGGAATCGCCATTGATCCCCGGCCTCTGTCCCCTGGTTTCGGGCTGCAGCGCCGCGCGCAACAGCAGGTAGGTCATGCCCACGGCGGCCGCACCCCAAAAGGCAGACATAGCATTGAGACGCTGGGCGACGCTGCCGATGGGCAGCAGGTGGCTGAAAAGCCAGCCCAAGACGATCCACAAGGGAAAACCGGGCGCATGCGCCACTCCGGGCAACCAGGCCGCCAGGATCAACTCGCCACTGTCGGTGGGCGGAATACTGGGCGCTAATGTCACCAGGTACAGGAGCAGGGCGCCGAGAGCGAGCGCCAGCGCGGTCAGGCGCGGGTGATGAACGATGCGCTCTGCGCTGCGCCGCAGCCGTTCAGTTGGCGTCATCGGCGTCAGCGGTGGCATCAGCTTCTTCATCGAACGCATCGTCGGCGTCGGCCTCGACGCTGAGGAGAGCCAGGGCCGCGTCTGCGAACTCCTGCGGCACCAATACACGCACAACGCCCAGGGGGACGCTGGGCACGGGGAAGAGACTGGTGCCCATGCTCTCGTACTGTAGAGCCGCCGGGATACCGGCGCTCTCCAGCCGGCCACGGATGATCTCTCCGTTGAGTTCGCCGGCGGCTTCAGCCACGATCACCAGTCCCTCCGGCGCGTGGTGTCGCGACGCGTGGTGGGTGGGTTGCGCGCCTGCATTTTCTTGCGCTGTTTGTGCCATGGGTTTCTCTCCTGTGGTGTGATATGTTGTCTGCTGACCGTGGGCGACCGCGAGCGGCGCCCATCTGATTATAGCATGTCCGGTGCAGAGGTGACAAGGCGCCGGGCGCGTGCGCTTGGCGGCCGCCTGCTGCCGGGCGTTGTTTGCGCGAAATGCACTCTTGACCTACAATCTGCCCGCCATCCAAACAGAACGACGAGGCAGATTATGTGGCAATATGCGATGGGCTGGCGTGAGATTTTCACCCGCATCCTGGGCGATTTTACCGTGGAAGAGAACGTCACGCCAGCTTGGTTACGCAATCCAAACACCAAACGACTCCTCAAGCTCGATCTTTTCTATCCTGATGTCGGGGTCGCTGTGCGGCTGCAAGGACTGCAAGGTCAACGCAAGGTGCGCAAGAGCGATCAGGAGGAGCTGGAAGAAGTGCAGCGCGATGAGTTGCGCGAGGAGCTGTGCCGCCAGCACGGTGTGCGTCTGATCAACGTGGATCTGGCTGCGGAGGAAACGCGCGTCGTTTTCAATGAGTTGAGCCGCGCCCTGGCCACGGCCTCGCGCGTGGTGGCGCAAAGCGATAGCCGCAGCGTGGACAAGGGACGCTTGATGCCCAACCTGGCCCAGGCGCGCCAGACGCTGGAACGGGTGCGCATGCAGGTGCGCCGGTCAGAGGATGTGGCGCAGTACGCGGATGCCTGGCGCGATCGGGAGATGGCCGCCATCGCGACGGCCCAGGCCGAAGCCAAGCCGGCGAACGCACCCGGCGGCTCGCTGTTCAAATCAGGTCGCATCATCGCCACCGTCTACAAGCCCGGCGCCGAGGTCAAGCATGACCGCTTCGGTCGGGGTACGGTCGTCGCCGCGCAGCCAGACGGCAATGACATGGCGATTACCATTTCCTTCGTCACCGCCGGCGAGCGCAGATTCCTGGTCAGCCTCGTGCAAGACAAACTCACCCTGGTTTAGCAGAAAAACCTCACACAAAGACACCAATCTGGCTCACACAGGGACACCAGGACACCAAGAAGGATTCTCTGAACCCTTTGTGTTCTTTGTGTCCCTGTGTGAGAATTTACGGAATGGATGCCAGGGGAATCGGTGCGAAGAGCAGGATGAAGATTACGATGGCGATGGCGCCCAGCCAGCGTCGCGGGGGATCAAGCCTGGTGATCTCATCGAGTGGCGCGGGATGTTCCAGGCCGGTCACGAAGTAGATCAGCGCCGCCCAGACGTACCAACCGCTCCAGGCCAATGCGCCCAGCACCAGCAGCACGGCCAGCACACCGTAACCGAGCCAGCGTGAGGTCACACCCAGGGCGTAGAGGATGTGTCCGCCGTCCAGTTGACCCACCGGCAGCAGGTTGAAGGCCGTCACCAGCAGGCCAAACCAGGCCGCAAATGCCATCGAACTGAGGTGGACATCCACGCCGTTGCCCGGCAGCCATTGGTGATAGATCAACAGCTTGAGCAGGCCATAGAGCAGCGAATTGCCCTCCTGCAGACCGCCGCCGCCGCTGATGATCGGCCTGACCGGCGAAGTGAGCAGGCCGATGACCAGCAGCGGCAGGGCCACGACCAGGCCGGCGAGCGGTCCGGCCACCGCGACATCGAACAGGGCGCGGCGATTCTCCACAGGTGATTTCATCTTGATGAACGCGCCGAAGGTGCCCAGGCCAAACGGCACCGGGATGAAGTAGGGCAGGGTCACGTCCACCTTGTGCCAGCGAGCCACGAAATAGTGCCCCAGTTCGTGGGTGCCCAGGATGGCGAGCAGGGTGAAGGAGAAGGGAACACCGGCCAGCCACGCGGCCAGGGTGCTGGGCAGGCCGCCATCCGCCATCTCCATGCTGGCGCCGATGAAGAGCGTCGTCAGCAGCGTCAAGAGGAAGAGCGCCGCGTTGATCCACGCCCGCGCAGGCTGGGCCGTGGTGACGCCGGGCATGGCGAGCACCACATCCTCATCACCGGCGCGGCGTAAAATTGGGGTGTAGCCGAGACGCTGAAAGCGGCCGCGGATGATGGGAAACGCCTGCTCGGCCGCGTTGAGCAGACGGCCGCCAAAGCGGATCGGCTGTTCCGCATTGACCGGAAAAGTAATAGATTCTATGGAGAACTGATCCTGCAATTCACTGCGCAAAGCTCGCACCGCCGTCTCGTCCAGGCCTGGGGCCGGAGCCGCCGGCCCGGACGAAGCAGCCGGGAGTAAAGTTGAAGAAGTAGTCATGAACTCCCTTTGCCCGCGACTCGCCGGGGCAGGGCGGCGATGAACTCACCCTTGACTTTGGCCTGACCGTTTTGATCCACGGCCTCGACCTCGCCGCGCACGCGGGCTTCACCTGCGACCTCGAATTTTTCGACCACCTGGCCGCGACAGGTGATGACATCACCGGCGCGGCTGATGGCCGTGAAGCGGACGGCAATTTTGCGCACCTGCCGCGGCTCGATCCAATTCGTTACCACGCGGCCGAGCAGCCCGGCAACCAACATGCCGTGCGCGATGACGCCGTTATTGCCGGCCTCGATGCCGGCCTGTTCCACGGTATGAATGGGATTGAAATCACCGGACGCGCCGGAATAGCGCACAAACTGGATCTGCGTCAGCGGCTCATTCACCACGGTGGGCAGCGCAGCGCCGATCTGAATATCGTCGAAGTAAATGGTCATTTTTGCCTCATTTTCCCGGCTGCACGCCTATCGCCGCAGGACCATCGTGGCCCGTGCTATGACCACCACCTGATCACTCTGATTGCGGTAGGTGGCCCGCGTCTTGACGAAATCCATGATGCCCGAACGCCCTTCTTTGGTTTCGATGCTCACAATTTCGAGACGCCCCGTGATCTCGTCGCCGGCCTGCAGGACATCGAAATACTCATACTCCTCCTCGCCGTGCAGCAGGCGCATGATGTTGCCCCCCATCTGGGTGAGGATGCCCCGCGTTTCCGTGCCGCCCCAGAAGCGGAACAACGTTGGAAAGGTGACCGGCGCCACCAGGTCACGATAGCCGGCCGCGCGAGCGGCCTCCACGTCGTGAAAAAGCGGGTTGGGATCGCCGAGCGCCGTGGCCAATTCACGAATCTTGCTACGATCCACCTGGTAGCGAATGAGCGGCAGTTCTTTGCCGATGTAGCTGGTATCGAGCATAAAAAGCTCCTCCATAGATCATTGTGCCGCAACCTGTCCGATTGCGCCCGCCCGCGAAGGCACAGTCGTATCATCTTCATCATAACACAGACCGGGCGATCTTCGTAAAACGCTCAGAGGTTTGACCATCCTTGCCCTGGCGTGTTATGATGGGCCTACCAGTGCCACTCCCAATGACCGGCGATGGTCTGAATGTCCAGCAGGGTCACGCGGCCGTCGCGATCCAGGTCGAAGCGGGCGTTGAAGCCGCCGCCGGCCAGGGTTGCGTTCCAGGCCTCAGCCGCGGCGATGATGTCAGTCATGTTGACCATCCCATCGCAGTTGATGTCATAGCGGGCGCAGGTGCGGAATTCGGCCGGCGCGGACAACAGCGTACCCCCGGCCGCCTGCGCAGCGGCCTGGTTCGTCACAACCTGGTTGACCAGCGCGGTGCTGCGTATCTGCGCGGTGATGGTCACGACCAGGAGTGCATTGGGCGGCACGTCGCCGAACCAATGCGCGTTTTGACCGTTGAACCCCATCTGGCCCGGCGGGTTACTGGTGATGGTCAGCGGCAGGAGCACGGGAGGGATGGGGTCGCTCACCAGCACGTCGCGCAGCCACTGGTTGTTCGGATTGTCCAGGCCGATGGTGTAGGTGACCACCGCGCCGATGACCGGATCAGGCGCGTCGACGCGCTTGTAGAGGCAGGCCCCCTCCGGCCGCAGCAGGGCAAAGGCGCCTGTGTGGCTCACCGGGAACGAGACGACATGCACCGGCAGTTCGTTGACCAGGCCGAGCGGCGTCCAGCCCTGGCCGGTTGCCCCGTACTGATTGAGCGTCAAACAACTGGGGCGGCCGCCGGGGAGTTCATCGTCGCGCACGTTGAGCCACAGGGCCAGCGGCGCCTCCAAATCAGCGGTTGCTTCGCTGACCGCGGTTGCGCCGGCCACACTGAAGCCGGTGCGCGCGGCAATCAGGCGCTGGCCGGGCGGCGCCGGCGGCTGACCGCGGGCATCCCAGAGGATGGCGGGTTGCTGGGCGGCCGACCCGGTACGCGCCAGGTGCGCGTCAGCGCGCGGCGAGTGGGCCGTATCATGCACGCTGGGCGCGCCGTCGCTGAGGGCAAAGGGTGCCACAGTCTCCAGCCCGCCCTGCGCGGTGATGTGCAGAAAGCCGGCAAAATCGGGCAGGGGCGCGAGGAAAGTGGCGACGGAGATGCCGGACTGGCTGCTGAGAGGCAGGTTCAGCGGTGGGCTGGCGCTGCCGCGTTCGTAGAGGGACACACTTAGTCCGCTCAATCCGCCGACGCCGCTCAGGTTGACCGTGACCTGGCGGCTGGCGGAAGGTGTGAACGACAGGTTGGGCGACCAGCCGGGCGCAGTCAGAGTCAGGGTCAGCGCGGTGATGGGACCGGCTACGACGGTGCGCGTATAAACCACGCCCTCCGGGTCAATCACCAGCAGCTCGTCGCCGCCATAAACGCCAAGCAGGCGCAGGGTGTTGCCCGCGGTAATGACGCCCTGGCTGACCAGGCGCGGCCCGCTGGGGCGATTCAGCCCGGCGAATTGATAGACCTGTAACTCGCCCACCGAGCCGGGTGCGCCGAACACGGCCAGGGTGCGCACCGGCGGCCCGCTGGGGCTGGGCACAACCTGGATCGAGGTCAGCCCGGGCGGCGCCGCTTCTGGGCCAGGGTTCGGGCCGTTCACCGGCATTTGGATCTGCCAGCGCGGCGGGGAGTTGGTGTCCCCAAAGCGGGAGGCCAGCGTCTCCCAGTCCGACAGGTGGTACATCTGGAATTGGATCGTCTGACGGCAGCGCCCTGTCCACTGCATCGGATTGCCGTCGCGGCGCAGGGCAAATTCGTTGGCTTTGTACTGGTACGACATGAGCGAGGCCCAATCGGCCGCATAGCCAGGATCGGACGGCGAGATGGTGCAGTAGGAGGAAAAATCGGTCCCGTCCGGGGCCAGGCCAAGGTATTCATCGAACAGCGCCAGTCCGTAATGGCCGAACTCATGCACCAGGGTGCGGGCGCCGGTCGGCTGGCTCCAAAGGCCCTGGTTGGCGCTGTTGCCATCCCAGCCGCGGCCCACGCGCAAATGACCAGGGCGGAAGCCGATGCCGTTGCCCAGTTGCGTCACGTTGGATACGATACCGCCGACGTCGGCGTTGGGCCAGACATCGTTGCCGGCCATGATCTGAAAATCGGCATCGCGCCAGTGTTCAGCGCCGGCCACGATCAGCGCCCGCCCCAGGGTCATTTGACCGTTGCTGGCATCGAACAGATCGGCGCCAAAGGCAGACAGCGCGTTGGCAAAGACAGCCAGCTCGAGGGCCTCATGCGCGTCCCATTCCAGGGAGATCACCAGGTTGAAGAGCACCAGCGGCGCGTCGGCGCGGGTGGTCAAAAGGATGGGAAGGCCAGGGCTGCTGACCGTCGGCGAAATGAGCGCGCCGTCCGTTCCCACGGTCCAATTCGTGTTGACCGTGACGTAGGCGATGTTGCCGGTGGCGCCGAAGGGTGCGAAGGCGGGAAAAGGGTGGAATTCCTTCGTGGTTGTGACAAAACGTTGTGGCGCCAGCGCCAACAGGCAATCGCCCGGCGCAAGATCGAGCAGGATGGGATATGACGCAGGATTCGTTACGGTGGTGACCGTGGGGTCATGGCAATTGTTGCGCAGCGTCAGCACCAGGGCCGGCTGCAAAGCCCCGGCCTCGTTTCTTACCTCCAGCAGCGTTGGGGTGGTTGGCGCTGTGTCCTGCGCCAGGGCCGGCGACGGGCTGAGCAACAGCCAGAGCGCGGCGATCAGCCCCAAAGACACGGCCGCCGCCATCAGCAGGCGTAAGGCCCATTTTCCCCGCACCCATCTTGGTGTTCGTTGCTTCTGCAAGTCCCCTGGTGTACGTGTGGTCATCGTTGTTACTCCCAACCGGTCAATCCCCGGTCTGTTTTCATGCATGAGGTTCATGCGTTCATGAACGATCTGTGGCTGGCTGCCCTGCCCCGCTGGCTCGATCCCCCACTGTGGCAAACCGTAGGTCAGGCGCTCGCTGCGGGCCTGGCGGCGCGTGACTGGAACGACCTGCTGCCCCACCTGACCCCGCAGCCGGAAGGTCGGTGGCAACTGACGCAGCGCGCTGAACATCTGGCCGCGGCACGTGCGGCCGATCCTGCTGCCTGCCAGCAGTGGCACCTGGCGTTCGTTCAGGCTCTGCGTCAGCGCGCCGCGGTGGCGGAGGCGGTCTACCATTTCGAGCAGGCCGGCAACCTGTGCCTGGCGCGCCTGGCCTACAACGAGTTAGCGCAACTCGTGACCGCCCATGAGCCGACGTACCTGCCTGTGTCCCGGTTTGCCCACCTGCTGACCTACTATCGGGCCGTGCTGGCGGTCGAGCAGCATGCCTGGGACGAAGCCGCCGCGCTGCTCACCGACCTGCGTCGCCTGCCCAACCTGGACGCCGATCTATACGCCCGTTCCACCAACACCCTGGGCGTGCAGGCCTACCATCAGGCTCAGTATGATACCAGCTTTCGCTATTATCAGGAAGCGCACCAGGCCTTTCAACAACTGGGTGACGGTCTGGGTCAACTGCGTGCGCTCATCAACATGGCCATCGTTCACAATCTGCTCGGTCAGTTTCATGACGCGATTGCCCGCCTGCAAGATGCGCTGACCTGGGCGCACACCCTGCACGAGGCGGTTTGGGAGAGCTGGATTCTCAATGAGCTGGGCATCAACTACAAGGATCTCGGCCATTGGGAGAATGCGCAGGCCCATTTGGAGCAGGCGCTGGCGATGTCACGCGCGCTCAATCGGGTGCGGGGCAGCGCGACGGCCCTGGCCAACCTGGGCGAGCTTTTTCTCCTGCTCGGCCAGACCGCCGCCGCCGAGCAGCACTTTCAGGAAGCGCTGCAACTGGCCGGTTCGCCCTTCGTGACCATCGAGGTGCTGGGGAATCTGGGCCTGCTGCGCCAGTTGCAGGGTCAAGCTGCCGCGGCCGCCGACTTTTTTCGCCAGGCTTTGGCTCACGCCGCAGAAATCCACAGCGCTTCGTACCAGGTACACAGTCATTACCGCCTGGGCACCCTGGCCTGGCAGCAGGGTGATCTGCCGGCGGCCCGACTCGCCTTCGAGCAGGCCATTCATCTCATCGAAGCGCTGCGCAGCCAGATTCGGACCGAAGATGTGCGCATCCACCTTTTTGGCGGCTGGCAGCAGGTTTACAGCGCACTTTTTCTGCTGGCCCTGGCCCAGGGCGACACCGCGGCCGCGCTCACTTACGCCGAACAGGCGCGTGCGCGTGCCTTTCTCGACTTGCTCAGCGATCGCACCAGCAATCCCGCCGCGTTGGGCGAGCCGCTGACCGCGGCGGCCATCCAGGCACACCTGCCGGCCGCCATGCTGCTCCTGGTCTATTTCAACACGAACGCCCCTGCACGCTTTCTGCCGGTGGCCGACTGGCTGCGGCGCTATCAACCTGCGCTATCTGAACTGCTCTTTCCGGCAGAGCGCACGGTCCTGCTGGTGGTCACAACCCAGGCCATCGAGGCGTTTACGCTGGCGCTCGACGCGCCCAGTGCGCTGCGCCGCGCCTTTGCCGCGGACCGGCGGGCGTTGGCTGGCATGATTCCCGGCGCTGATGGTCGCCTGGCTGCGCCGTGGGTCACGCAAAGCCTGGGGACGCTGCTCCTCGGTCCGGTGCAGGCGCACCTGGCAACGGCCCGTCAGATTGCCATTGTGCCCCATGGTCCCCTGCATTACGTTCCATTCGCCGCGTTGCAAACCGTCACGGGCGCCGCCTGCTTTGCGCCGGCGTGTGATCTTCTGCTGGCGCCCAGCGCCAGCGTGCTGTTGACCCATAGCCGCCGACAAAACCACGTGCAGCCCGGCGCGACGCCCCTGGTTGTTGGCTATGCGCCCGATCTGCGCCACGCCGAAGCCGAGGCGAACACCGTGGCGGCCTTGCTCGGCGGTCAATTGCTGTTGGGGCCGGCAGCAACCCAAGAAGCCCTCCTGCGCGAGGCGGCGACGGCTTCGCTGATCCATCTCTCGTGCCACGGCACCTTCGATGCCCAGGCGCCCCTTCATTCTGGCCTGCACCTGGCCGACGGTGTGCTCACTGCGGCGGCGCTCCTCGACCGGCCGCCGTTCTTGCAAGCCGAATTGGTCACCTTGAGCGCGTGCGAAAGTGGACGCAGCGGGGTCTTGGGCGGCGATGAGCTGTTGGGACTGGTCAGGGCGTTCTTGGTGGCGGGTGCGCCCGCGGCGTTGGTCAGCCTGTGGGCGGTAGATGAACTTTCGACGCGGTTGCTGATGCAGTTTTTCTATGCGACCCTGGCCGAGGGCGTCCCCGCGGCGGCTGCGTTACGCCAGGCGCAGCAGAGGCTGGCCGGGCTGACGGCCTCTGCTCTACGGGCTGTTCTGGCCGCCGAGGGCCTACCGCCGGCGCTCATCAGCCGCGAACTGGCGCGTTTGCGTCAGGCTTGTGCTACGCTGTCAAACCGTCGCTACATCCTGAGCCATCCTTACTACTGGGCTGGCTTCGTGCTCATCGGCAGCGGCGTTTCCGGGTGATTCAGCCAGCCGCCCTGAGTTCGATTTCGGCCAGGCTGTGGCGCGGGATGTCGGTGAAACAGACACGGCCCTCTTCGTCAGTGGTGGCCTCGCGTGCTTCGCCTGGGGCATACAAGGTGACGGCCGTCCCGGCAAAACCATCCAAAAACTGACCCGATCGGCGCACCAACACTTCGACATTGACCTTGTCGTCGCCCGCGCCATCCGGCCAGGCGATCAGCTCCAGGTTCAAGTCCGGCTGCGGGGTCAATGTCACCTGCAAGAGGGGCAACGTCTGCCGCGGGCCGGCCTTGACCGCAACCGGGGCGAACGCCGGCTGCTGTTGCATCACCAGCCTCATGCTCAGCCAGACCTCGCCGCTGCGATTGACCAGCCAGTAGGAGCCATACTGCACCGCGTGATTCATCTGCTGACGCCAGCGGGTCAGGGGCGACAAAGGCTTTCTCAGAAAGGTCAAATCGGGCTGCGGCACATAGGTTGGCATGGACAGGTTGTCATGTTGGGACAGCAGGCGCAGCTCGCGCACCGTTTGCTGGCAGGCCGGGCAGTGTTCCAGGTGACGGCGTGCGCGCGGCGCCAGCGCAGAATCTGCATCGTCCTGCAGCCAAGCCAGCAATGCAGGCTCGGCGTCAGTGCAACTCAGGCGGTCAGGCGGCTGAAAGGCAATCTCATGCAGGCGTAGGAGGTGATCGCGGCAGGATGGGCAGTGGGCCAGATGGATACCCAGTTCCGGTTGGCCGGCCGGATTGTTCAAGAAGGCCATTAGTTCTATGCTATCAATCGGGCACTTCATAGGCTCACTCGCTTCAGTGATTCGACGATTATGGGACACTTGTGACAAAAAAGAACAATTACTGCTTGTGTTCTTGCAGTGCGGGCCGGGGTCATGTGGGGCCGGCTGCCTCGGTCATTTCCAGGCTGCGGCGCAGACAGACTTCCAGCTTCTTCAAGGCGCGGCTGCGCAGCACATGCACGTTGGCCACGGTCGTGTCGAGTCGTTCAGCAATCGTGACATCGTCCAGTTCATCGAAGTATTTGAGAATCAGCGCCTTCAGTTGCTCGGACGCGCGCGGTTGCTGGCGCCAGAGCTTTTGCAGGCAATCGCGCACCGAGGCTGCCTCATCGCCGTGCAGGGCGGCCTCTTCAGGCTGGGGCAAGCTCATGAAGAGCGGGGTGGCGTAGGGCGGCGGTTCCTCAGCGCCGGCCTCCGACCAGGGATCCAGCGATTGGACGCGACTGAGGCGCGCCGGGCGCACGCGGTTGATGGCATGGCGCAGGCGAAAGTAGGCAAACTTGAGAAAGGTCTCCGGCTGCTGGCAGGTGTCCAGTTTTTCATACACCAGGCGCAGCGCCTCTTGCACCACATCGGCGACGTCGGCCTCCGGCACCCGGTTGTAAGCCAACTTGTACAGGTAGAAGAACAGTTCGCGGTAGCCGGCCTCGCGCTGCGTTTCGCCCGCGCACGCGCCGAACAGCAGGCGTGAGTAGACCGTCTGACAGGCGGTAATCGCCTGCGTCAGGCTGACATCGGTGACATGCCCCAGGTGACGCGCCGCCTCTGCTGCCAGCTCATCGGCGGGCACCAGTGACCAGGCAAAGTCGGCAAGCAGATGCAGTGCGGCGCGGCGAAATACGGCCGGTGGGGCAGGAACAACCAGATCGTGAGGCACGTGGGAAGTCATGTCCAGATTCTAGCACACCTGCACAGCGTGTGCAAGAGACCGATAACATGGATTTGGCCCCAAAGAGGGATGCAACTCCTCACTCGGTGACTCTGTTGGCGCTGCGGATCGGCTTGGCGCCGGTGAAGGCGCCAAGCCGATCCGCAGCGCCATCCAAACCATGCTGATCGGTGGAGTGGCGGCGGCCGCCGCTGCGTTCGTCATCGCGCGCGCCATCGGCTGAGCGACGCGCTTTCTCTGACAAATTGCCAGGCGCTCCCTGGGTTCGTTCGTCAGGCAGCCACGCTGTGTTAGGCCAACGGTTCTTAGCCCAAATCCTCTGGCGGACGAATCCGATCGGGCAAACGGTCGGCCAACGCAACAATGAAAGATTGCAGATCTACCAGGGCCAACGGAGGCGTAGTAACCGGCAGGCGAGACAGTCTGCGCACCTCGAGCAACGCCGCCAGGTGTAACAGCAGTCGCGAAAGGCTGCAGTGAAAACCCAGAATGGCTGTCAGTTTGTTGGCGCCGATGTTCTCAAGGCTGTCAACGATGATGCCGTCTACATTCGCATGCTGCCATACTGTGGGCCGAAATCTCGCACCAAGTCTATCTGCAAAGTTTGGTCATGGGCCGGCTCCAACAAGAATTGCCGGAAGTGTTCGGTGCGCCGCGCGCGTCCAATGCGGCAGCCCAACTCCGTCGCTAACTTCGGTATCAAGATGTCAGTCTCTGACAGGGCCAGGTCATCAAGCGTGAATAGGTCTAGATCCACGCTGTGGCGATGGTGTAGATGGAAAGCGGCCAGAGATGTCCCTCCAGTGAGGAAGAAACGCTGGCTGGCTTCGGCGGCGAAGAAACCATTCAGAAAAGCCGCCTGTAACGGCGTGAGCCAATTATTAGTCACGTTGTGACCACCTGTTCAGAGCATAGGTCCATAATTCACGGTCTGCGGGGCGACGGAAGCGCATATTCGCCAGGTGCTGGTGAATATCGGCGGGTGTCAGGTAATGCCAGATATCCTCCCATTTCGCGTATTCCAGGATGCGAGTGATTAACCAGGTTTTGTCCAAAGAGCTACCCTGGCGCAACAATTCGTGAATTTGGCTGTCCGTAATTTCGTATTCCCAAAAGAAGTAAGGCCGCTCGTCCGGTTGAAATGTCGTACCCACCTGAACGCTAGACATGAGTTGACTCCATTGGCTGGTGAAGCCGAAACGGGGGCGCATGTGATCTCATTCAACAAGGGTGAGTATACCACCAATGCCTGCGTGTCACAAGGGCCAAATGTCGGCTGGCCCAATGGGAAAGATCAGTCACCGGGAAAATCTGTCGCCACGGCTTGCAGGATCGCCCCGCGGCCGACGAGACCAACCAACTGACCGCCCGCGTCCACCACCGGCAAGCGCTTGGTCAAGTCAATCGTGGCGTCCCCGCCGGGCCGAACAACTTGGCAGATAGCACCGCATGCAGTATGATAACCCAATGGAATTGGACTCAGTGGCTACGAATACCACGCCAACCGAATCGCGCACCCGATCGCCTCTGCGTGCGGCGATCGGGTATGTTTTGATGGTCGTTGTCTCCGTCGGCGCCTTTCTGCTCATCCGCAGACAGGGTGAAATGCTGGTGGCGCCGGTGGCTGGCAATGCAGGGCCGTCCCTGGTCACGGCCCCCACGCCCGATATCTTCCTGCACGTGCTTGTGGCGCTCACAGCCATCATCATCACGGGGCAAGTGCTGGCCCGGTTGTTTGCGCGCCTGGGTCAACCGGCGGTGATCGGCGAGGTGGTTGCGGGCATCCTGCTCGGTCCCTCCCTGCTGGGGTCACAGCTCTCGGCGTTGATCTTGCCGCCGTCCGTCGGTCCCTATTTGGGCGTGATCGCTCAGCTCGGCGTCGTTCTATACATGTTCCTCGTCGGCCTGGAACTCAATCCCGCGCGGCTCAAAGATCGCACCCGCGCCACCCTCGCGATCTCGCACGCCAGCATTCTCGTGCCCTTCATACTGGGCGCGCTGCTGGCGCTGCTGTTGTATCCGCAGCTTTCCGATCGCAGTGTGCCGTTCACCAGCTTTGCCCTGTTCATCGGCGTCGCTATGTCCATCACCGCCTTCCCCGTGCTGGCGCGCATCCTGACCGACTATCGGCTGACCCGCACCAACCTGGGGGTGATTGCGCTGAGCTGCGCGGCCGTGGACGATGTCACGGCCTGGTGTTTATTGGCGTTTGTCGTGGGTGTGGCCAAGGCCCAGGTCGGCCAGGGGCTTTTTGTCGTGGTCGGCTCGCTGGGTTTCATCGCCTTGATCCTGCTCGTCGCACGGCCCGCGCTGCGCTGGATCGCCCTGCGCTGGGAAACGCAAAAGCCCTCGGTCGGACTGATGACAGTGGTCTTTGTAGCCCTGCTCTTGTCCGCTCTCACGGCCGAGGCGATCGGCATTCACGCCATCTTCGGAGCCTTTTTGCTCGGCGTGGTGGTCCCGCATGACAGCGCCCTGGCCCGCGCCTTCACCCAGCAGTTGCGACACGTGGTCACTATCTTACTGCTGCCCGCCTTCTTCGCGTTCACAGGGATGCGCACCCGGATTGACCTGCTCTCTGCGCCGGCCCTGTGGCTGCTGTGCGGCCTCATCATCGTGACCGCCATTGCGGGCAAGTTCGGAGGCACGTTCGCGGCCGCCCGCCTGACGGGCCTGCGCTGGCGCGAGGCCGCCTTGCTGGGCGCGCTCATGAACACCCGCGGCCTCATGGAACTGATCGTTCTCAACGTCGGGCTGGAGTTAGGGGTGATTTCCCCAACCCTCTTTGCCATGATGGTGCTGATGGCCCTGGTGACGACGATGCTGACCTCGCCGCTGTTGCGCATCCTCAAGCTGCAGACAATACCTGAGGAGTAAAAAAGAGCCTATCCGAACCACCGATCAAGCCGGTCTTCTGACCGACCCACGGCGCCTTGTACGGATAGGCTCTGAGGTACCTGAGCTGCGCGGGCCAGGTCTTAGCGCACGCGGCGGTTGACCGGCTGCGCGGGACTGGCTGGACGCGGCGCCGACGCCGCGGTCCGACTGCTGACCGCAGGGGCGGCCGCGTTGGAGATGGGGCGCCGCGGGGCGGCGTAGCTTGAGTGACCGGCCGCAGGTGAGGCCGGCGTGCTGCGTCCTGGGCTGCTCATCGTGCGCGGCGCGGCGCGTGTCGGGAAGCGCGGCTCACGGGCAAATTCGTGATCCTGCGTCGGCGCCGCGGCCTGGTAATTGAAGCCGGTCAGCGTGCGTCGCTCCAGTCGGCGTCCGAGGACGCGCTCCACCGCGCGGATAGCCTCGCCGTCCTCAGGCGTCACCAGGGTGAAGGCTTCACCGCTGCGTTCGGCCCGGCCGGTGCGGCCGATGCGATGGGTGTACGCGTCGGTGGTGTCCGGCATATCGTAGTTGATGACATGCGAAATGCTGAGGACATCAATGCCGCGCGCCGCAATGTCAGTCGCCACCATGATGCGGAAGTCGCCGCTGCGGAAACCGTCCAGCGCGGCTTGGCGTTGATTCTGCGACAGGTTGCCCTGCAGGGCGGTGGCTGGAAAGCCTGCCTTCTGTAGCTGCTGCGCGATGCGCTTGGCGCGGTGCTTGGTGCGCGTGAAGACCAGGACCGATCCGGGACCGGTCGCGCGCAGCATTTCGCTCAGCAGCGCGGTCTTCAGATGTGGCGCCACCGGGTAGAGCGCGTGAGAAACCGTCTCCGCGGGCGCGACATGGCCCACCTGCACGGTCAGCGGATCGCGCAAGGCTTCACGCGCGAGGGCGCGAATGTCGTCCGGCATGGTGGCGGAGAAGAGCAGAGTTTGGCGCTGTGTGGGCACCGCACGGATGATCCGCCGCACGTCGGGCAGAAAGCCCATATCGAACATGCGGTCAGACTCGTCCAGCACCAGCACCTCCACCGAGGATAGATTGATCGTGCCCTGGCCGATGTGATCGAGGAGGCGGCCGGGGCAGGCCACGACGATCTCCGGGCCGGCGCGCAGCGCCTGCAGTTGAGCGCCAATGCTCACACCGCCATAGATGGCGATGCTGCGCAGGGTGGTCTGGCGCCCCAGGTCGGCAAAGGCGCCGTTGATCTGTTCGGCCAGCTCGCGCGTGGGTGCGACGATCAACGCGCGCACGCGATGACGCGGGCCTTGTTGGAGTCGCTGCAGAATGGGAAGCGCAAAGGCGGCCGTCTTGCCGGTGCCGGTCTGGGCCAGGCCCATGACATCACGGCCAGCCATGATGGGCGGAATAGATAGTTGTTGGATCGGCGTCGGTTCTTGATAACCGAGCGCGTGGACGCCTGCCGTGAGAGGCGGGCTAAGATTAAAACGAGCAAAAGTCAACTGAGAGTCCTTTCTGGCTGCAAATCTGAGCCAAGTCGCACTCTCAGCCCAAACACAAATGATGGCGCCGTTACGGCAAACACATGTCGTCCGGCGCCAATCAAAACAACGGCCATACTTATAGCACACCTGAGAGGAAATAGCCAATCGGGGGATCAGGTGTCATCTGCGGTGCTGGAACCTGCCTACCTAAACATGGGCTGGGCAATCCAAAGCCCCGCGCGTGCCCATCCATCTATCTCGTAGACCTCCAGGCGAATGGAATGGCTTCCCGCACTCAGCGCGCGCTGAACGGTGTGTTCTTCATGTCCTACGTGCCATTCGCTGAGAATGAGCGTATCGTCTATCCACAATCGTGCCCCATCGTCCTGCAGAACGTGAAAGACGTAGGTGCCTGCAGGCCAGTTGCTGAACGTGCGAGTCCATCGGATCGAGAAGTGATCTGCATTGATGCCCGCGGCTGGGGAATTGTAAGCCCAATCAAAGTCAATGTTCGTATCGTCGCGCGTCAACACGGGGCTGCCCGACAGGGTTTCGTTGTTGTAGTATTGACCGCGCCAAACAGTGCCCGGCACCGGGGTCGGTGTCGGCGTCGGAGTCAGTGTGACCGTCGGCGTTGGTGTCCGCGTCGGCGTCCGCGTTGGCGTTGGCGTCGGCGTTGGGGTGATGGTGGGCGTCCGCGTGGGCGTAGGTGTCAAGGCGGGTGGCGCCCAATAGAACGAGTCTTCCCAGATATTGTTGGTTTCGTTTGCTTCCGCAATCGTGTTGTCAGGATCGGTGACAAGACGCACCGTGTGCCAGCCTGACGCGGAAACGGTGAGAGCCCAGTCATCGAAACCACCATCAAGCCCTGCGCCATAATCGGCAAAGGGGTAACGGATGTGCCTGGTGTTGTCAATCCACAGTTCGACGTGGAAGTTGCCAGCCGCAACCGCGTTGCCCGCGTTGATGAAGTGCCAGTCGAAGTAAGTCGGCTGACCTGCATAAAGCGTATTGACGGTATGTGTGCCCACGATGGATGATGGTACAACGGGGAGTGTGTAACCAGCCGGGGTGTACGGTTGTAGGTCAGGCGCCGCTGGGGCCGAAACACTGATGTAATTGTTTCGAGTTTCAGAATCCGACCCGCCCGATCCCGTGACGGTGAGGCGCACCGTGAAGGTGCCGGGACTGGTATAAATATGGTCATGAAGGTTGGTGCAGGATGAGCCAGTGCTACCGTCCCCATATTCCCAATAGCAAGTGGTGATGCTTCCGGTTGAGATGTTGTGCATGGCGACCGTCAGGGGGGCAACGCCACTCTGCGGCCAGGCGTCGAAACCGGCGACGGGCGGTGGTGGCACAACCGTAATGTAGTTGGTTCGAGTACGCGTATTGGAACCCTCCGACCCGGTTACCGTCAGCCGTACTGTGAAACTACCTGCATTCTGATAGATATGATCGTGGTAGTTGCTGCACGAGGTTCCAGTGGTACCATCGCCATAGTCCCATGCACAGGTTGCGTAGTTCCCGGTGGAGATGTTATGCATCGCGACTGTGAGTGGCGCCACACCGTTTTGCGGCCAGGCATCGAACTCGGCCAGCGGAGGCGAGCATGCATAGTTCTTGGTGATGTGGTAGTTGGTGTAATGCTCAGAGTAAACGTAATGGTTGCCCGCATTATCCCACGCTTCCAAACCCAGTTCGATATCTCCGTTGGGCACCCCAGCAGTACACAAATCCCAGGCATAAGTGTAGGGCGCGCTGTTGAGAGTCTGGACACCGTGCCAGGTACCGTCCCATTTGGCGCTCAAAGCCACGCGGTTGACGCCGCTCGCATCATCAGAAGCATTGGCGGTCAACTGCACCGTACGCGAGGTGATCGTCTGCCCATTGGATGGGGTAACCCAACTGGCAGTGGGAGGCGTGGTGTCGCCGCTGGACACATATCGCCAAATGGCGATCTCGTCCACCCACGGCCCGCGATAGACAATGCTGGAATCGCTGTGGAAGAACCATCCTACCCACACGCTGGTATCGCCGACATAGGCGGTGTAGTAAATGTCCTTGGCTTCCCAATCGGCATTGCCATCCCAAGCAAGTCCGTTGAAGTTGATGCCATCGCTGGAGGCGCCGAAAAACACGTAATCGTAACCCGCCTCGATGGCACGCCAGAGGTCGAAGATCGTATCGGCATCGGTGGCATTGGATAGGTCGAACGGGCCGTAGACCATCCAGGTATCCATGTTGTTCGGGTAACAGTAGATCGAGGCGTCCACGCGATCGGCGCCGCCGTCGGCCGGCCAACCAGCCCAATAACCGACATGCGGCTTGTAGTTGCCGTCATCCCAATAGCGTTCATAACCGTCATTGCTTAGATCGTAGAGCGTCCACCCGTCATACGGGAAAGCGCCCTCGAACGTTTCGTAGAGGATCCGGTCCCAACCCAACTGCTGCTTTGGACCGGCCTGTTGATCTTGTTGGGGATTTTCCCCCACCTTGTTATCTTTGTCGGCCGGTGAAATGGGGTGAGCATCGGGCGGCAGGCGCAAGGTCAAGGGGATACCTGGTGTGCCAGTGTCGGCCATGCGTAAGGTCGGCCCCTGGGCTGGATAGACAGGGCGCAGGGCAAAACGTTCCAGTGCTCCGCTCTCGCCCGCGATCGTATCTCGTATCCGCAGCATCCAGGTACCGTTGACGGCTACTCCATCGAAGGCGTCCAGGTTCAGGGTGCTGAAGCGCAGGGAGTCGCCAGCAGATGGCTCGTGGTTCCACAGGACATACTCACGGCCGCTTTGCACATGCTGCAGGCGCACCTCGAGTTGGCTAGGGGCCGGGTGCGAGATGCTGTAGGAAACGAGCAGATTGCTAACCGTTGCCTCAGGCGGTGCATCTTGGATCTCGATGGTCTGTTCAACCCATTCACCGGTATCTGGGATGGCCAGGGTAGATGGGAAGCCTGCCGGCGGCGTACACTCAGTGGCCCCGGCGAAATTGGCCGTGACGCTGCGACTACTGCTCATGGCCACATTCACGGGGTTGGATGACCCGCTGGCGTCGCCACTCCAATAGCTGAACGAATAGCCCTGGTTTGGACTGGCGGTCAAGGCAACGGTGGTTCCCACGGTGTATTGCGTATTGTTGTTGCAGTTGGGCGAGGGAGCGGCGCTGATGTTGCCACCGCCGGTCGGACTCACGTTCAGGGTCAGTGTGTAGCACGCCTGGCTTGAGGTCTCCGCCCGAAAGAGACCGCGTCCATGCGTGGCCGCGACAAGCGCAGTGTTCATCCAGAATAACTCATCCACCGAGACATTGGCCGGTCCCTCGTGAGGCACGGTCCAATTAGCCCCGGCGTTGTCGCTGACAAAAACGCCGACTTCCGTGCCAACGTAGATCCAATTCGAATTGTTGGGATGAATCACCAGGCTGCGCACGGGAGCGTCGGGCAGTCCGCTCGAGCCGGAGCCGGTGCGGTCACCCCAGGAATTGCCGGCGTCGGTGGTGCGCCAGACATTGTCGGGACTGAAACCGCCAAACGTCACATAGACCGTATTGGCGCTGTTGCGATCAATGGTGATACGCGTCACGTAGCGATTGGGCAAGCCGGGCGCGTTGGTATCCACTTGCGTCCAACTCGGTGAAGTAGCCGTGCCGTTGGCTGTCCTGTAGACATTACCATTGCTGTGTCCCACCCACACGATGTCTGAGTTGCCGGGCGCAACGGCAATGGCGCTGATATTGGAGTTCCCGCTAATCGGCGCCTTGATGCTGGCCCAGGAGGGACCTGCCGTACCCGTGTTGGCCGTCTTTGGATCATTGCTGCGCCACAGAGACCGACCCCCGACGAGCAGGCGATTGGGATTGTTGGGGTCCAGAATGAATGGGGAGATGAAATTGGCCGTGTTGTTGCACGCGTCATCGATGCGATAGGGGGCCGGTCGGCAGGTCCATTGACCGCCATCCCAGTACAAGCCATAGATGTATTCGGCGCTAACGCCAGCATCGCTGCTGCGATGAACCTGTGCGCTGATATATTCACCGTAGAAGTAATTCGGATTGGCCGGATCTGCAGCCGCGAAACCGCCGTCACCGCCAAACATCGTGCTCCAGGTTTCCGTATTGCCGCTGTAGCGCAAGGTTCCGTTATCCTGTGTACCGCCCACGATCACGCCGCTTGTGCTGTTGCCGGCTGCGCCATAGAACTGGGTGATGCCCAGGTTGTTGTTCAACTCCTGCCAGCCGGTGGTGCCCAGAACCGTGTACACATTGTCGGCCTTGTAGACGCCGCCATCGTTGCCGAAGAAAACGGTCTTGTTCGTGCCGCCGTTGAAACCCGGAGATTCAACGATCGCATGATGATCGGCATGGGCAGAGGCTGGCGCGCTCCACCATTGGCTGATCTTCGTCAGCGAACTTCCGCCATTCGTGCTGCGCCACAGATCAATGCCGCCCACGATCAGTGTATTGGCGTTCGTGGGATCAACCCAAATGATGTTGTCGTACCATCCCTGCCCTCCCAGGTAACTGTTGCCGGTGTTGACGAGCGCATAGGTCTGCCCGCCGTTGGTGCTGCTCCAAATTTCACCGCTATTGCGATTCACCGACGCATAAACGAGGGCAGGGTTGTTAGGGGCATAGGCTACCTCCACCCGTCCCAGCCAATCTAGGACAGGTATGCCAGTAGCAGCCGTCCAGTTGACCCCGCCGTCGGTCGAGTACCAGGCGCTTCCTTCTGAACCGCTGGCGATCGCTTTGCTATTGTCCGCGGGGTTGAAATTTACATCCAAAGCTCGCGTCGTGGTTCGGCGGCTCCACGTCGCGCCGCCATCCGTGCTTCGCCACAAACCGCTGCTCGTGGCCGCCATTAGAACGCTACCATTTGGCGAGATTGCCAGGCGATTGACGAAGTACCAGTCCGCATTGGCTGTGGCGTTCAATTGCGACCACGCCGCGCCGCCATTTGTGCTCTTGAAAACGCCGGCGCCCAGTATTCCATCCCCGTTGTAGAAGCCTTCTCCCGTCCCGGCATACATGATGCTGCTGTTGCTCGGGTTCATCACCAGCGTGGACACCGCCAGGTTCGCCATGAAATCATCCACCGGCCCCCAGGAGACCCCGCCGTTGGTTGACCGCCAGATGCCGCCGGAGACGCTGCCCGCCCACATCAGGGCCGGGTTCGCTGGGCTGATGACGATGGAGCGCACGCGGCCACCAATGTTGCCTGGCCCCAGCCACGTCCACGCCCCACGCGAAATCCCGCCGGTATCCGGGTCCGCGCCATCGCCGATGGGCATTTGACGAACGTGCTCGCCAGCCCGCGCCAGGCCGTCGGGCGGCACAAATCCGTTCTCATCCTGAAGCTGCAGGCGGCGAAAAGTCACCGCTTCCCCCGGATGGTCGGACATGGGGTGTTCAGTCTTGTACACAGCCCGCGTCAGTTTGTCATCCGGCAACAGACAGATCTCGGCATTGGTTAGCCCGCGAGCGGTGTGCAACTCAGGCACCCATGATGCTGGTAGGTTGCGCCGCACAGCCACCTGATGATCTGTCAGGGGTAGATGTTGGCATAGAATGGTATCGAGGGTCGAATTGGCCAGAGACGAGGTGTTTAGCCACACCCAAACGAAGACGATCGTTCCGGTGAGGAGAATAGTGATGGCGCCACCCAGTACCCTGAGCTGGCGCTGCCTGCGAGGTGAAAAGACGGTCATCATGAGATTCCTCCTTGCACAAACTACAACAATGGCTCGGCCTGCTTCTCCTGAATCGTCGTTTATGGCTGGACTTGAATGGCGACTCCGACGCGTGCTGGCATCGGCGCACAGGGTGTGCCGGGCGGGCACGGCGCCGGCACACTTGTCATCACGAGGTCTGTTTGCCCCACCGCGGCAGCCTGGAACAACCAGCCGTCTGGCCCAGGCTGGCTCATTTTGTCTGCCGGTGTGAGTGCAGTAAGAATGGATGAATCATAATCAACCTGCCATGTGAGCTCAGTTGACATGGGCAGCACGACGATTTGCTGATTCACCCGGACAACGATGGTTTGACCGGCTTGAGCGGGACTCACGATCACCCTGGCAAGTGGTGTACTTTCTGGTATTGCAGTTGCCTCAGTGATCGTTGCAGTGGGTGATGGCGGTGCAAGGGTTTGCGTTGGCGTTGTGCCCGTTGGCGTTGTGCCCGTTGGCGTTTGTGCCCGTTGGCGTTGTGCCAACCGGTTGCAGCGAACAGCCGGAAAGAACCAGAATCAGTATGCCTATCACCCAGCCATGTCGTCTACGGCTGGCTGCACTCCCCCGCAACCATTTGTGAAGCCCTGCATACTGAGATACAAATGTCGCCATGATCGTCCGCCTTTCGATGTCCAGTTTTGTCAATGAGACAGTAAACAGTGAGCCATGAACAGTATACCAGATTTTGTCTGTCATGAGTCTGTCAAGTTTTGGCAGAACTCTGTCAACTTTTTTCAGCGGGCTTCACTCGATCAGCAGCTCAAACCCCAGTGTGCGGACACGGTCACGATATCAATGATGTCAATCACGCCGAAGGGGGCGGCCACATCGTAGGTTGGATTGTATAAGGCTGCATTGCGCCAACGGCTGGCAACCGCTGTGATGTCGAGGGCATCTACCTGACCGTTGTGATCGAAGTCATAGCACGCCTGGCCCACTGTCTCCGCCCGATACAGGCCACGTCCATGCGTGGCCGCGACAAGCGCAGTGTTCATCCAGAACAACTCATCCACCGAGACATTGGCCGGTCCCTCGTGAGGCACGGTCCAATTAACCCCGGCGTTTTCACTGACGAAGACGCTGACTTCGGCGCCAACGTAGAGCCAGTTGGAATTGCTGGGATGAATCACCAGGCTGCGCACCGGCGCGTCGGGCAGTCCACTGGAGCCTGAGCCGGTGCGGTCACTCCAGGAACTGCCGGCGTCGGTGGTGCGCCAGACATTGTCGGGGCTGAAACCACCAAACGTCACGTAGACCGTGTTGGCGCTGTTGCGGTCAATGGTGATGCGCATCACGTAGCGATTGGGTAAACCGGGCGCGTTGGTATCCACTTGCGTCCAGGTTGGTGAAGCTGCGGTGCCGTTGGCTGTCTTGTAGACATTACCATTGTTATGCCCCACCCACACGATGTCCGAGTTGCCGGGCGCAACGGCAATGGCGCTGATATTGTAGTCGCCGCTAATCGGCGCTTTGATGCTGGCCCAGGAGGGACCCGTCGTACCCGTGTTGGCCGTCTTCGGATCGTTGCTGCGCCACAGGGATCTGCCGCCGACGAGCAGGCGATTGGGGGTATTGGGATCCAGAATGAATGGGGCGATGAAATTGGCGGTGCGGTTGCACGCGTCATCGATGCGATAAGGAGCCGAGAGGCAAGTCCACTGGCTGCCATCCCAATAGATACCGCTGATGAATTCGGACGTACTGCCCGCATCGCTGCTGCGATGAACCCACGCATAGACATATTCACCGTAGAAGTAATTCGGGTCAGATGGATCAGCAGCCGAGAAACCACCATCACCGCCATACATCGTGCTCCAGGTTTCCGTGTTGCCGTTGAAACGCAAGGTTCCGTTATCCTGTGTGCCGCCCACGATCACGCCGCTCGTTGGGTTGCCGGCTGCGCCATAGAACTGGGTGATGCCCAGGTTGTTGTTCAACTCCTGCCAGCCGGTGGTGCCCAGAACCGTGTACACATTGTCGGCCCTGTAGACGCCGCCATCGTTGCCGAAGAAAACGATCTTGTTCGTGCCGCCGTTGAAGCCCGGAGATTCAACGATCGCATGATGATCGGCATGGGCAGAGGACGGCGCGCTCCACCATTGACTGATCTTCGTCAGCGAACTTCCGCCATTCGTGCTGCGCCACAGATCAATGCCGCCCACGATCAGTGTATTGGCGTTCGTGGGGTCAACCCAAATGATGTTGTCGTACCACCCCTGCCCGCCCAGGTAACTGTTGCCGGTATTGACGAGCGCATAGGTCTGCCCGCCGTTGGTGCTGCTCCAAATTTCACCGCTGTTGCGATTCACCGACGCATAAACGAGGGCAGGGTTGTTAGGGGCATAGGCTACCTCCACCCGTCCCAGCCAATCTAGGACAGGTATGCCAGTGGCAGCCGTCCAGTTGACCCCGCCGTCGTTCGAATACCAGGCGCTTCCCTCCGAGCCGCTGGCGATAGCTTTGCTGTTGTCCGCGGGATTGAAATTTACATCCAAAGCTCGCGTCGTGGTTCGGCGGCTCCACGTCGCGCCGCCATCCGTGCTTCGCCACAAACCGCTGCTCGTAGCCGCCACCAGGATGTTGCCATTGGGTGCGAACGCCAGGCGATTGACGTAATACCAGTCTGCACTGGTCGTCGAGCCTAATTGTGACCAGATCGTGCCGCCGTCCGTACTCTTGAAGACACCGGCGCCCTGTATTCTATCCGCATTGTAGAAGCCTTCTCCCGTCCCGGCATACATGATGCTGCTGTTGCTCGGACTCATCACCAGTGTGGAAACTGCCAGGTTCGCCATGAAATCATCTACCGGCCCCCAGGAGACCCCGCCGTTGGTTGACCGCCAGATGCCGCCGGACACGCTGCCCGCCCACATCAGGGCCGAGTTCGATGGGCTGATGACGATGGCGCGCACGCGGCCGCCGATGTTGCCTGGCCCCAGCCATATCCACGACCCACGTGAGATTCCGCCGCTGTCAGGGTCCGCGCCGTCGCCAATGCGCATTTGACGAACGTGCTCGCCGGCTCGCGCCAGGCCATCGGCCGGCACAAATCCGTTCTCATCCTGAAGCTGCAGGCGGCGAAAAGTCACCGCTTCCCCGGGAGAGTCAGGCTTGGGATGATCTGTCTTGTACACGGCTTGCGTCAGTTTGTCATCCGGCAACAGACAGATCTCGGCATTGGATAGTCCAAGAGCTGCGCGCAGCTCAGGCACGAATGATGCTGGCAGATTGCGCCGCACAGCCACCTGACGATCTGTCAGGGGTAGGTGTTGGCATAGAATGGTATCGAGGGTCGAATTGGCTGGAAACGAGGTGTTTAGCCACACCCAAACGAAGACGATCGTTCCGGTGAGGAGAATAGCGATGGCGCCGCTCATTAGTCTTAGCTGACGCTGCCTGCGAGATGAGAAAACGGTCATCATGAGATCCCTCCTTAGTATAGCCTGGTCCGAACATGTGCATTTTGTCTGCCGGCGTGAGTGCGATTAAAATGGATGATATGCAGCTCACCTTGCAAGCCGATTTGGACAGGATGAGCAGGATGCACAGGATTTTTGTCCTGCGGTGTGCAAAACGATCAACGTAGTGTGCTATCTGGGGTTGCGGTTGCATCGGGGATCGTTGCGGTGGGTGATTGCGGTGCATGGATTTGCGTCGGCGTTGCACGCGTAGGTTTGGATAAAGACATATGACTCAGCACGAACACACGTACGCGGTTCAGGTGACCTGGACCGGCAACCTGGGGCAGGGGACCAGCAGCTACCGCGCCTACGCGCGCGCACACGAGATCACGGCGGCCGGCAAGCCAGTGATCGCCGGTTCGGCCGACCCCGCGTTTCGCGGCGACCGCACGCGCTATAACCCGGAAGACCTGCTGGTGGCGTCGTTGGCGGCCTGCCACATGCTGTGGTATTTACACCTGGCCGCAGACGCGGGTGTGGTGGTGGTGGCCTATGAAGACCAGGCCCGCGGCGTCATGGCGGAGACGCCGAATGGCGGCGGTCATTTTACTTCGGTCGTGCTGCTGCCCACAGTGACGATCCAGCCTGGCGCCGACCCGGCCCTGGCTGCGCACCTGCACGCCCGCGCCCATGAGCTGTGCTTCATCGCCAACTCCGTCAATTTCCCGGTGACGTGTGAACCGGTGATTGTCGTTGAGGCGACACGCACCGCAGAGGACGCGGAGAAATAAAAAAGAAGGATGCGAGCATTCTTTGCCACGAATTTCACGAATTAACACGAATTGGACATGGGTGAGAGTATCCGTGTTGATCCGTGTACTTTGAGAGAAGGATGCGGGCATTCTTTGCCACGAATTTCACGAATTTTCACGAATTGGCCCCTCTGCCTCCGTGCCATTCGTGGCAAGAGAATCCTTGCTCCCTGTGCAAGAAGTTAACTGGTAAATTACTAAAGGAAGAATCCCAAGGCTGCGATCCCAAACCGAAGGGCTATCGCTCTGCGCTTTGCACTTTGTACTCTGCACTCTGCGCTTCCGCATCCCCTCTCTCTGCCAACCGCCGCGCCAGAGCCATCTCCCCGGCCAGGTCATGCACCTCGCCGTCGAGACGCGCGGCGCGCACGGCCTGCAGAATCTGGCGATAGAGTGGGCCGGGCGGCAGACCGAGTTTGCGCAGCCGATGACCGTCCAGCTCTACCGTCACCTGCTTGAGGTTGCGTTCGTAGAGGTCTATGCGCTGCTGCACCAGCCACGATTCGCTGGCGACGCGCAGCACCAGCCGCGCCGCGGCGCTGATTGGGCGCAAGATCTCATCTATCTGACTGGCGCGCAGCAGCGGCCGGCCCAGGTCGGCCAGATGGCGCTGCAAGGCGCGCAGGTCGCTCAGCAGGCGCATGGTGTCATGGCGCAGGCGCAAGCGCTCATGCACCTGTTGATCGGCCTCGGCCGGCTGGCGGAAGAGCATCAGCGCCAGGTAGAGGCGCGGCAATTCTTCCCCTGCCACCGCCTGCGGGTCGCCCGCCAACTGGCGGTCCATGCGCAGATGGCGCAGATCAACGAAGCGGTCGGCCAACCAGCGGTCATAGACCAGGTGCGCATTCAGGTGTGCGAGTACCTGCATCTGCTGCAAACGCGCCAGCGCCAGTTCCGGCTCGGCCTCTTCCAGGATCAACTCCAGCTCATGCCGCACCCGCGCCGGGCTGACCTTGGGCAGCAGATCAAGCGCGTCGGCAATCAGTTGCTCGGTGCGCGCCTCGATCTGAAAATGAAAGCGCTGCTCGAAACGCACCGCGCGCAGGATGCGTGTGGGGTCTTCGATGAAACTCAGGCTGTGCAGCACACGGATGATACCGTTGTTCAGGTCCCCCACCCCGTCGTAGAAATCGAGCAGCTCGCCCCAATGCTGCGGGTCGAGGTGAATGGCCAGGGTGTTGATCGTGAAGTCGCGCCGGTGCAGGTCGAGTTTGATCGAAGAACGCTCCACGGTGGGCAGCGCGGTGGGGTGTTCGTAGAATTCGGTGCGCGCGGTGACGAAATCGAGGCTGGGCACCGGCGGCGCGGCGCCATCCACGCCGCTGATCTGCGCCGGCCGGTACTCCTCATCTTCCTCTTCGCTGCTTTGCTCACTTGCGTCCGCCGGCTCGGGCTTGCCATCGGCGCTGAGAATCCATTTGGCCGTGCCGAAGCGTTTGTGTGAACGCACGCGGCCGCCATACAGGCTCGCCAGGCGCCGCGCCAGGCCGATCGCATCCCCTTCGACCACCAGGTCAATGTCAAAATTGGGGACGTTGAGCAAAAGATCACGCACGAAGCCGCCCACCGCGTACATGGGGTAGTTCAAATCGGCCGCGGCCTCGCCCGCACGGCGCACCAGTTTGATCAACGCCGCGGGCAGCAGAGTTTCCATCTTCGCGTTCATGTCCGCGGCCGGGCGTGTGGGCAGCGGCGTGCCCCACAGCTTGATCAGGTCGGTGCGGGTGACGATGCCGATCAGCGCGCCGGTCTGCCGGTTGACCACCGGCACCTGGCCCCAGCCGCTTTCGATCATGCGACGCTGCAAGACTTCGATGCCATCCTCCGGCGCCACGCTGATGCTGCCTTTGCTCATGACCTGGGCGACAGGCGCCTGCGCCAGGCCGTGGCGCAAGGCGCGGTCCACCTGGCCGCGGGTCAACATGCCCACGACCTGGCTCAAGTCGGCCACCGGAAAGCCCTCGAAACCGAAGCGCTGCATGCGCGCCGCGGCGTCGGCAATCGTCATGTCGGGCGACAGGGTCTGCAGCCCGCGTGACATAATCTCGCTGACCGTCACCGAAGGGCGCACGTGCTGCTGCAGCAAATCTACCAGGGTCGTCCGCACCTCGCGCAGGCTGCGCCCGCGCACCAGCGCCGCGGCAGCGCGCCGATGACCACCGCCCCCCAGCGCTGACGCAATCACGCCGACATCCACCGCGTCGCTGCTGCTGCGCGCCACGACCTGGATGCGATCGCCCAGGTCAACCAGCAGAAAGACCGCAGCCGGCTCGTAGAAATCGCGCACGCGGTGCGCCAGGGTCGAGATTTCATCGTTGAAGGTGGGCAAGCTGGCCCAGGCGATGATGACCGGCTGGCTGCCGAACTCGAACGGTTCGCTGTTGGCGATGAGCTGATCGAGCAGGGCCTTTTGCTCAGCGGTCAGCGAGTGGTGCAGGAATCGGTTGACCACTTCGAGATTAGCGCCCTGCGCTGGTTGCAGCAGCCAGGCCACGCACGCGGCGTCACGCGCGGTGGTGGCGCTGTAGGTCAACGTGCCCGTGTCTTCGTAGATGCCCAGCAGCAGGCAGGTGGCCTCGATCGTGGTCAGCGGGATACGTTCGTTTTGCAGGCGTTCCACCAGCAGCGTTGTCGTGGCGCCCACCTTGTCGCCGGTGTGGGTCCAGTCGGGCGGCAGGGTGATCTGCAATGCATGATGATCCACGATCTCAACGCTGGTTTGCGCCGACATGCGGCGCGGTGGCGCAAAACTTTGCGTGTCTACCACCAGGGCATGGACCACGCGGCGCGGCGGCGCATCGGCGGCCGCCACGAACGGCAGGGCGCTGCGGTAGAGGGTCAAGAATTCGCGCACGTTGCGGTTTAGCTGGCCCGGCAAAATGGGGACAGCCTGGGGGTTCAGTTTCCAGGTTGCCAGCATGGCCGCCAGGGCGTCGAAATCGGCATGTTCGTGGGTCAAAATGACCGTGAGACCGGTAGTCACGTGTGGCGCCCCCCCAAAAGTTACGTTATTATACCATGCGACGCTTCGTAGGCCCGCAATTTAGGATAGCGCCACGCCACCCAGCCGGTGAGGAGCACGGTGGCCAGCCCGCCGCTGACAATGGCAAAGGGGACGCCGAACGCGCTGGCGACCAGGCCGGCTTCCATTTCACCCAACTGCGGGCCACCCATGAAGAAGATCATATTGACGCCGGTCATGCGTCCGCGCAGATGGTCGGGCGTGAGCACCTGGCGGATGGTGCCGCGAATGACGGTGGAAACGGTGTCGGCCGCGCCGGTCAGGGCAAAGAGGAAGTAGGAGAGATAAAAGTTGGCCGTCAGGCCGAAGAAGAGGGTGGCGACGCCGTAGATGGCAACGCTGACCAGGAGCACATGGCCCTGGCGTTTGATCTCGCCCCGGTACGAGGTGATGGCGCCGGCAACGATGGCCCCGACCGACTGAGCGGTTGAAAGCAGCCCGTAGCCCTGCACGCCCACATGCACCACCTCGCTGGCGATGATGGGCAGCATCGTGCGCGCGGAGGAAAAGAAGGTCGCCAGGAAATCGAGCAGCATGGTGCCCCAGATGATGCGCTGACTGTAGGTGAAGTGCAGCCCCTCGGCCACGGCCGGCCAGCCCAGGCCGGTGTTGTTGGCGGCGGCGCGGCCCCGGTAGCGCATCAGGAGCAGCGCCAGGATTACCGCGCCAAAGGAGATGGCGTTGGCCGCGTAGACCCAGCCAATGTCAATGGCGGACACCATCAGGCCGGCCAGCGCAGGCCCAATCACGCTGCCGATCTGCCAAACCAACGTGTTCAGGCTGACGGCGTTGGTCAGATGCTCGCGCGGCACCAGGTTGGGCACCAGTGCTTGCCGCGCCGGGTTGTCGAAGGCCGCCGCGGCCGCGCCCGCGGCGGTCAGCAGGTAGATGGCGGTCACGCTGGCCTCTCCGCGCAGGCTCAGATAGGCCAATATCCCGGCGAAGAGGGTCGCGGCGGCCTGGGTGACCAACAGCAGGCGGCGGCGGTCCAGGGTGTCGGCCAGCACACCGCCGATGAGAGCGAAGAGGACGATGGGGATCACGCGTACCAGGCCCAGGGTGCCCAAGCCGAGCGCCTCGCCGCTCAGGGCAAATTCGCCCCCGAACAGCTGCAGCGTGTAGGTGCTGCCCCTGAGCAGTTCGAAGACATGCCAATTGACGGCGGTCAGTTGCATCTGCGAGCCGACGGTGGAGACCAGCATCCCGGTCCACAGCAGGCTGAAATCGCGGTTGCGCAAGGCCGCAAAGCGCGGCGGCGACGAATCTTTGCTGATGGTCATGGAAGCAGCGGCGTGTTAATAGTTGACCTCGCGGCTGAGGGTGTGCAGGGCAAGCAGCGCGGTGCGTCCGGCTTGCTCCAACTTGGGCAGTTCGATCGCGTCGGGAGTGTCCTGCGGTGTCTCGGCCAGCGCATCAGAGCCGTCCCAACTCAGGTACATGGTGAGTGCGCTGCGGCCACCAAAGCCGGGCGGTGCGGGTTGCCCAAAGTGGGGGTCGCGGCCGCGCGTGGTGGTGGCAACGCCCAGGCGGCCGGCGGCATCCTGGAAGAGCTGCACCAGGCGGAAGCTGCTCCCCTGGCCCAGGGCCAACGCATCGCCGCTGCCGCCGCCCACACCGCTCAATTCGATCACCGCCTCCAGATGCAGGGAACTGAAGCCGATCTTGGCCGCCATGACGTTGAAGACGCTGAGGCCCTCGTTGCGCTCGCCGCCGGCCCAGGCCACGAATACCACGGTCTTGTTGGGCTGGTACGGGCTGTTCTTGAGCGCCCGCGCCAGTTCCAGCATCGTCGCTACGCCGCTGGCGTTGTCGTTGGCGCCTGGATATGACGCGCCGTCCGGCCCCACGCCCACGCCATCGTAGGACGCGGTGACCATGATGACCTGGCTGTCCAGCCCCATCTCGGCCGCCTGCCCGGGGATGAAACCGACGACATGATAGTACTGCTCGCTGATGCCATCCGAAATTTCGGCTTCGATCACCATGCGCACCGGATCGCCGGCTGGCGTCAGCGTCACCTCGCCGGCCTTGAGGCTGGCTGCGGCCGCTTCCAGTTGGGCCATGCTGCTGCCGGTTGAGGCCAGCAGGCGGTCGGCTATGGCCGTGGTCACGATCATCATCGGCACGCGGCCTTCGTTGCCGCCATAGAGCACTTTGCGCTGCATGAGTAGGGGATCATCTGACACCACCAGGAAGCCGGCCGCGGCGGCCGTATTGATGCGCTCGGCATCTTGGGGACGCACGATCAAAATTTTGTCACGCAACGACATTTGGTTCATGCCGTAGTGGTCGCTGGCGGTCGTTTCCGGGTCGCGGCCGCTGACCAGGCCCATCACCACGCCCTCGGCACGGCCAAAGGTGGAGCGCCGGGCATAGGCCAGGCCGCGCCCCACGTATTCGACAAAGTCCTGGCGATAGGTCAGCGCCTGGGTGACGTCGCCCTGGTTGCCCAAAATCTCCAGGGTGGGCGTCTGGCGCAGATGGGCGCGGGGGGTGGTGTTGCTCACAATGAAGGTTTCCTGTCCGTTTACTTTGGCGCCGGCCGGGAAGAGACCGATCTCCTGCATCCGCTCGGCGATGTAGGCGGCCGTTTTTTGCGCACCGGGCGTGCCGGTTTCCCGTCCTTCGAACGCGGGCGAGGCCAGTTGCTGGATATCCTGCAAGGCGCGCGTCGTGTCGAAGGCGGTCGCCTGGCTGCGATAGATGCCGAGCGGCGAGGTGGCGCGCAAGAGCAGGATCAGCCCGACTACCGCGCCGACGCTCACGGTGACGGTGTAGCGGTTGAACAGGCGGCTGACGTTGGCGCGGGTGTCATCCAGGAAGCGCCGCATGCCCTGCCCCCACAGATTGAAGCTGAGGATGGCGATGAAGAAGGCGAGGCCCGGATACCACCCCAGCCAGGGGTAGGAGCGCCACCAGTTGCGCACGTTCGCCAGCAGTGCGCCCCATTCGGGCACGTCGGAGAAGAAATAGACAACCGACTGCATCTGGCCTGTTTCCGCAATGGCCGCGCGGAAACCGCCGCCCATGAAGATGTTGAGAAAGCCCAGCTCGGCCAGCAGCATGAGCACGCCGCCCATCTCCAGGATGGAGAGGACGAGCAGCGAGGGCAGCAGCACGCTGAGGATGTGGCGTGAGAGCAGGTGTATGGTGCGCGCGCCGGTTGCGCGGGCCGCTTCGATGTAGGGCTGTGGTTTGAGGCCGATGACCTGGCCGCGCACGAACTGCGCGATTTCGCCCCAGCCCACGACCGAAACGCCGATGATGAAGACGCCCATGCCCTGTTGAATACCCAGCGCCAGGATCAGGATCAGCGCAAAGAGCGTCACCGGGAACGCGGCCCACACGGCAATGGCGCCCTGGACGAGGCGATCGAGCCAACCGCCGCGCCACCAGCCGGCCAGCGTGCCCAACAGGGTGCCGATGACCATGCGCGCGAGCATGGCAAAAAAGGCCAGGGTGAGGGTGCGCCGCGCGCCGCCGAGCACCAGGGCCTGGATGTCGCGGCCAACCGGGTCGGCGCCCCAGGGAAAGACGCTGGAAGGCTTGAAGGGCGGTGCGGCGATGACGCCTTCGATCATCAGCACGCCGTGCGTTTCGTAGGGATTGGCGGGCGTCAGGCGATCACCGGCCACGACCAGGCCGATCAGCCCGGCCACAAGCAGGGTGCCCGCCATCAGAGCCGGGTTGGTCACCGTGTTGTACAGCAGGCGGCGCGCACCGTGGGTGGGTGGCAATTCGGCCGCCGATCCGCTCTCCTGGCTGATGGCCGCGGTCAGCGTGGGCAGCTCATCATGACGCCGGACGCCGGGCAGCAACTGGCGCAGGCCGGTCCAGGTTTCACGCAGGGAGACCGACAGCCCTTCGAGCCAGCGCCGCCCGGTCTGCCGTTCCTCGAACAGGTCTGTGCTGGGCGTCGTGCGCAACCGTGCGTCGAGCAGCGGGAAGAGCATCTCCAGGGCCAGGTTGATCAGCAGGAAGAGGATGCCCAGGGTGACCACCAGGTCGGTGACGAGGGCGCGGTTACTGCTCTCGATCGTTTGCAGGAGAATTTGCCCCACGCCCGGCCAGACGAAGAACGATTCGACCACCGGCAGGCTGGCGAGCGAGAAGCGCAGCGAGGTGCCCAGGGTGGTGAGCACCGGAATCCAGACATTGCGCAGGGCATGGCGCAGCAGCACGCCGCGGTCACTGAGGCCCTTGCTGTAGGCCACCCGAATGTAATCCTGTCCCAGCACATCGGCCAGGGTGAGATAGGTCACCTGCACGATCTGCGCCAGCGGGCGGGCCGCAAGCACCAGCGCCGGCATGAGCAGGTGCGCATCCCAGCCAAAGCCGGTCTGCGGCAACACCGTGATTTCGAAGGTGCGGTGGACGCTGATGTTGAGCATCCAGAAGAGCATGGCCAGGATGAAGCTGGGGGTGGAGACGCCAAGAATGGAGAGGAGCAAGACCAATGAGCGGTTGCGGGCGCGGCCGCTGCGTGCGACACCGATGCCGACCGGCACGCCGATCAGGGCAGCCAGCAGCAGGGAGACCAGGAGAAGCCCGGCGCTGCGCGAGAAAAAGGTCCAGACCAGGGCAAAGGCCGGTTGGTAGGCTTTTTGCCAGTAATAGGTGGTGGGGTGGCGGAACAGGTAGTCGAAGGTGGCGCCCAGCGCCTGGCCGGCGGCGCTCCAGAGGGCGGCCGGCACACCCTGGCGCCCGCGCTCCGCCATCAGCAGCCCTAATTGCGTCAGGTAGGCAATGGCGAGCAGAATGACCAGGGTGGTCAGCAGCCGGCGCCCCAGGGCGCACGGTGCGCCGGCTGATTTGGATCTGTTGCATAGACGTGCAGTTCCGATTGATGGTTGATTGGCGGCCACAGCGGGGCACTTATCATACGTCAGAGCAGCCGCATCGTCAAACCAAATGGCCACGCCGCATCAAGCTCAGCACCCTGGGCATGGCGACGGTGTAGAGGTAGTAGGTCAGGCCGGAGGGGGCAAAATCAAACGCGCCGATGTGCGGGGCGAAACGCGCCCCGAACCCCTCTTTGAAACGCCAGACCCCCCACAGCGGGTCGCTTTCAACCATCTCCGTCGGCGCCCCCCACAGGTCATAGGTCGTGCAGCCCTGCGCCAGCGCCCAGCGCATCGCCTCCCATTGCAGCAGATGGTTGGGCATGGCCTCGCGCTGTTGACTGCTGGACGCGCCGTAGAGATACCAGGCCGTGCGCGCAAAACGGGCGATGAACAGGCCGGCGACGGTCTCTGCGCCGCTGTCGGCCAGCAGAAGACAGCCGCCCACCTGCCCCTGACTCTGTAGAAGCGTCTGCCAGGCGTCGTGGTAATAGGTCTGCGGGCGAATCAGGAAACCATCGCGGCCGCCGGTCTCCGCGTAGAGCCGGTAGAAAGTCGCCAGGTCGGCCTCCGTGCCCGCGCGCACCGTCACCCCCTTGCGACCGGCCAGGCGCACATTGTAGCGCCACTTCTGCTTGAAGCCGGCCTGCACGGCGTCGGCGCCGGCGGTCAGATCGAGCAGCGCCGTGTTCTTGAACTGCACCTGCTCCGCGGCAGCCTGCCAACCGCGATGGCGCAGCAGATCGAGAATGGCGCGGCCGCGCAGGGTATCATCCGGCACGTCAGGGTCCATCTTGAGAAAGATGGCGCGGCTGCGACGGGCATAATCCTCTAACGCGGCCAGTACCTGCACCGTCAACACGGGGTCCGCATAATCGAGCGCCGGGCCTTTGGGCACGTATTGCACAGCCAGCGGCAGACGGCCCAGGCGTCGTGTCAACACCTGCGCCGCGGCCACGACCGCGCCCTGGCGTGCGAAGAACAAGCGATGCGCCCACCAGCCGGTCTGGCGCTTGATCTCGCCCCACTCCCAGCTTTGCAGCAGATGGTGTGTGGGCAGCCCCGCCAGCAGATCATTCCAGCGGCGTGGATCGGTTTCAGCGTGATAGGTGAGCGGTTGCAAGGAGAATTCCAAGTGATGAAGGCTAAATGTATAAATCACGCTTGTTGTACATCCAATAGGCCGCCGCCACGCACACGACGATGATCGCGGCCGAGAGAATCAGATACGCCCCGTCCATCTTCCCAGTGCGGAGGAGTTCCCCGGCGTCGAAATACTTGAACGGCGTGAAGTATTTGAGAAAATCCAGACCCTCCTGCATACCGGAGATGATGGACATGAAGTACGTCGTCAGGATGATGGCAATGGCGGTTGAGCCGGAGCGTTTGTACTGCTTCATGGCACAGCCCAGCAGCAGCCCGATGGCAAGGAAGATCAGTTCGAGCGCCAACATGGCCTGCATTTCGAGCGCCAGGAAGTCGTAGAAGGCCTGGTCGGGCTGGTACGACCGCACCGCCACAAGCGTCACCGCCCAGGTGATCAGCACGAAGGCGATGCAATTGACCAGGGCGGCCAGCGCCTTGGCTGTGACGACTCTGCTGCGCGACACTGGCAGCACAAGCGAAAACTCGACCGTCCGGTCGCGCTCTTCCTTGGAGATGATGTCGCTGCCCCACATCGCGGCTGCGATTGCACTCATTAAACCAAAATAGATAAACATGATGCCATAGAAACCACTCAACGTGGTCAGGTTGAAGGCGCTCATGCTCAAGGCATCCAGCAGCGCCGGGGGCATGGAATCGAGCATTTTCAGCATCTCGGGGTCGCCGGCAAAGGCGGAAAATTTCGCCACCGCCATCATGATCATCAGCGCGATAATGACGCTCCAGATCAGCAGCGATTTGAAGTTGGCTTTCAGTTCACGAAGAAAGATGTTCATCGTGCGTCTCCTTACGATACAGCCGGAATGTCGCGGCGGATGTACAGCCGATAACTGACCGCCAGCGCAACCAGGGTGACCGCTGCGTTGAGCAGCACCAGCGGCGTGTCATAGGCGCCATGCTGGACGATGTAGGCCGCATCCAGGTGCTTGAAAGGCGTGATCAGTTCCAGTTTCACATCGCCAAAGATGCCGCTGAACGCGCTCAACACGTATGAACCGAATCCCAGGCCGAGGGCATACGGCGTGACGCTGCGCACACGCTTGACCAGCAGCGAAATGACCAGTCCGACGCTCAGGAAAAAGAGTTGGAGAATCACGATGCTGATCAGCAGCAGGAGCAGCGTGCCTGTCTCGTACTCGTGCTCGCCGCGGAAGAGCGCGATGACGACGAAACTAATCACCCACACGACCAGGTTGGTGATGGTCAGGCTGGTCAGCGCGGCCAGCAGTTTACTGGTCAGTATCTGCGTGCGGCTGACCGGTTTGCTCAACAGGAAGTCCGCGGTCAATTCATTTTCTTCAATCGAGACCAGCCCAAAGCCGTAGTTGCCGGCCTGGATCGCCAGACAGAGTTGGACGAACAGGAAAATAAAACTGTAATAACCCAGCACGGTGGCCAGGTCCATGTTATCCATGCCGAAGGCGGCCCGCAATTCCTGTGGGTATCTTGCCAGGAATGCGTTCATCAGCGCAGCCTGATCGGCAAATGCCGAAAAAAAGGAGAAAAAGATAACGAGGAGCGCTGCCACAGACAGCGACCAGGTGACCACCGATTTCAGTCGGGTGCGGAATTCATGTCTGTAGATGTTTGCGTTCATGGTCTCCGCCTATTCGTAGTAGTGCATGAAGATTTCTTCCAGCGTCGGCTCCTCGATGGTCACATCGGCAACCGGGATTCCGCTGATTTTTTGCAGCACCGCGTTGATGTCGCCCTTGAAGAAGAAATTCACCGACCTGTTTTCCACTTGCACATTGGTCACTCCCGGCAGATCAAAGGAGGCCCGAGTCAGCCCTTCAGCCGTCACATGCACCTTTTTGTAGTTATTCTTCTGCAGGGTGCGGATGTCGGAGATTTCGACGATGCTGCCCTCGCGGATGATGCCCACCCGGGTGCATAAGCGCTGCACTTCGCCCAAAATATGCGAAGAGAAGAAAACGGTCACGCCGCGGGCATTTTCTTCACGGATCAGGTTGAAGAACTTGCGTTGCATGAGTGGATCGAGGCCGCTGGTCGGCTCATCCAGGAAGAGCAGTTTAGGGCTGTGCAGCAAGCCCTGCACGATGCCGACCTTCTTCTTGTTGCCGTACGACAGGTCGCTAATGCGGCGGTTCATCTCCAGTTCCATGGTTTCGGACAGCTCGTGCATGCGTTGGGTGCAGTCGCCGTTATAAAAGCTGGCGGAATACTTGAGCAAGTCAACGACTTTCATCCCTTCGTAGTAATAGACTTCCGAAGGCAGGTAGCCGATATCGCGGCGGATTTCCGGGCCGTGGGTGACCACATCTTTGCCAAAAACTTTGGCGCTGCCACTGGTTGGATGGATCAGCGACAGCAACAGGCGGATGGTGGTGGATTTCCCGGCGCCGTTTGGCCCAATGAAGCCGAAGATTTCGCCTTCTTCCTCACTGAAAGAGACATCCTCGATGCCCCGCGCTTTTCCGTAATACTTGGTCAGCTTAGAAACTTCGATAACACTCATAGAGTCGCTCCTTTGCACAAAATAGTGCGGAAGATATCGCCACCCAACGCCCACCGTCAGGTGTAGCGCAAATCGTGACCCCGTCGCTGTTTTCAGTCTACACCCAACCCCCTGGATTGTCAACCGACCCGAACCGCCAACCAGCAGTTCCAAATGTAGCCGGGTTTTTGACCACAGAGATCACAAAGAACGCAGAGAAGTTGCCGATTTGCGTCTGATCTGCCGTTTCTTTGTGTTCTCTGTGCTCCCGGGTGGTTGAATGTGTGCTATATTATGGAATAGCTGCACTTTCGAGCCTTTCCTTGACGCGCCGGCGCCGGTCAGGTACAATACTGGCGAGAAATGGGAGGGTCATCCGATGATACTCGAACAAGTCGCCACTCGCCTGAATACGACGCCGGCCCAACTCGAACGCGATAGCTTGCAACTCTACCTGGAGCGCAAGCTACGACTCGTAGAGAGTGAGCTGTTCACGCTGGCCCACCGATACGGCGTGCGAACCGTCGCCGAACTGGATCAGGCTGTCCAGGCGGGCCGTTTCCACGAACCCGAAGCTTTCGACGATTACTTCCGGTTCGACTACCTGGAAGACCAACGCCACATCTTGCTGGAGATGATGGGGCAGCTATGATAACTTCCCCAACACCGCCTGGCGCAACGTGTCCACCTATCCCCGCCACTTCCATAACGGCTCGCAGAACGATGTCGAGCCTGCGCCTTTCAGCGCCGACCTCCTGACCGGTTTCCGCGAGTTCATGGACTTCGTGCGAACACGCCGGTCTCAGTCCTGAACGGGAACGGCCTTATAGGCCGCCAACTGCTCCCGCAGCCTTTGGATCCGGCGCTCCAGGCCGCCGGCCGCCTCCAGCGGTTCGCCGCGCGCCGCGGCCAGGGTCAAGGTCAGCGAGCGGATCAGCTCCCGGCCCACCAACTGGACGAAATCGGCCAGGTCGCCGGCATCGGCTCGCTCCAACGCCAGCAGATAATCGCCGCGTGCCTCCAGCGGGATGACCACCGGCACAAAGCCGTGCTGCATGAGAATGAGATTGGTCAGCAGCCGGGCCATGCGGCCATTGCCGTCGTCGAAGGGATGGATGGCGACAAAACGGTAGTGGAATGTGGCGGCCAACACCAGGGGATGCAGCGCACCGGCTTGCGCCTCCCGGCGATACCAGGCCAGCAACTCACCCATCAGCGCGGGCGTTTCCAGGGGCGTGGCATAGAAGTGCGTCTCGCCCGTGGTGGTGCGGACGTGGTTGGGGGCCGTCTTGTAACAGCCGATGGCGATGCGACGTCGCGTGGGCCAACCATCGGCGGTGATGGCGTCTACGTCGTATGGTTCCACGAGCAAGATGCGGTGTAGCTCACGGATCGCGGCCTCGGTCAGCGCCTCGCCGCCGCGCACCAACTCTTCCAGGTAGCGGATGGCGTCGTGATGCCCCCGGATGTCCAGGTAATCCCGAAATGGCTTGCCCTGCGCGGTGATGCCGTAGAGCAGAAACGCCCGCGTCTCGCCCAGCGTCAGCGTGTTGCCCTCGATGGCGTTGGAATGGTAGTTCCACTCCAGGTTCAGCTTCTGCACCAGGCGCGCCTCTTGCTCCGGGTCGAGCGGCCGCAAGGCGTCCACCTCGCCGCGTAAGGCTTCGACACGGGCCAGGAGTTCGTTCAGCGTCACTGTGAGTCTCCACAAGGATGGGTCAGGCCGTATCGCCTGCCGGTTGAGCGACATTTCGTCTGTCCACCGAGGCATTGGGTTTTGGCTGCTCCATCGCCGCAGTACTCGAGCAGATAGCGATGGGCACAACAAACCGTTCTCGTAAGCGGCTTCGATGGTTCGTGGCGACATGATAGTCATAGATTGGCCTCCATCATCAGCAGGGTCTATCCTGGCAACGCGTGTCTGACACGGATTGTAGCACTGGGAAGACAGGGCGTCAACTGATCGAATTGGCTACCGCCCCTCCACGATGGCGATTTCGTCGTCGGTCAACCCGTAGGCCATACCAGGGGGTCCACCTCGGCGTGGCACTGGAGCACGGTTTTGATGTCTGGAACCTGATCAGCGGCCAAAAAAATGACCGGCACTGTAGCAGTGCCGGTCACATGGTAAGCAGATCATGTGGTGCGCGTGATTTACATACTACCTGATCCACCAGAACCGTGCTCTGCCATCGCGGTCAATCGGGTCGAACTCGTGATGATCGCTGCTGAATGAAATCAAAGCTCCAGTGTTTTCTCAGTTTGCTTGCCGAGCGAGAATTCGTCGGTGCTACTCAGATAGCCGCGATATTTGCCGCGTAGACTCAGGTCACGTTCGGGACGCGCCTTGGCACGAAAAACGTCGAGATTCAAGATCGTCACCAGGTAGATCTGGTTGCCGAAGTCCTGGATCGCTTCCAATGGGCGCAACAAACCGTTCTCGTAAGCGGCTTCGATGGTTCGTGGCGACATGATAGTCATAGATTGGCCTCCATCATCAGCAGGGTCCAACTGGCAACGTGTCTGACACGGATTGTAGCACTGGGAAGACAGGGCGTCAACTGATCGAATTGGCTACCGCCCCTCCACGATGGCGATTTCGTCGTCGGTCAACCCGTAGAGCGTGTAGACCACCTGATCAATCAATCGATCGGTCGCGGCCAGGCGCGCTTTGAGCGGCAACAGCTTCGCCAGGCTCGCTCCGTGCTCGGCCTGCAACCGTTCCTGGAGCAACGGGCGCTGGGAACAACAACCTGGCTTGCGCCGGTTCTGGCGCAGCACGGCCAGCAGATCCTCCAGCGTGGCATGTGACTCGCCCTTTTGATAGTCGCCTAAGTAGTTTTGGAGGGTGGTCTTGTTGTTGAAACGTCGATCGACGCCGATCTCCCGCGCCAGCCAGGCCAGGAAGCCCCTGACCTCGATCTGTTTCGCTTTGTTCATGGCGATCATCTGCTCGGCCAGGAAGGC